>JBOIGA010000032.1:0-20114 GCA_050741875.1 Burkholderiales bacterium
GCCCAAGAATGAGCGGCACAAGCTTTGCCAGCGGGATCATCGAATCCTCGGGTGCTCCGATGAAGGTGCCCCGATGCGCGCCGGCTTCCGCCCCTTGCGCACAGATCGCATCCGCTCCGGCTTCTTCCCACGCGCGCGCTTCGGCGATGTTGGTCGCCGTTCCGATGACTGCGCATCCCTTTTTCTTGAGTCCGCGCGTGTCTTTCACGACGCCGAAAGTGAAGCTAACGACCGCGGGCGCCGCTTCAAGGACCGCGGCGAGCTGGTCTTCAAAGCGCTCGCAGAATTTCGCCGGAGTCTTTCTATCGGCAAGACCCAGTTCTCTACGAATCGGCGCGAGCAACTCTTCCGCCCGCGTAATTCTCGCGGCGATTTCCGGTTCATCCGCACGCGGTGCGTCGAGCACGAACAGATTGACGTTAAAGGGCCGGTCAGTCACGGCGCGAAGCGCCGCAATCGAGTCGAGAATTTTTTGCGGTGGAAAGAGCGCCGCGGCGAGCGAACCCAGCGCCCCGGCATTGCAAACGGCTGAAACGAGCTCGGTGGTCGTTGCGCCTCCCGCCATCGGAGCTTGAATAATCGGGTGCGCAACCCCAAAGCGGGCGAGGAAATCAGTCATGGTCGTTCATGTTGATCGAAACGATTCTCGCGCGAATCCGGCCTGAAGTCTCTTGCACGCGATGGTCGCCGTGCTCATGCGCGACATGCGACTGCGCCCCCACAGCCCGCCGCATCGCGCAATCCATGATCTAACTCCGCGTGGGAAAGCGCCATGATCTCAACTGCGTCCACGATCGAATCTTCGCCCGCGACCACCCCGCTGCCTTGTACAGGCAATCGCCGACCGTCGCGACTCGGAGCGCGCGGGCTTTCCGCACATAAAATTCGGTATCGATCGAACTGCCCGGCCGCCTTTTCACTTCACCAAGCTCTTTCATTTTTGCGCTCGCTTAACCAGGTTTTCTTTCAGACTCGAGCGAGCTTATGCTAGAGTAGCAATTCTGCAAAATGAATAATTGAGAAGGTATAAGTTCTCGATATGAGAAACATCGGCCTGGACGCATTGCAGATTTTCAAGACCGTCGCCGAGCAAGGCGGGATCGTCAAGGCGGCGGCGAAACTCAATCGCGTGCAGTCGAACGTGACCACGCGGGTGAAGCAGCTCGAAGCCCAGTTGGGGATTCAATTGTTCTTGCGGCAGAACCGCAGGCTCGTGCTGTCCCCCGAGGGCAGATTGCTGCTCGGCTATGCCGACCAGATGCTGCGCTTGTCGTCGGAGGCGCAGGCGGTGCTGCGTGATGGCACTCCGCGCGGGACGCTACGGCTCGGCACCATGGAAAGCACCGCCGCGGCGCGGCTGCCGCCGATACTTGCCCGTTACCACCAGCTTTTTCCCGAAGTCCGGGTCGAGCTGCAGACCGGCACCACCGGCGCTTTGATTTCCAAGGTTTTGAGCTACGAGATCGAGGCGGCATTCGTCGCCGAGCCTTTTACCGGCGACAGTCTCGACCGTGAGATCGCGTTTCGCGAAAAGCTTGTGCTGATCCGCCCCAAGAACTTTCCGAAAATCAGGACGCCAGAAGATATTGGGCGCACGACGCTGATCGCGTTCGAGACGGGTTGTTCGTACCGCCGAATCCTGCGCGACTGGCTGGGCCGGGCGAAAGTGGTTCCGGAACGAGTCCTGGAATTTGGCTCGTATCACGCGATCGTCGCGTGTGTCGCTTCAGGGGCGGGAATCGCGATCGTCCCCGAATCAGTGCTGCGCTCGGTGCGGGTGGAAAAGGATGTGGATATTTCCCCACTGCCGGCGCAAGTTGCCAATGTGCGCACGTTGCTGGTATGGCGAAGCGGGCATCGATCGCTCGCTCTCGATGCGCTGCGCCAGGAGGTCAAGCAGACGAAACGATAAATGCCGATTCAACAGGTTCTCAATAAAGGCCGCGTGCCGGTCAAAATCTACACTGGCCATGTCGAGCCGGAAGCGCTGCGGCAGCTCGCCAACATCGCCGAACTGCCGATCGTGCACCATCACGTTGCCGCGATGCCCGACGTGCATCTCGGAATCGGCGCGACGGTGGGATCGGTAATCGCGACCAGGCGGGCGATCATTCCAGCGGCGGTGGGAGTGGACATCGGTTGCGGAATGATCGCGACCCGGCTTTCGCTCCACGCGGAGGATCTCGATGAGCGCAGTTTAAAAAAAGCGTTTGACCAGATCGTGCGCGACGTCCCCGTAGGGCGGGAGCAGCACAGAGAGGACCGGGCGTTAACCGACACCGCGCTGCCATTCGAAGCGGGACTGGATACGCTGACCGAAAAGCATCCGCAGCTGTTGAAAGCGTTCGGAAAGTCGTCAAACTGGGTATTGCAGATGGGAACGCTCGGCGGCGGCAACCATTTCATCGAGCTGTGTCTCGATGAGGAAAACCGTGTGTGGGTTATGCTGCATTCGGGGAGCCGCGGAATCGGCAACACGATCGGCTGTTACTTTATCGAGCTTGCACGGCGCGAAATGGAACGCTCCGACGTTCACCTGCCCGACCGCGATCTCGCCTATCTGTCGGAAGGCGTGCAACACTTCAATGACTACATCAAGGCCGTCGGCTGGGCGCAAGAATATGCCGCGGCCAACCGCCAGTCGATGATGCAACTTGTGCTCGCTGCAATAGCGAGGCATCTTCCGCCTTTCGCAATCGAAACCGAAGCCGTCAACTGTCATCACAACTACGTCGAGCGCGAACATCATTTTGGCGAAGACGTATGGGTGACTCGCAAAGGCGCGATCCGCGCTCGCAAAGATGAGCTGGGAATTATCCCGGGAAGTATGGGGGCGAAGTCATATATCGTGCGCGGTCGGGGAAATCCCGAAAGCTTCTGTTCGAGCGCTCATGGCGCCGGACGCCAAATGAGCCGCAAAGCCGCGCGAAAAAAATTCTCGCGAGAAGACCTCGCCGAACAAACCAGGGGCGTCATTTGCCGTAAGGACAAAAGCGTGCTCGACGAAATTCCCGGAGCGTACAAGGACATCGATGAGGTCATGCGCAATCAAAAC
This sequence comes from Burkholderiales bacterium, assembly GCA_050741875.1. Lineage (GTDB taxonomy): Bacteria > Pseudomonadota > Gammaproteobacteria > Burkholderiales > JBOIGA01 > JBOIGA01. The sequence goes on from JBOIGA010000032.1 coordinate 3,056, forward strand.
GATCTGACCGAGGTCGTGCATACGCTGAAACAGGTCGTGTGTGTGAAAGGCTAGGACCCAGGACTGAGGACTCAGGACTGAGTAGAGGCGGCGACTTAGTCCTGGGCCCTGAGTCCTTAGTCCTGCTGTTATGAAACTCGCCACCTGGAATGTTAATTCGCTGAAAGTGCGCCAAGCGCAGTTGTTTTCGTGGCTCGAGGCGAACGCGCCCGACGTCATCTGTCTTCAGGAAACCAAATGCGAGGACGAGAATTTTCCTCGTGAGGCGTTCACGGAAGTCGGCTACGAAGCGTATTTTTGCGGACAAAAAAGCTACAACGGCGTCGCCGTGCTCGCCAGACAGCCGGGCGCCGAGGTGGTCACCTGCATTCCCGATTTCGACGATCCGCAGAAGCGGGTGCTAGCGGTTTGCTTCGGCGACGTGCGCGTCGTCTCCGTCTACGTGCCCAATGGACAGACCGTGGGGAGCGAAAAATACGAGTACAAGCTGCGCTGGCTCGATCGCTTCAAGGCGTGGCTTGCCGAAGAGCTCCAGCGTTATCCGAAACTTGCGGTTCTGGGGGATTACAACATCGCGCCCTGAAGACCGCGATGTGCACGACCCCGCCTTATGGCAGGGAAACGTGATGGTGAGCGAACCCGAGCGCGAAAAATTTCACGATTTGATCGCTCTCGGTTTCGTCGATTGCTTCCGCCTTTTTCCACACGAGGAAAATGCTTTCACCTGGTGGGATTACCGCCTCTTCGCGTATTCGGCGCAATCGCGGCTTGCGCATAGACCATATTCTGCTTTCGCCGGCGCTGGCCAAACTTTGCACCGCATGCGCGATCGACAAGAGCTTGCGTGGAGGCGAGCGTCCGAGCGATCACGCGATTGTTGTCGCCGAGTTGAACCTCGAGGAAACTCAGAACAAAATCAGCAGCGCGATCTCGTAGACGATCAGAACCGCGTAGGCGGCGAAGAGCGCGTAGATCACACGCGCGGTGGAGAGAAGATTGAAAAGAACGAAATTCTTGTGCAGCAGTAAAAACACCACCGCGACGCATGTCCAGACGATTTTGACGTTGAGAAAGATCTGTACGTTTCGCCGGATCAACGCATCCATCACCGGATTCATCTCGGTCGCGCCGCGCTGCAAGAGCATCAGGGTGAAATACGCGTCGGCGCAGCACAAGAGCACGATGCCGAACGAGACATAGACAAGCGAAGGATGATAGTGATCAACGTAGGCGTGTGTTGTGTCGCTGCGGCGGACGGCGACTCGCCTGCCGCCAAACGCGCCGTGCAGAATCGAGCGGAAAGAATTGATTCGGCGGTCGGGGAGGTTGCGTCTTTCGTCATGCATGAGCATCCGAATGCTACCCGAAACCGTACAAGCAAGTCTCGCCCATGAATTGCTGAATATGCGCCCACTATTGCTCGCGCTCTGCTCGCGTTTACTCCCGCCGCGTTCACCGCCACACCCGCGCCAGAATTCACCCATCACGCCGCTGAGGAATGGATCAATTCTCCCCCGCTTACACTCCGGGATCTGCGCGGTAAAGTGGTGCTCGTTGACTTCTGGACTTTCGACTGCTGGAACTGCTACCGCTCGTTTCCGTGGCTACATAGCGTGGAAGAGCGCTACCGCAAACGCGGATTGCAGGTCGTCGGCGTTCACACTCCCGAATTCGCGCACGAAAAAGTCCGCGCCAACGTCGAGCGCAAGGTGAAAGAGTTCAAGCTCACGCATCCGGTCATGCTCGACAATGATTTTTCCTACTGGAGAGCGATGAAGAATAGCGTCTGGCCTGCGTTCTTCATCCTCGACAAACGAGGAACGGTTCGCAAAGTCGTGATCGGTGAAACCCATGTGAGCGATTCCCGGGCGAAAATTGTCGAAGCCGAAATCGACGAGCTGCTCGCTGAAGCCGAGTAATCTCTACTTCAGCAAGTCGCGCAGTTTCCTTTCGAAAGCTTTGTAGATCTCCGATTCCGGCTGCCAATTCGCGAGCAGCCTTTCCGTATCGCGCTTGAGCGCACGCTTCAAGCTCGATTCGCCCCGGTGCTTTCGCAACGCATCCAAATCGAGCAGCACTGCTTCGCCATTGCGAATCACGATGTTGCCGGCTTTCAAGTCGCCGTGGCTCAACTTCAGAGACTTGAGAGCGAGGAGGACATCCGCGATTTTCTCGATCACGGCGTCTTTCTCTTGCATGGAAGCAGCGAGGAAAAAGTCACGGATGCTCGGACCGTTGACGTATTCGGCGATGAAATACGAAGTCCGGCGCAGCGGCCCAATGGTGTTGACGACGAGCGCGACAGGCTTTGCGGTAGCGACTCCGTGGAATTGGAGCCGGTGAGCGCTTTTCCAGGAATGCTCGGCGCGAGTGCGGCGCCAGGCGCGATTCATCCCATGCCAGAAACTCTTGATGTTGTAGCGCTTGACCACCAGGTCGTGAGAATCGATTGCGATTTTCGCCACCGTGCTGGTGTTTCCCTTCTTGAGCAGTTCGCCGGAGAAAGCAGCGTCAGGATTCGCCAGCAGTTGGCGTAGGCTTGGGCTGTCATAAGATCTGTCCCATGCGATCGCTCCGCTAAAAGTCTTTTCAAATCGAAACGCGCTGCACTCGCGAAAGATTTTGCTCAAGTATTCTTTCTCTCGGCGCACTCGCATTGCGACGATGCGCTCTTGCAAGCGCTCTAGATCGTCTTGCCGCGTTTTCCATCCGCGGGAACTGGCGTAGTCAGCGTAAGCGGTGTCGGCGAAGGCATCGAAGCGGAAAGGCGCCTGCGCGAGTAGCAATGCGAGGCTATCGAGCGCCGCGCGCTTGCTTACTTTTCCGGTAACAATCCCGGCGCCGTCGAGCGTGTAGATTTTTCCGTTGGCGAAAAGAAAGTTGTTCAAATGCAAGTCCGTCTGGCGCAAGCCGGCGTTGTGATGCTTGGCGACGAGCATCGCCAGTCCTCGCAACAACTCGGCCCTTCCAACATCATCTGCCGCTTTACCCCATAGCTCCTCCGCGGTCTTCGCGGGCGCGAGGCGCTCGGTAATCAGAACGTAGCCGTCCTCCAGCTGGCCGGAATAGAGAATCCGCGGCGCGGCGATATTTTCCTTGTGCAACGCTCGCAAACCACGTTCTTCACGTTGCCAGTGAATTCGCGCGCGCGACCCGCCAAAGCGCTTGGCGAAGACTTCCTGTTGATTCCAGCGGGCGAAGCCCGACGTTCGCTTCCCGGGTAGCGAGCGCACGACGGTTTGAAAGCAGAGTTCTTGGTTCGCCCGCGGTTCGTGGTTCAAGAAGTAGGGGACAAATTGCTGCCGCGCATCCGTGCCAGCCGCTGATCGGACTTACGCGACCGATCGCGCTCCGCGCCGTTCGCTCTTCGGCGCTTCTGCGGCCGCAGGTTCGAACTGCACGCGATACAACTGCGCATAAAGACCGCTCTTTTCGAGAAGATCGCGATGGCTGCCGATTTCCGCGATGCGGCCTTTTTCAAGCACGACGATTCGGTCGGCTCTCTCGACCGTGGACAAACGGTGCGCGATTACAATCGTCGTGCGGCCCTGGAGCAAGTCTTCGAGCGCGGCCTGCACATGGCGCTCGGATTCGGTATCGAGCGCCGACGTCGCCTCGTCGAGAATCAGCACCGGTGCGTTCTTGAGAAACGCGCGGGCTATAGCGATGCGCTGGCGCTGACCGCCGGAAAGCTTGACGCCGTTTTCGCCCACGAGCGTTTGCAGTTGCTCGGGCATTTCGACGATGAATTCCCACGCATGCGCGGCTTTGGCGGCGGCGATGATGTCGGCTTCGGAGGTATTGGCGAGCACGCCGTAGGCGATGTTGGCGGCGACCGTGTCATCGAATAAAATCACTTCCTGTGAAACGAGCGCGACGTTCGCCCGCACGCTTTTCAGCTGCAGTGTTTCGAGGTCATGCCCGTCGAGACTGATGCGCCCGGTGGTCGGGTGATAAAACCGCGGTATCAGATTGACGAGGGTGGTCTTGCCGCTGCCCGAAGGCCCGACCAGCGCGACGGTTTCACCAGGTTTGATATCGAGCGACACGTCGTTCAGAGCAAGATTGTCAGGGCCGCCATAACCGAAGCTCACTCGATCGAAGCGGATTTCGCCGCGTGCGCGCGGCAGGACGATCGCTCCGTCATCCGGCTCGGGTTCTTCATCGAGCACGCGAAACACCGATTCCGACGCGGCGAGGCCGCGCTGCAAGTGCTCGTTGACTTTGGTCAGCCGGCGCAACGGCGGAGTCAACATCAACGATGCGACCACGAAGGAAACGAATCCACCCACGGTCGTCTCTGCCGCCTGCGATTGCAAAATCGCCAGATAAACGATGATCGCGAGACCCAAAGCAGTGACGAGCTGCACAGCCGGCCAGCTCAACGCCGAAGTCGCCGACTGTTTCATGAGATAACGCCGCAGGCTATTCGCGCGCGAGAAAAAACGACCGGTCTCGTAATCCTGCCCGCCAAAAACTTTTACGATCTTGTGCGCCTCGGTCGCTTCCTGCAAAACCCGCGTAATCTCGCCCATCGCCGTTTGCGCCTGCCCGCTCATCGTACGCAGGCGACGGCTCGCCAGCAGCATGATGAAAACGATTCCCGGCACGAAAGCGAGCGCGATCAACGTCAGCTTCCAATTGAGATACAAGAGCCAAAGCACCAGACCGACGATCGTCAAACCATCCTTGATCAGCACCGTGAGAACGTTGGTCGCTGCGTGCGCGACTTGCGCGACGTCGAAGGTGAGCTTGGAAATCACGTTGCCGCTGTTGACGTTCTCGAAATATGACGTCGGCAACTGTACGAGCTTTTTGAACATCGCGCCCCGGAGGTCGAGGACGACTTTGTTTCCGACCCAGCTTGCGCAATATTCCGAAAGAAAGGCGCCTATGCCGTGCACAATCATCACCAGAATGAGCGCCAGCGGCAGGAGCTTGATAAGGGCCGGGTCCTTGTCCACGAAGCTGCCGTCGAGCAGCGCTTTCATGAGCGCGGGGAGCGCGGGCTGCATCGCGGCGACGAGCACCATTCCGAAGACTGACAAAAGAAACGTCCTCAGGTAAGGCCGCGCGTAGGCGAGGAGCCGCCGGTAGAGAATGAGGCTGTTCACGGGGTCTGCCGGCATTCTGTCGCAGCCGACGTGGGCAAGTCAAAGGCGGCTCGCGAGTAAGCCGTGCCGCGCGGCGAGGGTGGAACGGTTGCTTCCGGGCAAGTTGACCCTGCTTGATTTTTCAAACTATAGTGGGCCTTATGGAAAAAGAACTAAAAACCCTGGAGGAGAAAGTGAACGCGCTCACCCAGTTTTGCCTGCGACTGCGCGGCGAGAATCATCAGTTACGGCAGGACCTCGCGATCATGCTCAACGAGAACAAGCAAATGGCGGAAAAAGTCACCAGTGCACGCGACCGCCTCGAATCCATCATGCGCCAGATTCCGGAGTAAGAAACCTATCTCATGACCCCACTGCGTTGCGGCCAGAAAGTGACGAATGCAAGGCGCGAGGCGCAGCCAATATGTCGATATTGGCCAGCCGAGCAACGCGGCAGGCGGCTTTCTCTAGCCGCAACCCGCAGGGACGGGCTGCTGAGCAACGGCTGCCGCCGTTGCGCATCCCTGGGGCTTTCGCACGCGTGCAGGCGCAAGCGCCTGCACCGGGCGAAGGGCGGTGTTACTCGCTCCTTATTTGGAATGACCAAATCGCCTCGCTCGCGCCCAGTCCTTCAACCAAATCACCTCCGTCGCACATGCGCGGGTTCATGAGATAGGTTGCCGTATGTCTGAAGCGAAAGGCATGGACATTAACGTTATGGGGCGCGAGTTTCGTGTCGCCTGTCCGGATGAAGAGCGGGCGGCGTTGACCCAGGCGGTGAAATATCTTGATGCAAGGATGCGTGAGATTCGGGACTCTGGAAAGGTGATCGGTATCGAACGCATCGCGATCATGGTCGCGCTTAACATCGTGCACGAGCATCTGACCGGCGGGTCTTCCAAGGATTTTGACACGAATGAGTTTAAGCGTAGAATCCAAGCGATCGAGGCCTCGATTGATGAGGCCATGGCAAAGCAGGACGAATTGTTCTAATTGCCTGCGAGTTGTCCCCTGCGATGTTCGTCAAGGCTTTTAATTTTTGAACCAACATCGTGGATCAGGTTGCGGCTCCAGCGGCGCCGTTGCGCGAGTCCCAACGGGAAGCGCCTGAAGCGCCCGGTAAGCGACCAATTTGGACCTTCGGTTCAAGATCGCGGCCCTGACGGCATTTGCGGGGGGCTTATCTTCCAGAACGATGCGGCCTTAAGGCCGCATTTTTTATGCGCTACTGGTTGATGAAATCGGAGCCCTCCGATCTCTCCATTGACGACCTCGCGAGGACGCCCGGCAAGACCACCGCATGGACCGGAGTCCGTAACTATCAGGCGCGCAACTTCATGCGCCACGAGATGCGCGTGGGCGACCAGGCATTTTTCTACCATTCGAGCTGCGAAGAGCCGGGGATCGCGGGACTCGTGGAAATCGCCAAACTCGCGTATCCCGACAAAACGCAATTCGATCGCAAGAGCCGCTACTTCGATGCCAAAGCCAACCGCGAGAATCCGCGCTGGTTCAACGTCAATGTGAAGTTCATCCGAAAAACGCGCCTCGTTCCGATCAACGAACTTCGAAGTTATCGCGAACTGGAGGCAATGCGCGTACTCGCCAAAGGCAACCGGCTTTCGATTACTCCGGTGACTCCCAAGGAGTGGAACTTCATCATCAAGCTGGTCGAAAGAAAGAGTGAAGCTGGACGATAAGCCGGGTTCTGTCGTGGACAGTCATTCCTCTAGGCGTACGGTTACCCGCACGCTCAAGCAGCCTACCCGGAAGCAGCGCGAGCCACGCTATGACTTCCCTATTTGGCCTTGCTCCGGGTGGGGTTTACCTAGCCGTTCGCGTTACCGCGAACGCGGTGCGCTCTTACAATGGCGTTTGGCTTCGGCATAACCTGAAGGTTAGCCTTCGCCGAATGCCACTAAGCGGCAAGGCCGCTTCGCACCATTTCACCCTTACCTAAAACCTTTCGGCATAGGCGGTATATTTTCTGTTGCACTTTCCATCGCCTCACGGCGTACGGCCGTTAGCCGTCACCCTGCTCTGCGGAGCCCGGACTTTCCTCTATGCGGATAAACCGCACAGCGACTGTCTGGCCAGCTTCAGTATTGATAGTAACACCGGAGTCGAGACAAAGTTCCGCGCCGGTGATCTGTTTACCTTGACATTCGCATCGCCGTGACCTACTTGTGAATTGTGGGGCTTCTCACGATAGGAGGACGATATGAGGCGACGCCTATATTTCGTTTTACCCGATGCCGTTAGCGCGAATGAGATGTTCAATGATCTCTTGCTCGCGAGGATTGAGTGCAAACACATTCACTTTCTCGCGCGTCCCGACGTGCCCTTGGGCGATTTACCGGAGGCCACTGTGCTGCAAAAGACCGACATTGTGCATGGCGCTGAGCTGGGCATGATGATTGGCGGCGCGGCCGGTGTTCTTGGCGGCATACTGGTGGTGCTGTTTCCGCCAGGGGGAATTACCCTGCAACTTGGGGCGATTCTGCTGGCCGCGATAGCCGGCGCGCTTTTCGGCACGTGGGTAGCTAGCATGGCGGCGAGCGCGATTCCGAACTCGCGTTTGCAGCCGTTCGAAAAAGCAATCGAGCGAGGAAACGTGCTGATGATGGTGGATGTACCGCTTCACCGAGTCGCAACCACTCGCGAGCTCGTCGAAAAACGTCATCCCGAAGCGGCGTCAGGCGGAGTCGAGCCGACGATTCCGGCGTTTCCGTAACGAACCGGAAGGGCGGAGACCTGTCCTGAGCAGAGTCGAAGGGCGGAAGGCGAAAAAATCTCCCCGTCGGGGAACGTGCGGGGTGAGAGCTTACCTTCTGCCGCCTCCTTACCCTATTCTCCAAGCAACCGTCTTCCCCGCGCGGAACGGGACGAGCTTGCCGTTTCCAAACGGCAGCTCTTCGGGAATACGCCAGATTTCCCTGGTGAGCGTGATGGTTTCGCGATTGCGCGGAAGACGGTAGAAATCCGCGCCGAAGAAACTCGCGAAAGCTTCCAGCCTGCCAAGCGCTCCGGCTTGCTCGAACACTTCGGCATAAAGCTCGAGCGCCGCGTGCGCGGTGTAAATCCCCGCGCAGCCGGACGCCGATTCTTTCGCCTGCCTCGGATGCGGCGCGCTGTCCGTGCCCAGAAAAAATTTCGGACTGCCACTCGTCGCCGCGGCGAGTAAGGCCTGCCGGTGTGACTCGCGCTTCGGCGCCGGCAGACAGTAGTGATGCGGATTCAGTCCGCCAGCGAACATTGCATTGCGATTGATGAGCAGATGATGCGCGGTGATGGTCGCAGCGACGTTGCCGCCCGCCTTCACGAATTCGACTCCTTCGCGAGTGGTCACATGCTCGAACACGACTCTGAGTTTTGGAAAGCGCGCAGCGAGCGGCGTGAGAACTCGCTCGATAAAGACTTTTTCACGATCGAACACATCGGTTTCGGCATCGGTGACTTCGCCATGAACGAGAAGCGGCAGCCCGGCTTCTTCCATTGCCTCGATCGCGGGAAAGCATTTCGCGATAGCGGTCACGCCGGAATCCGAATTCGTCGTCGCTCCCGCCGGGTAATATTTCATGCCGTAGACGAAACCGCTTTTTTTCGCCCGCGCGATCTCCTCGACCTTGGTGTTGTCGGTGAGATAGAGCGTCATCAAAGGCTCGAACTTCGCACCGTCCGGAAGCGCCGCGTAAATTCGGTCGCGGTAAGCGGCGGCATGCCCGGTGGTCGTGATCGGAGGCTGAAGATTGGGCATGACAATGGCGCGTGCGAATCTCTCGGCTGTGTCAGGCAGCACATCGCGCATCTCGGGGCCGTCGCGCAGATGCACATGCCAGTCATCCGGCCGGACAAGGGTGATCGTCTTCATTTGTTTCTCAACTCGAGACCCAGCGCGTAGAGTTTCTTCTTGCTCACACCGGTAATCTCCGCTCCAAGCGACGCCGCCTGTTTAAGAGGCAATTCGGCAAGCAGCGTAGCAAGCACGCGCTCGCTGTCATAACTTTCCGTCCGAGCCGGCGGCTCCACACCGTCGACGACGACGACAAACTCGCCTCTGCGGTTGTTCGCGTCGCTCTCCACCCATTGAGCCGCTTCGGCGAGCGTTCCGGAAAAACAACTCTCATGCATCTTCGTGAGCTCTCTCGCGATAAGGGTTTGGCGCCGTTCGCCGAGAATGACCGCCATGTCCTCAAGCGCGGCAACGATGCGATGGGGCGCTTCGTAGAACACCAGCGCTGATGCCGACGTTTTCGTCTCGGCCAATGCCGCTCGCCGATCATTCGCGGCACGCGGGAGGAACCCGCAGAGCAAGACTCGCGAGGCTTGTAGGCCAGAGACAGAGAATGCAGACAAGGCGGCATTCGCGCCGGGAACGGGAACGACCGAAAACCCCGCTTCTCTCGTGCGCGCCACCAGTTTCGCTCCCGGGTCGCTCACGGCCGGAGTTCCCGCATCGGTCACTATCGCGACGCTCTTGCCCGATTGCAAAAGTTCTATCACTTTTTCGGCCGAGCGAATCTCGTTATGTGCGTGCAATGAGAAGAGCCGCGCCTCGATCCAGTAGTGCGAGAGGAGCACGCGCGTGACACGGGTATCTTCGGCGGCGATAACGTCCACCGATCGCAAAACATCGAGCGCGCGCAAGGTGATGTCGCGCAAGTTCCCAATCGGCGTGGCAACTACATATAATGCAGTGTGAAGTTTTTCGGCCACGTATTCGTTTATCTTCTGGTCGCGCTGCTCACGAGCTGCGCGGCGACACCCGAAAAGGCGCCCGCGCCAGTTGAACCCGCAGCGCCGGCGCCGGCCCAGCCTCCGTCCCCCGCTCCGCCTCCCGCCGCGCCTGAAGCGGAAACCTCGCCGCTTTACGAATCGGGGCCGCCTCCCCCAATCGTCGCGACTCCGTTACCGGGCGCGCCACCGTCGGGCCGGGCCGATCGGCAGATCGCGCTCATCCTTCCGCTCAATTCACAGTCATTCGGCGCCGCGGCGGAGGCTGTTCATGATGGTTTCCTCGCTGCCGCGGCAACAGCGCAGGCTGCGACCCCGGTCAAAGTTTACCCCACAGGCGATAGTCCCGATGAGATTTTGGCCGCCTACAGCCAGGCTGTACAAGCAGGCGCGCAGGCTATCGTCGGCCCGCTCACCCGGAACGGAGTGACAGCGCTTGCCACGAGCAATCTGACTGTTGTTCCAACGCTGGCGCTGAACGCTCCCGAAACCGAAATTCCATTGCCGCGCAACGTTTATCTGCTCGGTCTGCAAGCCGAGGCTGAAGCGAGGCAGGCTGCCAGGCTCGCGTGGTCTCAAGGCGCACGCAATGTGCTGACCATATTCGGCGACACGCCGCTTTTCAAAAGGGTGAATCAAACCTTTGTGGACGAGTGGTTGCAATTCGGCGGCACGATCGCCGGAACATTGCCGCTCATCGCGGACCCCGACGGGCTGCTGAAGCTGCGCGATACGGCGAAGGCGAGCGGCGCGGATGCGATTTTTCTCGCACTCGATGCCAAGCGCGCGCGCATGGTGCGGCCATACCTCGACTCGCACGTTCCTACTTTCGCGACGTCGCACGTTTATTCCGGCCGAAGGGAGGCGATTCTGAATCACGACTTGAACGGCGTTCGCTTCATGGACAGCCCCTGGCTCGTGCAGGCCGACCATCCGGTTGTCAGGAACTATCCGCATGCGGACTATCCGCTGCCGGCTGAAATGGACCGGCTCTACGCGCTCGGCATCGATGCCTTTCGAATCGCCGAGCTGCTGCTGCAAGGGTCCCAACCGGCCAAGCTCGACGGCGTGCTCGGCCGAATTACTTTGAACCAAGCCAATCAATTTGAGCGCGAACTCACCCCCGCCGTCATCAAACAGGGAGAAGCGGTCGCGCTCGAAGGCGTGCGGCGATGAAAGGTGACGCCGCTGAGACGGAAGCCTTGCAACACCTCGTCAGTCAGGGGCTCAAGCTGCTCGCGAGAAACTACCGCTGCCGATTCGGCGAGATCGACCTCATTCTCGAGGATGGCGCGACACTTGTTTTCGTCGAGGTCAGAAAAAGAACCGGCAGCGGTTTCGGCGGCGCGGTGGACAGCATCACCGCCGCCAAACGCGCTCGCCTAGTCGCCACCGCCAAGCATTACCTTTCTCGGCGTAAGTCTTCGCCTTGCCGCTTCGATGCCGTGCTGCTTCAAGGCGCGGAGCCTATTCGCTGGGTCAAGAATGCTTTCGAGGCATAGCGCAAACTTTTCTCCGCCGGTAGAATCCCGTGCGCAACGACGATGGATCTCGTAAGCCGGATCGGCGACCATTTCACCGAGAGCGCGCACCTCAAGCTACACGCCCTGAACGTGCTTGCCGCCCCCATCGCCGCAGCCGCCGAGCGCATGGCGCACTGCCTCATGCACGACGGCAAGATTTTAAGCTGCGGCAACGGCGGCTCCGCTGCCGACGCGCAGCATTTCGCCGCCGAGATGTTGAACCGTTTCGAGATGGAACGGCCGGGATTGGCGGCGATGGCCCTCTCGACCGACACCTCGACCCTGACCTCGATCGCCAACGATTACTCCTTCGAGCAGGTCTTTTCCAAACAGGTGCGTGCGCTCGGCCAGTCCGGAGATGTGCTGCTGGCGATTTCAACCAGCGGCAATTCGCGCAACGTCATTGACGCGATTTCCGCCGCCCGCGAGCGCGGCATGATCACCGTGGCGCTCACGGGAAAGAACGGCGGGGCGATCGCCCAACTGCTGACCAAAGATGACATACACATCTGCGTGCCGGCCTCCAACACGGCGCGCATCCAGGAAGTTCATCTGTTAACCTTGCATTGCCTGTGCGACTCGATCGATTGTTTACTTTTAGGAGTGGAATAGATGCGTATCTTTGTTTTCTCCATGGCCTTGATCCTTCCCATGCTGCAAGGTTGCTTTCCTCTGGTTGCGGGGGGCGCGGCGGCGGGAGTGGGCGGCGCGGTACTGGTCGCCGAAGACCGGCGCACGGTGGGTTCGATCACCGAGGATCAGGAAATCGAATTCAAGGCGCGCGCCCGCGTCGCCGAACAGGTGAAGGAGCCCACGCACATCAGCGTGACCAGCTACAACCGCACCGTCTTGCTGACGGGCCAAGCGCCGAGCGAAGAAATTAAGAAGCAGGTCGAGGCCCTCGTTGCCGATATGTCGAACGTGCGCGCCATCGAAAATGACATTCAGATCGCCGCGCCGAGCTCGCTTACCTCGCGCGCGAACGATTCCTACCTCACGTCAAAGGTGAAAGCGCGCATGCTCGACGCAAAGCAATTCCAGGCGAATCACGTGAAAGTCGTTACCGAAAACAACGTCGTCTATCTTCTGGGACTGGTAACCCGGAAGGAAGCGGAGGCCGCGACTGAGATCGCGCGCACGACGGAAGGCGTGCAAAAAGTAGTGAAGGTGTTCGAGTACGTGACGCTATAAGATTGACCGAATAGCCGTCCCACCTGTCGGTCAAGGAACCGGCTTACCGGTTCCTTCTGTTTGCGGATGCACTCCCGCTTGTCGCGCTGACAACACCGTTTTCTCAGGTATTTCCCTGAAGCGTTACTTCGCGTGCTCGCGAAACTTTGCGCGACCCCTAAAAAAAGATAAACCGCGCGCCCACCGCAAGCTGAAACGCCACCACGACGTAGCGTAGCTTCTCGCGCGAAAGGCGCATCGCGAGCTTGATGCCGAAACGCGCTGCAATGAGCGCACCTGGCAGCAATAGCAAAACAGCGATCGGATTTATGTAATTCGCTCCGCCCAAAACGAGATATGAGCTCGCGCCGGTCAACGCGGTCGCGACGATGAGAGCGGTGGCCGTCGCGATGGCGCTATGAATGGCGATGCCAAAAAATAAAACGAGCGCCGTGACCACCAGCAGCGCACCGCCGATGCCGAACACCGCGGCCGCGAGTCCCATGCAAGCGCCGGTCAGCACGAGGCCCGCTTTATCGCGCGCCGAGTAAGCGTGTTCGCGCGGCTTCACGGGAGGCAGAAACATCGCTGCCGCGAGCACCCAGAGAAAAATTCCGAAAGCCAGACGCACGAGGCGATCGTCGGCGGCGATCAGCAGATTTGATCCGAGGACTCCACCGATCACCGTCCCTATGCAAGTCCACAGGAGCAGGCGAAGTTCGAGCGAGCCGTTGCGATAATGAATCCTCGCCGCGAAAGCGCCGCTGAAGACAATGACCGCCAGACTGGTTGCCACCGCAGTGATGAACGCAGTCTTGCTAGAGGCGCCTTGATACAGCTGCGCCTCATAAATCAGCGGCACCATGACGACGCCGCCCCCGACCCCCAGCAGGCCGGTCAGAAAACCCGCCAGCAAGCCGCCCACGAGCAGAACGAGCGCAATGGTAAGTGTCACTATCGAGTATGTCGGAAATGGCTAACACGCCATTTCCGCTTTCCCCTCGCCCTTCGGGAGAGGGCGAAGGCGTAAGGGTCGGGCGGCGTAAGGGAGTTACGCGAAGCTCGATAAGAAAGCTGAGGCATCGGCGCGCAACAGTCTACCGGTCATCACGCGTAGGTTCCGAAAAAAAAATAGCGCGAGGAGTAGAATAATTTCCCCGCTCGCCAAAACAATGGAAATCGCCGCGAAAATTCGGGAGATCGGCTTCAAACGCTGGTACGAGCGGCAGCTCATCGAAAGCCACGCCTACCTCGTCACGTGTTTCTTGAGCATGATCGCGGTAGCGGTAACGCTGGAAGTTGATAGCCTCATGCGCCTGGGTTTCGAGACTCTTGTCCGGCTAGGTGTCGCGTTCGGCGGGATCGCGCTCTGCATCGGAACCTGGAAACAGTACAGCAAACGCATGCTGCTCGCCGACATCCTCGGCGAGAGCGCAACGTGCGGGAATTGTAAGAGGTACGCCTCGTTCAACGTCATCGGCTCAGGCACTCACCTGCCCGCCGATGAAGGACACAAGTTTTGGATGCGCGTGAAGTGCCGCAAGTGCAACCACGAATGGACGATGGGGGAATACTAAACCGCAGGACTGAGGGCCCAAGATTCAGAACTGAGTAGGATTTTTTTCAGTCCTAAGTCCTCAGTCCTTAGTCCTATCTTTCTTGGGCAGCGTCCACCAAACGATAAAAATCAATAGCGCGAGCGCGAGTCCCGCTTCGAGAACGAACCAAATCATGTGAGGAGTGAGGAGTGAGGAGTGAGGTAAAAAACCAAAATCCCCTCAATTCGGTTTTGGCGCACCCAACATCTTTTCGAGCTGCGCGAGGGGAATCGCGCCCGGCACGACAGTTCCGTCAGGAAAAACCAAAGTGGGAGTGCCATTGATCCGGTGCTTCTCCCCGAGCGCGACGAGTTCGTCGACGGGGTTTTCGCAAGTCGGCGCAGCCGTGGGCGCAATGCCGCGCAGCATCAGGTCGTCCCACGCTTTGACCCTATCGGCGGAACACCATATTGCCTTGGATTTGTCCGTCGCCGCCGGATGCAGGCTCGCGATAGGAAAAAGAAAAGTGTAGATCGTGACATCGGTCACGCTCGCAAGCTCCTTCTCAAGACGCTTGCAGAAAGGACAGTCCGGATCGGAAAAGACCGCGACTTTGCGTTTTCCATTCCCGCGCACGGTCTTGATCGCCAGATCGAGGGGCAGGCTCTCGAAGGGAATCGCGTTCAATTTGGAGAGGCGCTGATTGGTGATGTTCTGATTGGTCTTGGCGTCAATGATGTCGCCCAGAAAAATATAGTTCGCTTTCTCGTCGGTATAAAAGAGCTGTTTGTCCATGAACACTTCGTAAAGACCCGAATACGGAGTCTTGGTGATCTTCTCCACCTTCGCTTGCGGGAACTTGGCTTCCAGGGCTTTTTTAATTTCCGCCTCGTTGGCGCAGGCCATGGGCGCTGTCACGAAAACGAGCACGGCGACAAGTTTTTTCAGCATGGAGTGTTCCTTCACGTCAGGGCGCGGCGTATGAGAGCGGTCTTTAGAGGCCGCGTGGAGTCGGTAAGTTTCAACCCGAGGTTGCGCACGGCGCTGAGCCAGACGTTGTTGTTGTTGAACAGCTTCTGCAGGCCATCGGTTGTGAAACCCATGCTCATGTGGTCCTCCTTGCGCGAGCGTTCATAGCGGCGCAAGAGCATACGGTCTCCGCAGTCGCCGATCGCACGGCTTCGCTGGAGTACTTTGGCGAGCTCGTAAGCGTCACGAAAACCGATATTGACTCCCTGCCCCGCGAGAGGATGAACAACGTGCGCGGCGTCGCCGACGAGAACGACCCGCGGCCCGATCAGTTGCTCGACTTCCATCTTTTGCAGCGAAAAAATTCGCGCTGGGGTGATGAGGCTTAGCTCGCCCAGCACATGTCTGCCCGCTTCAGCCACCGCCGCGCAAAACTCCGGCGCGGGCGACGTCGCGAGCTTGCGCGCTTCCTCATCCCACGTGGAAAAAACGATCGAGACACGCTCGCCCGGAAGCGGAAGATAAGCGAGCACGCCGTCGCGTCGGAACCACTGATAGGCAATATTCCGGTGCGGTTTTTCACATTCGAAATTGGCGACGACGGCCGACTGACCGTAGCTGCGCGAGTAGGAAACGATTCCCGCCTGCTCCCGCACCCACGAATTGGCGCCGTCGGCGCCGACGATCAAGTGCGCGCGCAGCTCGCCGCCTCCGCTCAATCCCAGCACGACTGAATCGTCATCCCAATCGAGCGAATCGCATCCGCCAAAGTGAGTTTCGATGCCCGTCGCCGCGACCCCCATCGCCTGCTCAAGCTCACGATTCTCCACGGTGACCGCGAGCATCGGGGTTGCCGCTTCATGAGCGCTGAAAATGAGAAGGGACTTTCCATCGTCGCCATAGATATGCATCTCGGCAATTTGGGCGACGCGGCTTTGATCAACATGTTCCCAAGCCTTGCAATTCTCGAGAAAACGCACGCTTCCCGGAGAAAGCGCGTAGATTCGGCTGTCCCAGTTTGCATTGGAATCGGGCGTCTTTGGCATCTGAACCAGCGCAGCGCTTAGTCCTGCATCACGCAACGCGAGCGCCGTGACTTTGCCGACCAGTCCGCCGCCGACGATGATCACCTCTTCCATCGAAACGATAATAACAGCCGCGGTCAAATTGACAAATGTCGATGCCCTTGGGTAGCATGAATTCGGTGGTCCCTCCCGAAATTCAAAGGAAACCGGCAGTTCTTGGCATCGGTGCGCCAAGCGCTCTCGCTTGAAATTGAGGAACCTCTGATCAAGTCGCACACGGATCGCGTTTCGACGAGAATGGGTTGGCTACTAGACGAGCGGCTGAGGATCAGTAGCCGGACTACGGCCTCAGACGCTCGGCGACGTAGACGGCCCATTATCGTCGAAACCCAAAGGGACGGGGCTTTGCGGGCGATCTGTCTTGTCGCGCTCCTTGCGAAGGGGTCAACCATTCGCTGCGTCGAGCTTCGCGCAGCTCATCCCGCAAAGCCGCCGTCGCGACCGTGCGGGACTTGATCAGAGGTTCCTTAACACTTCTGCCGGCGAGGCGCTCTCTAAAACAAGTGTTACGTGGCGAATTAGCTCAGCGGTTAGAGCAGTGGAATCATAATCCATGGGTCCGGGGTTCAAATCCCTGATTCGCCACCATGCTCAAGATTCTGATCCTGCTCCTCTCGCTGATTCTTCCCGCCACGGCCATTGCTGAGAGAAAGTTTCCCGATTCGGCCAAGCGCGGGGAGTTAACGAGCATGCAATACCCGCATGTCACCATCGACGGTAAGCGCTACCAGCTTGCGCCCGGCGCCAAAGTCTTCGGCAAGGATAACCGAATCGTTCTTCCAACGATGTATCCCACGCGCGCTCCAATCGGATATCAAGTGGACTTCAACGGCGACGTCAGCAAGATCTGGGTTTTGACCGTCGAAGAGCAGCGGAACTTCAAGAAAAAATAGTGGCGAAGAAGCTTTTTGTCAAAACTTTCGGTTGCCGGATGAACGAGTACGACT
>JBOIGA010000033.1:0-12481 GCA_050741875.1 Burkholderiales bacterium
CATTAACCCCGCCGCTTTGACTCACACCAGCATCGCGCTGCTCGACGCCCTGGCGGCCGTTTCTATTCCCTTTATAGAAGTGCATCTCTCGAATGTTTACTCGCGCGAGGAGTTTCGTCGCCACTCTTATCTCTCTCCTCGGGCGATCGGTACAATCACCGGTCTCGGCGCTCTAGGCTACGAATTCGCGCTCGAATTCGCGCTGCGAAAATAGTGGACCTGCGCAAGCTAAAAAAGCTGATCGATCTCGTCCAGGAGTCCGGGATCGGCGAGATCGAGATTACCGAAGGTGAAGAGAAAGTCCGCATCAGCCGCTCGGGCGTTGTTTCCCAGACATTGACCACTGCGCCGGCCGCATCCCCGACTCAAGCGGCGCCGCAACCCGCACTTCCGCCACCCGAAAAGGAAGAGCTGCCCGAGGGGCATGTGCTGAAATCACCCATGGTCGGTACCTTCTACCGGTCGGCGACCCCGGGTGGTCCGCCTTTCGTCGAAGTCGGCCAGACAATCGCCGAAGGGGACACCTTGTGCATCATCGAAGCGATGAAATTGCTCAACGAGATCGAAGCCGACAAAGGCGGCGCGATCAAGGCCATTCTGGTCGAGAACGGCCAACCGGTCGAATACGGCGAACCGTTATTCATGATTGAGTAGCCGCTTTGCGCGAATCCGGAAGGCGGAAGGCGTGAGCAGAGAGCCCCTTCTCCCCATCCCTCTCCCCCGTTACGGAAAGAGGGAGCACTTTTTCGTTTACCGCCTGCCGCCTACCGCCTACGCCCTCGATGTTTGAAAAAATCCTGATCGCCAATCGCGGCGAGATCGCGCTTCGCATCCAGCGCGCGTGCCGCGAGCTGGGGATCAAGACTGTGGTCGTGCATTCGGAGGCCGACTCCGAGACTAAGTACGTGAAGCTCGCCGACGAATCGGTGTGCATCGGTCCGCCGCCGGCGCAGCAAAGTTATCTCAATGTGCCCGCTATCATCAGCGCCGCCGAAGTAACCGACGCCGAAGCGATCCATCCCGGCTACGGATTTCTCTCGGAGAACCCCGACTTCGCCGAGCGCGTCGAGAAAAGCGGCTTCGTCTTCATCGGGCCGCGTCCGGAAACGATCCGGATGATGGGCGACAAGGTAAACGCACGCGCCGCGATGGTCAAAGCCGGGATCACTTGCGTCCCCGGCACTGAAGATGTGCTTCCCGATGATCCCAAGGAGATCGCCAGAATCGCCCGCTCCCTGGGTTACCCGATCATTATCAAAGCCGCTGGAGGAGGGGGCGGGCGAGGCATGCGCGTCATCCACACCGAAGCCGCGCTCAGCAACGCCGTGACGATGACTCGCGCCGAAGCGCAAACCGCCTTCGGCAATCCCGCGGTGTACATGGAGAAATTCCTCGAACACCCGCGGCACATCGAAATCCAGGTCCTTGTCGACGAGCACAGGAACGCGGTTTATCTCGGCGAGCGCGACTGCTCGATGCAGCGCCGGCACCAGAAAATCATCGAGGAAGCGCCGGCGCCGCACCTGAATCCGAAGCTTCGCGTGCGGATCGGCGAACGCTGTGTCGAAGCGTGCAGAAAAATCGCCTACAGAGGCGCCGGGACTTTCGAATTCCTGTTCGAGCGCGATGATTTTTATTTCATCGAGATGAACACGCGAATTCAGGTCGAGCATCCAGTGACCGAAATGACGACCGGAATAGACATTGTGCAGGAGCAGATCCGTATCGCGGCCGGAGAAAGGCTTCGCATGAGGCAAAGGGACATCGTGCCGAAAGGCTTTGCGATCGAGTGCCGGATCAACGCCGAGGACCCCTACGATTTCAAGCCTTCGCCCGGAAAAATCACCGCCTATCATCCGCCGGGCGGGCCGGGAATTCGCGTGGATTCCCACATCTATCAGAACTATATCGTGCCGCCGTACTATGATTCGCTCATCGGCAAGCTGATCGCCTACGGAGATACGCGCGAGCAGGCGATCGCGCGGCTGCGGATCGCGCTCTCCGAAATGATCGTGGAAGGCATACGCACCAATATTCCGTTGCACCAGGAGCTTTTGTCCGACGCGGCTTTTTTGCGCGGCGGAACAAGCATCCATTATCTCGAACACAAGCTCTCGCAGCGCGCGTGAAATCGCGTGGCATGGTCCGGGTCTCGCTCTCATTGCCTCTCGAAAGCTTCGACAGCTTCACCGATGCGCTCATCGAGGCGGAAGCGATTGCGGTAGACATAGATCCCGCTTCGAACACAGTGGGCGCTTTGTTCATGGCGAAAACGAATATTGCCGAAGCGCTCGCCGAAGCCGGACGACAGTCCGGCCTCGCCGCGTGCCCCGATTATTCGCTGGCCGAGGTCGCCGATCAGGACTGGGTCAGGCTCACCCAGGCGCAGTTTCAACCGATCCAGGTCACGCCTCGGCTGCACATTGTTCCGACGTGGAGTTCTCCGCCCGATCCAGACGCGATCAACCTGAGACTCGATCCCAGCCTCGCATTCGGAACCGGGAGTCATCCGACCACGCGCCTTTGTCTGCGCTGGCTCGCGAGCATGATTCGCGGCGACGAAACGGTCGTGGACTATGGTTGCGGTTCGGGAATCCTCGCGATTGCCGCGCTCAAGCTGGGAGCTCGGCACGCGATCGGCGTCGACATTGACGACGGCGCGCTTGACGTGGCGCGCGAAAACGCCCGGCGCAATGGAGTGGACGCGGTGTTTTGCCTTCCGCAAGAACTCGCAAACATCCAAGCCGGCATCGTCGTCGCCAACATTCTATTGCAGCCGCTTCTTGAACTTGCTCCCGAGATCGCCGCGATTGCGCGCTGCCGAATCGCGCTCTCGGGAATCATGGCAGATGAAGTCGCGGAACTTGCGCGCTCCTACGAAGAGTGGTTCGTCATTGATGCTCGCGAATCCGATGAGGCCTGGGCGCTGGTGACGGGAGCGCGCCGATGAGCATGGTCACTCGCTGTCCGCAGTGCAACACGAGTTTTCGTGTGACGGTGCAGCATTTGAGGGCGCGCGACGGCTTCGTGCGCTGCGGCCGCTGTGCGGAAATTTTCAACGCGCTCACGACCCTTTCCGCGTTGACTAATCAGAGCGAGCCGCCCGCGCTCGAGCGTGAGGAGATTGAAATTGTCCCTTCGGACGAATTTCTCGCGCCGAGGGAAGAAGAATCGCGTCCGGTTTGGGGAACCTTGACCGCGCTCGCGGCTCTCGCTCTCGCGCTGCAAACGATTTATTTTTTTCGCGCCGGAATTGCAGCGAGGTTCCCGGTAACTGCCCCATATCTGCACGCGGCGTGTCAGTATCTCGGGTGTTCGATCGACGCGGCGAAGGACCCTCGCGATCTCGCCATCGCCGACTCCGATCTTCGCCCCGATCCCGCGCGAAGCGAGGTCATGAACCTTTCGGCGACGATCAGGAACACTTCAGAGCACGTGCGCGCCTACCCCGCCCTCGAGCTCACGCTTACCGATCCGCGGAACCAGCCGCTCGTTCGCCGGGTTTTTTTGCCCGCCGACTATCTAAAGCGAAAGTCGAATGCGAAAATCGCGCCGCACACGGACGTTTCATTGGAACTCGTGCTCGAGATCGGTAATCTCAACGCGGCGGGTTACCGGCTTTATCTCTTCTATCCTTGAGCTTGAAAAAGACCCCGCTTAACCAGGCTCATCGCGAGCGCAAAGCCAAAATGGCCGACTTTGCCGGATGGGAAATGCCGATTTCCTACGGTTCCGAACTGGAAGAGCATTGGGCGGTCCGCCTCGACGCGGGGATGTTCGATGTTTCGCACATGCTCGGGACCGATCTTTCCGGCGATGGGGCGCGCGAAACTTTGCGGCGCGTGCTCGCCAACGACATCGCCAAACTCAAAACGCCGGGAAAGGCGCTGTACTCGTGCATGCTCAACCCGACGGCGGAATCATGGACGATCTCATTGCGTACTTCCTCGGTGACGACCGTTTTCGGCTGGTGGTCAATGCCGGCACCGCGGAAAAAGATCTCGATTGGCTTCGCTCAAACGCGGGCAATACGCGGATCGAGCCGCGGCGCGACCTCGCGCTCATCGCCGTGCAAGGGCCCAAAGCGCTGGAAAAGTTTGCGCTCGCTTGTGCCGACGCTGATCTTTCAGGCTTGCCGACTTTTTCCGCGCGCGAGATCGGTAGTCAATTTATTTCGCGCACCGGCTATACCGGAGAAGACGGACTGGAAGTCATGCTGCCGAATGAGGACGCGCCGCCGCTTTGGCAATCGTTGCTCGACGCCGGGGTGCGTCCGGCGGGCCTCGCCGCGCGCGACATTCTGCGGCTCGAGGCCGGGATGTTGCTCTACGGCCAGGACATGGATGAAACGACCACGCCGCTCGAGTGCGGCCTCGGTTGGACGGTCGACCTCAAACGCGACTTTATCGGCGCCGAGGCTTGCGGGAAAAAGAACCGGCTTGCCGACTTGCCGGACTCGTGCTCGAAGACAAAGGTATGTTGCGCCACGCCCAGAGGGTCGTCGCCGAAAATGGCGAGGGCGTGATCACGAGCGGAGGCTACTCTCCGCTGCTCGCGTGCTCGATTGCGCTCGCCCGACTTCCGCTTTGGGTGCGAGGCGATGTGAAGGTCGCGGTTCGCGATAAAATGCTTTCCGCACGCATCGTTTCTCCTCCTTTCGTGCGCAACGGAAAAGCGCTGATCAACTAATGAGGACGCCATGATTCCCGAAGAATTGAAATACACCGACACCCACGAGTGGGCGCGGACTGAAGACAACGGCGCGGTCGCGATCGGCATCACGCATTTCGCTCAGGACAAGCTGGGCGACATGGTCTTTGTTGAGCCGCCGAAAATGGGCGCGCGAGTGAAAGGCGGCGAGGCATGCGGGATTCTCGAATCGGTGAAAGCAGCATCCGACTTGTATGCACCGATCGGTGGAGAAATCGTTGCGATCAACGATGATGTGCAGGCGACTCCGGAGAAAATCAACAAAGACCCGTATGCAGCGTGGTTGTTCAAGGTCAAGCCTGACGACGCTTCCGAGTTGCAGTCACTGATGGACGCGGAACGATACGCCGCGCTCGTCGAGAGCGAACATTAAGCTTTTGCTTCTCACGCCTCGCGCCTCACTCCTCGCCGCGTAAGCGATGCCTTTCATCCCCCACACTGAAGACGACATCGCCCAGATGCTCGAAGCGATCGGCGTTGACAGCGTGGATGCGCTGTTCGATGAAATCCCCGAAGAATTAAAAAGTGCCGGCTTATCGAGAGTCCCGGCCGGAATGAACGAGATGGAAGTGACACGGCTCATGCTGGATCGCGCGGAGCGGGATACGCGCTGCCTCAATTTCATCGGCGCGGGGGCTTACGAGCACCACATTCCCGCGGCGATCTGGGAGATCGCGACTCGCGGCGAATTCTATTCGAGCTACACGCCTTACCAGGCCGAAGTGAGCCAGGGGACGCTGCAAGTCGTTTACGAACACCAGAGCATGATCGGCGCGCTGACGGGAATGGCGGTCGCCAACGCCGGCCTTTACGACGGCGCTTCGGCGCTCGCCGAGGCCGTGCTCATGTCAATCCGGCTGCATCAACGGGCGCGCAAGGTACTGCTTCCTGCGACCTTGCATCCGATTTATCGCAGTGTGGTTCGGACGATCGTCAAAAATCAAAAGATCGAGCTCGTCGAACTACCCTACTCGCGCGACGCGGGTGTGATCAACGTTGATGCGATCGATGAGGAGCGCGATTTCGCCGCGCTCGTTCTTCCCCAACCGAATTTCTTCGGACGGCTCGAGGACGTTGACGCGCTCACCGATTTCGCCCACGACCGGGGCGCGCTGGTGATTTCGGTGACCAATCCGACTTCGCTTGGCGTGTTGAAGCCGCCCGGCGAATGGGGCCAAAGCGGCGCCGACATCGCCGTTGGCGAAGGCCAACCGCTCGGAATTCCGCTCTCGTCGGGAGGACCGTATTTCGGTTTCATGGCTTGCCGGCAGGAATTGATCCGCCAGATGCCCGGGCGCATCGTCGGCCGCACTGTGGACCGCGACGGCAAAAGCGCTTACACCTTGACTCTCCAGGCAAGGGAGCAGCACATTCGCCGCTCGAAAGCCACTTCGAACATCTGCACCAACCAGGGACTGATGGTAACCGGCGCGACGATCTATCTCGCCTTGCTCGGTCCGGATGGTCTTGCGCGGGTCGCCGCCCAATCGCATGCGAATCTGGTTTCGCTCGTCGGCAAGCTCACCGCGATTGCGGGAGTGAAACTCGCTTTTCCCGGTCCGGTTTTTCACGAAGCCGTCATCTCGCTTCCGGCGAAACCATCCGTTGTATTGCGACAGCTTGCGAGCGAAGGCATACTGGGCGGCCTCGATCTGTCGCCCTATTACCCCGAACTTGAGAACGCGCTCCTCGTCTGCGCGACCGAAACGAAAACCCCCGCCGATCTGCTACGCTATGCCGCGCGGCTTTCGGCGGTTTTGACCTCAATTAATCCATAAGGAGAATCGCATGGCCAAAGTCACTCTTGCCGGAAGCCCCGTCAACGTCGCCGGAGAACTGCCGAAAAAAGGCGCCAACGCGCCGCAGTTCACTCTGGTGAACAAGGACCTTAACGACGTGTCGCTCAAGGATTTCGCCGGGAAGCGCAAAGTCTTGAATATCGTTCCAAGCCTCGACACGCCGACCTGCCAGAAATCCACTCGCCGCTTCAACGAAGAGGCGAGCCGGCTGAACAATACCGTTGTCCTCGTGATTTCGGCCGATCTGCCTTTCGCGCAGTCGCGTTTTTGTGGCGCCGAAGGCTTGAACAACGTCATCACGCTCTCGACCATGCGCGGCAAAAACTTTCTCGATGACTACGGCGTTCGCATCACCGATTCTCCGCTTTCCGGCGTCACCGCCCGAGCGGTCGTCGTCCTCGATGAGAGCAACAAGGTGCTGCACTCCGAGCTTGTGCCGGAGATCAAAAACGAGCCCAACTACGAGTCCGCGCTCGCCGCCTTGAAATGAAGCGGCTGACCGTACTCTCCGCGCTCCCGCTGCTGCTGTTGGCGCTATTCGCGCAGGCGAAGGAGCCGCGGGTCGTTTCGGGACTGGCTTCTCCCGAATCGGCACTCGCCACCGGGGATGGAAAAATTTACGTCTCGCAGATCGGAGAATTTGGCAAGGATGGCGACGGTTCGGTCGTGATCGTGAACCGGGGCAAGATCGAACCCTTCGCAACCGGCCTGAACGACCCCAAGGGGCTCGCCAGGTCGGGAGATTTTATTTTCGTCACCGATAAGGAACGCGTCTGGAGGATCGATCCCAAGGGCCGGCCGGCTGTGTTCGCTGACAAGTCCGCTTTCCCGATCCCGCCGCAGTACTTAAACGATATCGTCGCGGACGGCGACGGCAGTTTCTACGTTTCGGATTCGGGGGACGTTCAGGCGGGCGGCGGTGGGGCGATCTTCAAGATCACCCGAACGGGAGAGGTAAGCACGCTTATCACCGCGAAAGACGACGGGCGCATCAAGAGTCCTAACGGGCTGCTGCTCGACCGCCGCAGCCTGCTCGTCGTTGATTTCGCGAGCGGAGAATTGCACCGTGTCCAGCTGAATCCAATACGCGTAACCAAACTCGCGGACGGCTTCGGCGGCGGAGATGGGCTCGCGCAAACCCGCTCCGGAACTCTTTTCGTGAGCGACTGGAAAGGTGGGCGAGTCTGGAGGGTGGATCTGAAAAAGAATCCGCCGCAGCCGAAACTCTATGATCACAAGTTTGAAGCGGCCGCCGACATCGCGCTCGATTGGGACGAGAAATCCTTGCTGGTTCCGGACATGAAAGCCGGGACTTTGACGTGGCTGCCGAGAGAACGATGAAGGATAAGGCGGAACGATGAAGGCGGAAAGAATCCTTCATCCTTCATCCTTCATCCTTCATCCTTGCGCGCCGCGCGCCCAATGACAACCGACCTTTGGCGCTCGGGGCGGCTCTTAATCTACGACCTGTCACGGTCCGGCCGTCGCAACGCAGCGCAGGCGCCGGCGGAATTTCCCGGTATTGACGACATCCCCAAGAGTCATCGGCGCGTAACTCCTTCGAAGCTTCCAGAGGTTTCCGAGCTCACCGCAGTCCGGCACTACACTCGCCTTTCGCAGAAAAATTACTCGATCGACACGCACTTCTACCCGCTCGGGTCGTGCACGATGAAATACAACCCGCGCGCGTGCAACAAGCTCGCCCAGCTCCCGCAGTTTCTCGCGCGCCACCCGCTCGCGCCCGACGAAACCGGCCAAGGGGTCCTTTCTTGCCTCCACGAATTGCAGGAGATATTGCAGGATGTCACCGGGATGGACGCGGTTTCGCTTGCGCCCATGGCGGGAGCGCAAGGCGAGTTTTCCGGCGTGGCGATGATTCGCGCGTATCACGAAGCGCGCGGAGATTTCGCCCGCGATCAGATCATCGTTCCCGACGCCGCGCACGGGACCAATCCGGCGACCGCGGCGATGTGCGGATACGAGGTCGTTGAGATCGCAACCGGTAGCGACGGCGATCTGGACGCTGCGGCGCTCGCCAAAGCCGCGGGGCCTCGCACCGCGGGACTCATGCTGACCAATCCTTCGACCCTCGGCGTCTTCGAGCGCAGCATCATCGCCATCCAGAAGATCATTCATGACTGCGGCGGACTACTGTACTACGATGGGGCCAATCTCAACGCCATTCTCGGCAAGGTCAAACCGGGCGACATGGGGTTCGATGTCATCCACATGAACCTGCACAAGACCTTTTCGACTCCGCACGGAGGCGGCGGCCCCGGGGCGGGACCGGTCGGGGTCAAGCAGAAATTATTGCCGTTTCTTCCGCTCCCCATGGTAGGCTTCAAAGACGGCGTCTATCGAGTGATGACTGAGGAGGAATGTCCGCAATCCATCGGGCGTTTGTCGGCTTTCACGGGAAATGTGGGGGTGCTGCTGCGGGCCTATATCTACGCGCGGCTCCTGGGCCGCGAAGGTATGCACCGGGTTGCCGAGTTCGCGACCTTGAATGCTAACTACCTAATGACGAAACTTGCCGAAGCCGGGTTCGAGCTGGCTTACCCCGGCAGGAGAGCGGGCCACGAATTCATCGTAACCATGCGAAAAGCCAAGAGCGATCTCAAAGTTACAGCGCTCAACTTTGCCAAGCGTCTGCTCGATTATGGTTTTCATTCGCCGACGGTTTACTTTCCCATCATGGTTCCGGAGTGCCTGCTGATCGAGCCCACGGAAACCGAAAACAAGGAAACGCTCGACGCTTTTACTCGCGCCATGACTCACATCATGATCGAGGCCAACGACCAAGCCTCTGTGCTGCTCAACGCTCCGCATGAAACTCCAGTGAAGCGAATTGACGAAGCCCGGGCAGCGAGGCGCCCCGATCTCACCATCACCCGTAACCAAGGAACCTAAGAGGACGGACATGGCGACTTTCGTTCTACTTCCCGACGCCGAATCGGAACGCGTCTCTACGCTCCATGCGTACGGCGTGCTCGATACGCCAGCGGATGAGAATTTCGACGAGCTGACTGCGCTCGCGGCGCAGCTTTGTCAAATGCCGATGGCGGCAATGACGCTGGTTGATTCCGAGCGGGTTTGTTTGAAGTCGAGAGCCGGGCTGGAGATCACGGAAGCGCCCCGCGCGCAAAGCTTCAGCGATCACACCATTCGGCAATCCGAGTTGCTCATCGTACAGGACACACTTGAGGATGAACGCTTCAAGGACAATCCGATTGTTGTTAGCGATCCTAAAGTCCGCTTCTACGCCGGAGCGCCGCTGATCACACCCGAAGGTTTCGCTATCGGCGCGCTCGCGGTCTACGACAGAAAGCCGCGCAGGCTGACCAAGGAACAGAAAGAAGTGCTGCGGGTTCTCGCCCGCCAGTTCATCACCCAGCTCGAACTCACCCGCAAACTGAACGAGCAAAGAAAACTCGTGGAAGAGCGCGGACAGGCCGAAGCCGCGCTTAAATCGGCCAACGACGAGCTCAAGGCTGCGATGCACGAGCTTGAACAGCGCGGGCGCGAAAACGCTTCACTCAAGGAAATGGGCGATTTGCTGCAGACTTGTCTTGCGGTGGAGGAAGCGTACAAGGTCGTGAATCAATTCGCCGATCGGCTTTTTCCCGGTAGCAGCGGCGCGCTTTACGTTCTGGACGATCCGAATGAGCTTCTCGAAGCCGTGGTCGGCTGGGGAGATTCCGCCTTGCAGGAGCCGGTGTTCGCGACCGACGAGTGCTGGGCGCTGCGCCTGGGAAGAACGCATCTGGTCGAGGACGCGCGCGAAGGACCGACGTGCGCGCATCTGACCGGCAAACCCAAAGGTAGTACCTTATGTGTGCCAATGATGGCCCAAGGCGAAACACTGGGAGTCCTGCACGTGCAGTTTCCCGATGTCGCGGCGAAACAGACGCAGGCGCGGCAAAGGTGGTCGGTGACAGTTGGCGAGCACCTTGCGCTCGCGCTCGCCAATCTCGAATTGCGCGAGGACCTGATGTTGCAGGCGATCCGCGATCCTTTGACCGGACTTTTCAACCGGCGCTATCTCGAGGAAGCGCTCGAGCGCGAAGTCCTGCGCTGCGCCAGAAAGAAGCGCGCGCTCGGAATGATCATGCTCGATCTCGATCACTTCAAAACTTTCAACGACACTTCCGGCCACGAAGCCGGAGACGCGATGCTAAAAGCGCTTTCCTATTTTTTGCTCGACAACGTCCGCGCCGAGGACATCGTTTGCCGCTACGGCGGCGAAGAATTTCTGCTGATCATGCCGGAAGCATCGCTCGATCTCGCGCGCCAGCGCGCCGAGCAATTGCGCCAGGAAGTGAAAGGGCTCACCGTCCAGCACGAAGGCAACGCGCTTGGAACCGTCACTTTGTCGCTGGGAGTCGCGGCTTTTCCACAGCACGGCGCGACGGTCAATGACCTTCTGCGCGCCGCCGACGCAGCTCTTTACAGCGCCAAACAGGAAGGCCGCGATCGCGTCGCCGTCTCGGCGAATGCCTAGGAACTAAGTAGGCTCTGAAGGAGTATTCGTCATGCCGGCGGAAGCCGGCATCCAGAGATTTTGGGCCTTTACTGGATTCCGGCGCGCGCCGGAATGACTTAGATTCCCTAAGTCAGCCCCGCGCTTCGCTCATGAGCGAGGCACAGTTGGTTTCCTTGTCGGGCCCGGAGGCCAAGAGCGGAATGAGCGCCGCGAGGGGATTAATGATGCCAAGCGCGAGCGCGGCGCCGCCGCGAGCCGTGATCCCTGAAGCATCGGTCTTGAACTTGGGATTCTTGAACGTGCCGCCGACATGGACAGGGGCGCCGTCCGAAAACAACCCAGAAAAAATTCCCTTCTCTTCCTTCAGCGGCGAAAACGTGAGGTCCCACGTTCTTTTCGCGAGGTCAATCGTGCCGGTCCCCGCGATATCGGTTTTCGTCGTATCGACCACGAGGACTTCGGTATGCATGACGCCCTTTTTGAGCGCGAAATCCCCGACCGCGCAGTTGATCGGGATTCTCGTACGATCGCCGATGAGCGCGCTGAAAAGGCCCATCGAATTCATTCCCACGTAGGAGACGAGGAGGCCGCTGATTTCGCCTTCGGAAACGGCGAAGCTCACATGGCCGTTCGAATTGGCCACGATGTCTTGGAATGAGCCCCCTGAGGACTTCACTTTTGCGTTGCCACCCGCGGTTCCATTGGTCTTTTGAAAAACCTGTTCCAGCCTGAGTTGTGCGACGGTTAATGCAGCGTTGAGCTCAGGGGGCTCCGCGGCCGCGTTGAGCGTCGCGTTGGAATCCACCTTGCCTCCCGCAAAGTCGAACTTGAGTGGAGCGAGTTTGAGCTCGCCGCGGTTTAGTTTGAATCGCGCGGAAAGATTGCCAAACGCTCGCTGCTCTCGTCGAATCGACTTTGCCTCGACCGTAACGTCGGCGTCGAAATGGCGCAAGCGCTCGAACTGGGCAGGTTTGGCATCCCGGTCTTTTCTCCCCATTTTCCGCGCAGGCAGCTCATCGAGCACGAGCTGCTTGGACGAAAGTTCGGCGCGGACAAAAGGCCGGTCGCCGCCTCGCTCGAATAGAAATTCTCCCGCGACATCGCTCTTGCCGAGCGCGCCCTTGAACGCGATGAAACGCCACGTGTCGCCCTCGCGGGTCAAATTTCCCGAGACCCAGTATTTGGCGCTATCGGGAAACGAAATCTCGATAATTTTCCCGAGCTCGTGTAAACCCGGGCCTTGCAGTTTGAGCTCGAGATTGATTTTCGTGAGCGCGACCAGGCCGGTCACGTCGCCCCGCACAGCAGCGCTCGTCGCGCCGATCTGCGCCTTGACGTCGAGCGGATAAGACAGAGTCTTGTCGCGCAGATTGAGTATGGGACCGCCCCAACCCTCGCCGCTGGCTTTCAATCCACGGAAAGTCCCCCGCGCAACGGCGCGGGTCCGCCGCGCTTCTGGCGCGGAGGGGTCGGTCTCAATCGCTAAATT
>JBOIGA010000033.1:12491-19560 GCA_050741875.1 Burkholderiales bacterium
TAAGATCGGTTTGAGCAGCGGGATTTCGGTAAACGAGCGCTCCGGAGTCTACGGTCAAGCGCTCGATCCGAGGCTTCCGTTTGCGCTTGAGGATCCAGTTGCGCTCGCCTTCTGGGCCGAACTCGAGCACTACCAACGGCCGCGAGAGAGCAACTTCGGGGACGACAAGGTCGCCCTTGAGCAAATTAACGAGGCTGACCGTGAAAGCGACCCGCTCGACCTCCAGCATTTTGGGTCGGCTGCCCCAAGGCGCATTTTCCAAGCTGACTTGTTCGGCGTGGATTCGCGGATGCAAAGACCAATCGACCCCGAATCCACCGGCGATGTTGAGCGCCCGGCCAGTGCGGGCCGCCACTTGGTATTCAATAAGCGAACGCAGCCAGTCGTCGCTGTTGAACAGAAATGCAAACGCGATAAACAGAACCCCAGCAACACCAACGAGCACCGTCAGTGCACGCGACAAGATACCTCCTCATGTTGGACGCGCTCCTCGACGACCGGAAACGGCGTTCTGCGCCGCTGTCTAACGACTTACAAAAAACTATTTCGCTTTTTCTTGTACTTTTTCGCCGCCGCGCTCGAGGTCTTTACCGGCGCCTTCCATAGTGTTGCATCCGGCCAAAAACAACGACATTACGAGGATCGCTACAATTTTCTGAATCATTTTATTCTCCTTTTATAACCCGCGATGGGCATCAATGTACTGCTTTAAACTCGCTGGGTCGGGCAGGCTGACCACCTGCGTCTTCCCGGTCTTTTCATCTTTCGCGCGTTCCTTTTCCGGCGCGACTTCCGCGACGGCGCTCAAACAAATTACCGCTAACGCGCATCCCGACAGTTTCCAGAACGTCCTCATTCTCCGAACCTCCCTTGGTTTAAATTGACTGGCATGAACAGAGGCAGCAATGGTTGTGCCTGCGGCGCCGGAACCCAATAATCATGACGTTACCATTACGGCTTTTGGCGCAAGTCGCGAAGTTTTCAGAAATTCTTACAACTGCTTTGCAAACTTTTCACGCTCCCGGTTGCCGCGCATAATCCGTCCATGAGCACGTTGATTTGCGGCTCCATGGCTTACGACACCATCATGGTGTTCGGCGACTACTTCAAGAATCACATCCTTCCCGAGCAGATCCACATTCTGAATGTCGCGTTTCTGGTTCCCGACATGCGCCGCGAATTTGGCGGTTGCGCCGGCAACATCGCGTACAACTTGCGGATGCTCGCAGGCGACCCGCTCATCATGGCCGCCGTCGGCGAGGACTATGAGCCTTATCAGCGCCGACTGAGCCGGTTGGGGCTTAATCAGCGCTGCATCAGGAAGATCGGTGGGGTCTTCACCGCGCAGGCTTTCATCACGACCGATCTTGCCGACAATCAGATCACCGCGTTTCATCCCGGCGCGATGAACCATTCGCACGAGAACCACGTGTTCGAAGCCGGCGAAGTCGCGCTCGGCATCGTCGCACCCGATGGCCGCGACGGGATGCTGCAGCACGCGCGCGAGTTCTTCGAAGCCGAAATCCCTTTCATTTTCGATCCCGGCCAGGGACTGCCGATGTTCAACGGCGAAGAGCTTTTAAGCTTTCTTCATCTTGCCGACTATGTCACCTTGAACAGCTACGAAGCCCGGCTTTTGCAAGAGCGCACCGGAAAGAAGATCGAGGAGCTGGCCGGGCTTGTCGAAGCCTTGATCGTGACGCTCGGGGGTGAAGGTTCGCTCATCTATGCGGGCGGTCAACCCATCGAAATTCCCAGCGTTACACCGGAGAAAGTCGTTGATCCCACCGGCTGCGGAGATGCCTACCGCGCCGGATTGTTGTATGGTATGAGCGAAGGAATGGACTGGCAGCTTTGCGGAAAACTCGCGTCGCTTCTCGGCGCCCTTAAAATCGCGGAGCGTGGAGCGCAAAATCATTCGTTTACGAAAGACGAGGTCGATGTGAAATTTCGCGAGCGCTTCGGAATTCAACTTTGAGGAATGCATAGATGAAAGTTACTGCCACTATCGTTATCGTCGCGGCGCTGATCGCAGGCGGTTGCGCCGGAGGTTTGGGAAGCAAGGATTACAGCCGCGGCCAGGCGCGCGGCGAACAAAGCGTGCGCATGGGATACGTCGATTCGGTGCGCGAAGTCAACCTCGAGGGAACTAAGACGCCTGTCGGCGCCGGCGCGGGTGCGGCGGTGGGTGGCATCGCCGGGAGCAGCATCGGCGGTGACGGCAAGAGCGGCGTGGTCGGTGCGATCATCGGAGCGGTCGCCGGTGGTTTGGGCGGCGCTGCGGCCGAAGAAGGCTTGACTCGCACAAAAGGCGTCGAAGTCACCGTCAAGCTTGATTCAGGCAATTTCGTCGCGATCACCCAGGCAGTCGAGGAAAACGAGGTGTTCAACCCCGGTGACCGAGTTCGAATCGTTTCCGGCGGAGGCGTTTCCAGAGTCACGCATTAAGCGGCGGCCCGGCCGACTTATAGGATTTCGCCTTCCGGTGATCGGAAGGCGAAATTTTTTGCAACGCTCGTTAGGGACTCGTCATAAAACTCCAAGCACTCGCGCGTTTGCTTCGTCTTTCCGCGCATCTCGTCTTCGGCCTCCTCACCGAAGCCTTCCTTTTTCCGCACATCAACGACCGCCGCCGGGCGCAAACTGTCGCTCGCTGGTCGAGCCATCTGCTCTCCATTCTGAATGTTCGGCTGTCACTTTCAGGCCCCATTCCGGCGGGAGCTTCGCTGCTCACCGCCAACCACATTTCGTGGCTCGACATTTTCGTCATCAACTCGGTCGCGCCTTCGCGTTTCGTCGCGAAGTCCGAAATTCGAAAATGGCCGGTTGTTGGTTGGCTATGTTTGAAAGCGGGGACTTATTTTCTCGAGCACGAGAAGCGCTCCGATCTGAAGAAGACGATCGAAACCCTCACGCGAACTTTACGCGCGGGTCAGAGAATAGCGATTTTTCCCGAAGGGACCACGACCGAATGCGCGGGTTTAAGTCACTTTCACGCGTCGCTGATCGAGCCCGCGGTTCGTGCGGAAGCTCCCGTCGTTCCCGTCGCGTTGCGCTTCACGCACGCGTACGGGTCGCTCAACCGAGAGGTCGGTTACGTGGGCGAGACGACCTTCTGGCAGTCGGTCAAGCTGGTGTTGGCGCAGCGCGAAGTCTTTGTCGCCTTGCACTTCGGCGACCCGCTTGCAAGCCTGGGAAAGAACCGCCGCGAGCTCGCACGCGCGGCGGAGAATGCTATCGCCAACTTCGTTTCGAGCACTCCACCTGAAAGAGCGCGAGATCGCGAAGCCGAACAGCGCTTAACGCTCTCCCCCACACGCAACCGCTATCGAGCGCGAGCAGATTCGGACGAAGCAAAAGCCCAAGCGCTGACCAGTGACCGCAAATCACTCGGGCATTAACGCTCGCACGATTCGGCGCATCGAACCAGGGGAAGTAATCCGGCGGAATTTTTTCAAGCCCGGCTTTGTGCGAAAAGTCCATGGCGCCTTGCTTCGTGCAAATGCGAAGCCGGGTCAGCGCATTGATGATGACCCGCAAGCGATCGTAGCCTGACAATTCTTCGCTCCATTGCTCAGGAGCGTCGCCATACAAGATTCGCAGAAACTCGCGATAACTGTCCACGCGCAATGTCTCCTCGACTTCGCTTGCGAGTGCTTGCGCGTAAGCAACGGTCCATCCGGGCAACAGGCCCGCGTGCACGAGGACGTCGTCATTGTCAACGTGCATGAGCGGACGCTGGCGAAGCCAGTCCAATAGTTCGTCTCGATCGGGAGCGGCCAAAACATCGTCGAAGGTGTCTTTCGCCTTCGCTCGCGTGCCGCCTTCGGCGACTGCGAGCAAGTGAATATCATGGTTGCCGAGCACGCTGATCGCGCTCGCCCCCAGATTCTTCACGAAACGCAGGACTTCGAGCGATTGCGGACCGCGATTGACGAGATCGCCGACAAACCACAGCCGATCCGATGCCCGATCGAAACTGATCTTGTCGAGCAAGGACTCAAGTTCGGCAAAACATCCCTGCACATCGCCGATGGCGTAGACGCTCATTCTCAGAGTGTAACAAACCGTTCATACAGGGATTGTATGAGACATCGCTTCGCCGCAATCCACGAATAGGAATATCAAAATCATTTCTAATTGGTTCACGCTTCGCGAAGCGGTGGCTAGAGTTCCTCCGTCTTTTTGAACCGAAGAGGAGCTCAAAATGATTTTCCATCGTTTTATCTATGCAGTTATCGCGAGCGTCGTTCTGGCGTTGTCGCCGTCTTCGGTGCTCGCCGATGCGTCTCTGCTCAACGTTTCCTACGACCCGACACGCGAGCTTTATCAGGAGTTCAATGCGGCGTTCGCCAAGCACTGGAAAACCAAAACCGGCGAGACTGTAACGATCAAGCAGTCGCACGGCGGCTCGGGCAAACAGGCGCGCTCGGTGATTGACGGTCTGGAGGCCGATGTGGTCACGCTGGCGCTCGGCTACGACGTTGAGGCTCTCCACCAGTTCGGAAGTCTGATTCCGGCTGACTGGCAGAAACGTCTTGCACAAAATTCTTCGCCTTATACCTCGACTATTGTCTTTCTGGTGCGCAAGGGTAACCCAAAAAACATTCGCGACTGGAACGATCTCGCGCGTCCTGGCGTCGAGGTCATCACGCCCAATCCGAAAACCTCCGGCGGGGCGCGCTGGAACTATCTCGCCGCTTGGGGTTACGCGCTGAAACAGCCGGGAGGAAACGATGACACGGCGCGGGAGTTGGTGAACAAGATCTACGAGAACGTCAAGGTGCTCGACACCGGCGTACGCGGGTCGTTGACCACCTTCGCTCAGCGCGGGATCGGCGACGTACTTATCGCCTGGGAGAACGAGGCTTATCTCGCGACCCGCGAACTGGGTCCGGATAATTCGAGATCGTCACTCCGTCGGTGTCCATTCTTGCCGAACCTCCGGTGGCCGTGGTGGACAGGTTCGTGGACAAGCACGGCACGCGCAAAGTCGCGACCGCGTATCTGGAATATCTCTACTCGCCCGAAGGCCAGGACATCATCGGCAAACATTACTATCGTCCGCGCGATTCAAAAGCGGCGGCCAAGTACTCGAGGCAGTTTGCGAACGTCAAGCTGTTTACGATAGGCGAGGTGTTCGGAGGTTG
The DNA here is from genome assembly GCA_050741875.1 of Burkholderiales bacterium. Lineage (GTDB taxonomy): Bacteria > Pseudomonadota > Gammaproteobacteria > Burkholderiales > JBOIGA01 > JBOIGA01. The sequence goes on from JBOIGA010000033.1 coordinate 17,642, forward strand.
GCAGAAAGCGCAGAAGATTCATTTCGCCGATGGCGGTGTGTTCGATCAGCTTGCCGCGAAATAAGAAATCAAGAAAGAGGGGGAATCATGGAAACCATCGTTCCCGGCTTGGGCGACAGCAACCGCAATCACTGGCAAAGCTGGCTGCAAGTACGGTTGCGAAATAGTTTGCGTGTCGTTCAACTCGATTGGGACAAGCCTAATCTTGGCGTCTGGCGGCGCACAGTGCGGCAGACCCTGCATCACGTGCGCGGCAGGGTCTTTATCGTTGCGCACAGCTTCGGCTGCTTGGCCTCGGTCTGCGTTGTAGCAGATCGTCCCCGACGAATCGCTGGAATGATGCTGGTCGCACGCGCGGACCCGCGCAAGTTCGACGTGGCGCATTTGCTTCCGCATACACCGTTGGATTGCCCGAGCGTCGTCGTGGCGAGCAGCGATGATCCATGGTTGCCGTTACCGCAAGCGGCGTATTGGCCGCAGCGCTGGGGAAGCCGATTGTGCAATCTGGGCTCGGCGGGGCACATCAACGCCGATTCCGGATTCGGCCCTTGGCCAAAAGGCGCGGACATTTTGCGCACCCTGCAGCGGTCCACGTGCCCGCTTTCCGGCCCGCTAAAACTGAGGGTCCAGGTCGAGCCCCGCTCGCGGTAAGCGGCTACGTCGAAAAATGGCTCGGGACTCGCGAGCGTATTTCGAACAGGGTACGCTCGGACAAGATGCCATTCCGCTCGTTTTGATCGGGGTTGCTCGGCGCGCGCCTCAAGCTTCGGCGCAGCGGACGGAAACCAACGCAACAGACGTTTGCTAGCATTCCAGTTTCGGGAATATCTAAAGCAGATTTTGTTCGTTGGTTTGGCTGTAGTCCTTGGCTAGCCTAGCGGTTTTATGGCCAGGGAATCTTATGAACTACCAACGGCGGCGGTAGCGCTCAAGAGAGTTAGCGGTTCGAACGCCCGCCGCCGTGTCCTTCCCGGATTCGGCCTGTCGCTGGGCTACACGCTCGTTTACCTTTCGTTGATCGTGTTGATCCCGCTGTCCGCGGTGCTGCTCAGAACCCTGTCGCTCACCTGGAAGAGTTGGGGGGTGATCACGGATCCAAGGGTGGTCGCCTCGTACAAATTGAGCTTCGGCGTATCTCTAGCGGCAGCAGCGATCAACAGCCTGTTCGGATTGATGCTGGCGTGGTCGCTGGTTCGTTACTCGTTTCCCGGAAAACGCCTGATTGACGCTTTCATCGATCTGCCTTTCGCACTGCCCACTGCGGTGGCGGGCATTGCGTTGACCGCGCTCTACTCCGGCAATGGCTGGATCGGCGGTTTGCTCGCGCCGTTCGGCGTCAAGATTGCGTTCACTCCGCTCGGCGTTCTGGTCGCGCTGACTTTCATCGGCCTGCCGTTTGTCGTGCGCACCTTGCAACCCGTGCTGCAAGACCTCGACATCGAGATCGAAGAGGCCGCGGCGAGCCTGGGCGCACGGCGCTGGCAAACATTCTGCCATGTCTTGCTACCAATGCTTACTCCCGCGTTGCTGACCGGCTTCGCGCTCGCTTTCGCGCGCGCGGTCGGCGAGTACGGCTCGGTGATTTTTATCGCCAGTTTCCCAAAGTTCATCTCGTGCTGTATCAGGGAAGCCCGCAGGAGATCGTGGCGATGTTGAACAGCGGCGAAGCCGACATCGGAATTGCCACAGAAGGCTTGGAAGAATCGGCGCAATTCGCCACTTTTCCCTACTACGAGTGGCAGCACGTGGTGGTCGTCCCCGAGCACCATCCTCTCGCTTCCCTGGTTCGCCTGTCACTGGCCGACATCGCGGAATTCCCGATCATTCCGTATCACGAAGGCCTAACAGGCTGTTGAAAAACTCCCCGAATCGAACGCGTCTTGTGTAGTCTCAGGAGCGAGTTCGTTACGGGGATAGGA
>JBOIGA010000034.1:0-19538 GCA_050741875.1 Burkholderiales bacterium
GGCACAGGCGAGCGCGATGGTGAGCCTGGTTGCCGCGCTCGAAGAACATCTCGAACCGACGCGAATCATCATCCTGCGCGGACCGCGTGATCAGATCGTCGAATGGCGGCGCGCGCTCGAGCGGGAATTTCTGCCCGCTACCTTGGTACTTGGCATTCCAAACGGAACGGTAGGCCTGCCTGAGGCCCTCGCCAAGCCCGAGTCGGCCAAGGTCAACGCATGGGTTTGCCAGGGCGTTAGCTGCCTGCCGCCGATTGCCGGGCTTTCCGAGCTCATGGCAATTTGCCGGACGGCGAGCTAGAATCCGCCGCCTCGATTCGTCCTTGGGGAGGGACCATGAGATCGTTCATTGTGCTTGCCGTTTTTTCGCTTCTCGCTGCGGGAGTAGCGGTCGATGCCGGCGCAACCGAGCAACTGCTCAAGAAAAACCGTTGCGTCACTTGTCACACGCTGGACAAAAAAACGGTCGGCCCGTCGTTTAAAGATGTCGCGGCCAGATACAAAGCCGACAAAGAAGCCGAAGCGCGGCTCGTCAGAAAAGTGCTCGAAGGCGGCAAAGGCGCATGGGGCGCTTTAACGATGCCGGCAAAAGGCGGTTTTCCCGATGTACCCGAAGGCGACATTCAACCTATGGTGAGATACATCCTCTCGTTGTAATCGCTCCGCTCGGCTTTCTCTCTCTCAAAATTGACACCCCGCGCCGCCTTTAAGGGATAATCGCGCGATCATTCTTCGAGGAGGTTCCGAATGAAAGCGACGACCCGAATCAGCGCAATACTCGTTGCATGCTTTTTGGCGCTCGCCGGCTGCGGCAAGAAGGAAGGCGCGCAAAGCTCGAAAGATGGAACGATCGTCAAGATAGGCTTTGCCGCCCCGCTCACCGGCCCGCAAGCGCATATCGGCAACGACATCAAGAATGGCACGCAGTTGGCGGTGGACGAGTTGAACGCGAAAGGCGTTGAAATCGGCGGTAAAAAGGTGACCTTGCAGCTGCTGGCCGAGGACGATCAGGCCGATCCCAAAACCGCAACGCTCGCCGCGCAGAAGCTCCTTGATTCCGGAGTCGTCGCCGTGGTCGGGCATTTCAATTCAGGCGCGTCGATACCGGCTTCGAAGATTTATTCCGATGCGGGAATCCCGCAGATCTCTCCGGGCTCGACCAATCCCAAATACACGCAGCAAGGCTTCAAGACTACGTTTCGCGTATTGGCGAACGATCTGCAACAAGGCAAGGTGCTCGGCGAATTCGCGGTCAAGAATCAGGGCGCCAAAACGGTCGCGATCATTGACGACCGCACCGCTTACGGTCAGGGCCTGGCCGATGAAGTCGAGAAAGCGGTAAAGGCTTCGGGAGGCGAAATCGTCGCGCGTGAATACACCACCGACAAAGCGACCGACTTCCTCGCGATCCTGACCAATATCAAGGGTAAAAACCCCGACGTCATCGTGTTTTCGGGAATCGATCCGCAGGCCGGACCGATGGCGAAGCAGATGCGTTCGTTGGGAATCGATGCCAAGTTCCTCGGCGGCGACGGCTGGCAAACGCCGAATTACATCAAGCTCGCGGGCGACGCCGCTGAAGGTACGATGGCCTCGATCCCCGGGCTGCCCAAGGACGAGATGCCCGGCGGCAAGGAATTCCTCGAAAAGTACAAAGCTAAATTCAATACCGAAGTCCAACTATTTGCGCCGTTCGGATACGACGCGGTTCATGTTTTCGTTGATTCGATGAAGCGCGCGGGTTCCACCGACCCGGCGAAATTTCTCCCGGAAATCGGCAAGACTTCAATCGACGGCGTCATCGGCCCGATCGCGTTCGATGAAAAAGGCGACATCAAGAACGGCCCGATTACCATCTTCGCGGTCAAAAAAGGCGAGTGGGAGCCCGTGGAAACCGTGGGCGGTAAAGCCGTGACCGCCGCCGCCGAGCCCGCGGCACCCGGTAAATCACCTTTAAGCGCGGGGTATTAGAAAGGATAAGGCGGAAGGATGAAGGCGGAGGAAGCGCCTTTTTTCATCCTTCATCCTTCATCCCTCATCCTTACGGTGCGCTAGCACCTTGAGCATTTTCCTGCAGCAGATCATCAACGGCGTCGTGCTGGGAAGCATCTACGCGCTGGTCGCGCTCGGCTATACGATGGTGTACGGCATCCTGGGCTTGATCAACTTCGCGCACGGCGAAGTCGTGATGATCGGCGCAATGGTCGCGCTCACTGTCATTCATGGTCTCGCCGGAACGGCGGGCCTTCCCGGACCAATCATCGTCGCGCTCGGGCTCGCGCTGGCGATTCCGGTGTGCATGGCGCTCGGGTTTTCGATCGAACGCATCGCATACCGCCCGCTGCGTAACGCGCCGCGGCTCGCGCCGCTGATTACAGCGATCGGCGTTTCGATCGTCCTGCAGAATGTCGCGATGCTGATCTGGGGACGCCAATACATCGCGTTTCCCGGATTGCTGCCTAATAGCGCGCATTCGATCGGCGGCGCCACGATCACCGATTTGCAAATTTTTATCGTGGTACTCGCCGCGCTCGTGATGGCGGCGCTGTTGTTCCTCGTTTATCGGACCAAGCTCGGCAAAGCCATGCGCGCGGTTTCCCAAAATTATGAGGTCGCGGGACTGATGGGAATCAACATCAACACGGTCATCTCTTTCACTTTCGTCATCGGTTCGGCGCTCGCGGCGGTCGCCGGAGTCATGGTCGCGGCATACTACGGACTCGCGCATTACTTCATGGGTTTCGCGCTGGGCCTCAAGGCATTCACCGCGGCGGTGCTCGGCGGAATCGGCAATCTCGCGGGAGCGATGCTCGGCGGCCTCCTGCTCGGAATTATCGAGAGCCTCGGTGCAGGTTACATGGGCGCCCTGACAGGCGGTTTTTTGGGCAGCCACTACCAGGATGTGCTCGCTTTCTTCGTGCTGATCCTGGTTCTGGTTTTTCGACCGTCGGGTTTGCTTGGCGAGCGGGTGACCGAGCGAGCATGATTTTTGAGGAGACGCGCAGCCCTCCGTTTGAGCCCATTGCCGCGGGTTTGCGGTGACAAACCGAGGCTCAACGAGAGCGGACGCGCGTTACTCGAATGTCTATCGACTCGCAAAAGACGAATGGCCGCTCCTCTTAAGCATCGCCACAGTGGCGCTCTTCCTTGCGTTCGGCAAGAATTGGCTTGCTGACCTGTCAGATCCTTTCTGGTTCGCGTTCGTTTTCGCCTGGCTATTCATCGTAATCCTGGCATCGGCATTCCTGGTTGTTCGTCATGCCGAAAACCTCGCCGCGATGCTTGGCGAGCCTTTGGGAACATTGATACTCACGCTTGCCGTGACGGGAATGGAGGTGGCGATCATCGCCGCGGTCATGGCGACAGGCGAGGGCAATTCCAGGGTCGCACGCGACGCAATGTTCGCAGTGGTGATGATTGTTCTGAACGGGATGATCGGTCTCTCCTTGCTGTTGGGCGGATTGCGTCACCACGAGCAGACGTACAATTTGCTCGGGGCCAACGCGTTTCTGGCGGTGATCATTCCGATCGCGGTGCTTGGGCTCGTACTGCCGAACTTCACCTTATCCTCGCCCGGGTCTACGCTCTCCGCATTTCACGCGGTTTTCTTGAGCATCATGTCCCTCGGGCTTTATGGCGTCTTTCTCGCGATTCAAAATGTTCGGCATCGCGACTATTTCACTTGGCCGAGCTCGAGCGAGGGCGATCATGCCGACATCGAAACGAAGCACGGCGGCACATCTGGCATGCCGTACTGCTGCTCGCGTATCTGCTGCCCGTCGTTATCCTTGCCAAGCAGATTGCCGTCCCGATTGATTACGCGATTAGCGCGTTTAACGCGCCGCTCGCGCTCGGAGGATTTTTAGTCGCGGTGCTGGTGCTTTCTCCCGAATCTTTGGCCGCAACCCGGGCGGCGCTCGCAAATCAACTTCAACGCTCGGTTAATATTCTGCTGGGATCGGTGTTGGCGACGATCAGCTTGACCATCCCGGCGGTGCTGACGATCGGACTCATCACCGGCAAGTCCATTGTTCTGGGACTCGATGCCGCGAACATGACGCTCTTGCTGCTAACGCTCGTCGTCAGTATGTTGACTTTCGCCATCGATCGAACCAATGTCCTGCTGGGAGCGGTGCATTTGCTGCTGTTTCTCGCGTACCTGATGCTCATTTTCGACGCTTGAGTGGAGCGATCGTAGCAATGCTCAACATGCAAGAGCTCAAGCGAGATCGACGAATCGCGTGGATCGCTTTCGCGCTCCTCGCGCTGCTTCTTCTCGCCCTGCCTTTTATCGCCGATTGGGCTTTCGGCCGCACCTGGGTTCGCATCCTCGCGTTCGTGCTGCTTTATGTGATGCTCGCGCTCGGACTCAACATCGTTGTCGGCTACGCCGGTTTGCTCGATCTGGGCTACGTCGCTTTCTTCGCCGTCGGCGCTTACCTCTACGCGCTTCTCGCTTCTCCGCATTTCGGAATTCATTTGCCGTTCTGGGCACTTCTACCGCTGGGCGCGGTGGTCGCCTGTATTTTCGGCGTGCTGCTCGGCGCACCCACTCTGCGATTACGAGGTGACTATCTCGCGATCGTTACTTTGGGTTTCGGTGAAATCATTCGAATTTTTTTGAACAACCTGAACGCGCCGATCAACATCACCAACGGCCCCCAGGGCGTGAACCTCATTGATCCGATCCGGGTTGCCGGAATCCCGCTGAATAAAACGTACGATGTGTTCGGCCTAACGCTTTCCGCGGTTCACAACTATTACTACCTGTTTCTCGTCCTCGTTCTCGTCGTCATCTTCATCTCGTATCGGCTCGAGGACTCGCGCATTGGCCGCGCCTGGGTCGCCATCCGCGAGGACGAAGTCGCGGCGCGGGCGATGGGAATCAACACGCGCAACGTCAAACTGCTTGCCTTCGCCATGGGCGCGTCATTCGGGGGAATTTCCGGCGGACTGTTCGCGGGATTTCAAGGCTTCGTGAGTCCCGAGTCGTTCACCTTGATCGAATCCATCATGATTCTATGCATGGTCGTGTTGGGTGGGATGGGAAATATCTCGGGAGTCGTTCTCGGCGCGTTTCTCCTCGTGGTGCTGCCGGAAGCGCTGCGCTACCTCGGTCCACTCCAGATGGCGTTGTTCAATCAGGTGCTGGTGGACCCGGCCGATTTGCGCCTGCTCCTTTTCGGGCTTGCGCTCGTACTCGTCATGCTCGTACGCCCCACGGGTCTCATTCCTTCGACGATCCGCCGCAGAGAATTCGCCGTGGAAACAACACATGCCTGACGACGCTCTCTTACAAGCGAACCGAATCGGTAAGAATTTCGGCGGTCTCGCCGCGCTTTCCGAAGTCAGCATTTCGATCGAACGCGGCAAAATCTATGGTTTGATCGGGCCGAATGGCGCCGGAAAAACGACGCTCTTCAATGTACTCACCGGAATCTACAGCGCCGACAAGGGGGAGTTTTTTTTCGCCAAGGAAAAGCTTGACGGGACGAAACCGCATCGGGTGGCCGAGCTGGGCATCGCGAGGACTTTTCAGAACATCCGCCTCTTCGCCAATATGAGCGCGCTCGAAAACGTGATGGTCGGAAGACACGTGCGCACGCATGCGGGAGTGTTCGGGGCGATCGCCCGCGACAAGAAAACACGCGCCGAGGAAAACGCGATCACCGCGCACGCCGAGCGGTTGCTCGAATATGTTGGAATCGCCAAACACCGCGACGCTCTCGCGAAAAATCTGCCGTACGGCGACCAGCGCCGGCTCGAAATCGCTCGCGCGCTCGCGACCGAGCCGAAACTGCTCGCGCTCGACGAACCGGCGGCCGGGATGAACGCGACCGAAACCGCGCGTCTGAAAAATCTCCTGAACAAAATTCGCGCCGATGGCGTGACGATTCTTTTGATCGAGCACGATGTCGGGCTGGTGATGAATCTGTGCGATCGCGTCGCCGTTCTCGACTATGGAAAAAAAATCGCCGAAGGCGAACCCGCCGCCGTGCAGCGCGATCCGGCTGTCATCGAAGCGTATCTGGGAGGCGCGCTGCCCTGATGCTAAACCCTTTGCTCGAAGTGCGCGACTTGAGAATCTCTTACGGCGGAATCAACGCCGTCAAGGGAATTGATTTTGACGTCGGCAACGGCGAGTTGGTCTCGCTCATTGGCTGCAACGGCGCCGGAAAGAGCACGACTTTGAAAGCGCTCGCCGGTCTTGTTCCTGCTGAGGCGGGTTCGATCAAATACGGCGGTTCAGAGATCGTTGGTCTGCCGAGCTATCAACTCGTCCGGCGCGGGCTCGCGCTCGTGCCCGAAGGCCGCGGCATTTTTCCGCGCCTGACCGTGGAAGAAAATCTGGAGATGGGAGCATACAGCCGCGATACCGACACGAGCGAAGATATGGAACGGGCGTTCGATCTCTTTCCCCGCTTGAAGGAGCGTCGCAGCCAGATCGCCGGGACGCTCTCCGGCGGCGAGCAGCAAATGCTCGCCTTGGGACGCGCGCTCATGAGCAAGCCCAAACTTCTGCTGCTTGATGAGCCGAGCATGGGATTGGCGCCGCTCATGGTGCAAAAGATCTTCGAGACAATTCGCACCGTTTCCGAGACAGGCGTCACCATGCTGCTGGTCGAACAGAACGCCAAAGTCGCGTTGGAACTTTCCCACCGCGGCTACGTGATGGACAGCGGTGAAATTACGCTGTCCGGGGACGCGAAGGGTTTGCTCGACAATCCGCAGGTGCGGCAGGCGTATCTGGGGGAATAGCCCCTGCCACTTGTCGCGTCGCTACTCGATCGTGAGCCTGGGCAGCCACCTGCCGGTCAAGTTAACCTTGTACAGATTCTCGCGCTTGATCGGGCGGGTCATATCACCTTCGGGAACGATGATCGGCGTCATGTCCACTTCGCGCAGCGTGCCTTCAATTCCCTTGCCCTTGTACTGCATTTCGTAATACACGCCATTCGCCAGCTCGAGGCTTACCGCCGCACGCGGCTTTTGCAAAAACATGAACTCATATTCGAGATCGGTGAGATCGGCTTGCGTGATCGTGCGCGGGCTCTTGTAGGGAAAGTGGCAAAGGCTGTGCGCCGGACCGTCAATGCACTCGAAAGGGCGCATCGCGAGAAAGCGTTCGCCGAACGTTTGCGAGTTGGGGGTGAATTCGAACGTATGGCCGTCGTCCTGCTTGGCGAAGCGCAGTTCGCCGAGCACGACTTTCTCTCCATCGTTGCCATGAAGCGCGACGGTTTTCGTTCCCGCTAGATCGGCGGCAAAGATGGGCGGCGCGATTCACTGCCAGACACAAGACCAGGAATTTTTTCATCGCGCCTCCTTCCGTTGGTGGCTCATTGCGAGTTTACCGCAGGCCTGCGACCATAAGTCTTATGAAGATACTTCACGCCTTGCGCCTGCTCCTCGATGTCTTCGGCGCGCTGTTCCTGCTAGTGCTTCTGTTCGGAGCGATCTTGGGAAGGACTCTTCCCTACGAAACCTTCGAAGAGCTGGGAGCGTTTGGCTTCTACATCGTGCTCGGAATCGGGTTCTTCGTATGGATCGTGTGGCTGGTGTACTTCGGAGTGAGCCGCAAGCGCGAGTTGGGCGCCGAACGCGATCAGCCTCCGCTTTAGTTCAAATCCAGTCGCGCCCGATGAGAAATTCTCGATAAAGCCGTTCCTCTTTGCTTCCCGCCTCAGGCTTCCAGTCATAGCGCCATTTCACGTTCGGCGGAAGGGACATGAGGATCGCTTCGGTGCGCCCGCCCGATTGAAGTCCGAACAAGGTCCCACGATCGTAGACGAGATTGAATTCGACGTAGCGGCCGCGGCGATACGCCTGGAAATCGCGCTCGCGTTCGCCGTAAGGGATGTTCCTGCGCGCCTCAACAATCGAAAGATAAGCGGGAAGCAGATGATCGCCCACGCTCTTTGCCAGCGCGAAGCTGAAGGCAAAATCGCGCTCGTTGAAGTCATCGAAAAAAATGCCGCCGATTCCGCGTGGCTCGTTGCGATGCTTGATAAAAAAATACTCGTCGCACCACTTTTTGAAGCGCGGATAGTATTCGTCGCCGAACGGCGCGAGGGCGTCGCGGCAAGTCTGGTGAAAGTGGACCGCGTCTTCCTCGAAACCATAGTAGGGAGTCAAGTCCATGCCGCCGCCGAACCACCAGAGGTCGGATTTCGCGGATTCGTTCGCGCTGAAAAAACGCACGTTCAAATGCACCGTCGGACAATAGGGATTGCGCGGATGCAAAACCAAAGACACGCCCATCGCTTGATACGCGCGGCCCGCGAGTTGCGGGCGCGAGGCGGTCGCCGACGCGGGGAGTGCGTCGCCGGAAACGTCCGAAAAATTCACCGCCGCGCGCTCGAATAACTTTCCGTTTTCAAGAACGCGACTTGTTCCGCCGCCACCCTGCGGCCGTGTCCAGGAATCGCGCAAGAAGCGCTCACCGTCGACGTTTTCAAGCGCGGCGACGAGCCGCCCCTGCAGATCGTTGAGATAAGATCGAACGTCGCCGGCACTCATGCGCCGCTCCGGTTCGTCGCCCGATCCCCGATGTCGTTGCGCATGTGCTTGCCTGAAAAAGTGATCGCGTTGGCCGATTCGTACGCGCGAAGTTTCGCCATCCTTACCGTGTCGGCAAGCGCCGTGACACATAGAACACGCCCGCCATCGGTGACGACGTCGCCGTTCATAAAAGTGGTTCCAGAATGGAACACGCGCAGATCCTCGGTGGGGTCTGGCAGCCCCGTAATCGCATCGCCTTTGCGCGGCGCCTCGGGGTAGCCCTCGGCGACGAGAACGACACCGAGCGCCGTGCGCCTGTCCCACTGCACTTTGATGTGCTCGAGCGCTTGGTCGAGGGCGCGATCGATCAGGCTGTAGAGATCGGTCTTCAGGCGCATAAGGAGTGGCTGCGCTTCGGGATCGCCGAGCCGGCAATTGAATTCGAGAACGTTGAGCGCCCCGTTGCCGCCGATCATGAGACCAGCATAGAGAAAGCCGGTGTAAGGATTGCCTTCGCGCGCCATGGCATGGATCGCGGGATCAATCACTTCGCGCATGATCCTCGCGTGCAGATCGGGAGTCACGATTGGTGCGGGCGAATAGGCTCCCATGCCGCCCGTATTCGGGCCAAGGTCGCCGTCGTTGAGCCGCTTGTGATCCTGTGAGGTGGCGAGCGGGATAGCATTTTTGCCGTCGCTCATAACAATGAAGCTCGCTTCTTCGCCGCTGAGATGGTCTTCGATCACGAGCTTTGATCCGACGGTGTCTGCAAGAAACATGTCCACGGCCGAATGCGCTTCTTCCTCGCTCAGCGCGACAACGACGCCTTTGCCCGCGGCAAGGCCATCTTTCTTGACGACAATCGGCGCACCGCGCTCGGCGATGTAGGCGTGCGCGGCTTCAGCTTCCTCGAAGCTTCGATACGCGCCGGTTGGAATGCCGTTTCTCAGCATGAACTCCTTGGCGAATTCTTTCGAGCTTTCGAGCTGTGCAGCGCTTTGCGTGGGGCCAAAAATTCTCAAGCCGCGCTTTCTGAACGCATCGACGATTCCGGCGGCGAGCGGCGCTTCCGGTCCGACCACTGTCAGAGCGATCTTTTCGCGAGACGCGAATTCAAGCAGAACCGGAATGCCCGAGGCGGGGAAGTTGACGACCCTGGGGGTCGTCGCTGTTCCCGCATTCCCAGGGGCGACAAACACTGTGGAAACGCGCGGGGATTGGGCGAGCTTCCACGCCAGCGCGTGTTCGCGCCCGCCGGCTCCGACGACGAGGACCTTCAAGGCCAAGGATGAGGGATGAAGCATGAAGGATGAAGGACTTCTTGCGCGGGCTTTCCCGCCTTGATCCTTAGGCCTTTATCCTTGCGCTTCCCCACTCCTTCAATGTCTGAAATGGCGGTGACCCGTGAAGACCATCGCCATCCCGTGCTCGTCGGCGGCGGCGATGACTTCATCGTCGCGCAGGCTCCCTCCGGGTTGAGTGATCGCTTTCGCCCCGGATTCGGCGATGACGTCGATGCCATCGCGGAAAGGGAAGAAAGCATCCGAAGCAACCACCGATCCCGCCAGACTCAACCCGGCGTTCTTCGCCTTGATGGAGGCGATGCGCGCGCTGTCTATCCGGCTCATCTGTCCGGCGCCGACACCCAGCGTTCGCCCCTTACCGCAAAAGACGATCGCGTTGGACTTGACGAATTTGGCGACTCGCCACGCAAAAATGAGGTCGTCCATCTCGCTCGCGGACGGTTGGCGTTTCGTCACGACGCGCAGATCCTCGGCGCTCACGCTGAAGTCGTCCGGAGTCTGGAGAAGCAAACCTCCACCAACGCGCTTGAAATCGAAGTCGTTCATTGCCCGCCCAAATGGAACGACGAGCACTCGCACGTTGCTTTTCTCCGAGAACACGCTTTTCGCTCCCTCGGAGATTTCGGGCGCGATCACGACCTCGACAAACTGCTGGACCACGGCGGAAGCGGTCTGCTCGTCGAGCGACCGGTTGAAAGCAATGATTCCGCCAAAAGCCGAGACTGGATCGCACGAGAAGGCTTTCCAATACGCGGTCAACAAGTCGCCGCCGATCGCCACGCCACAAGGATTGGCATGCTTGATGATGACGCACGCGGCTTGCTCAAAAGTTTTGACGCACTCCCATGCCGCGTCCGCGTCGGCGATATTGTTGTACGAGAGATCCTTGCCCTGCAGTTGCTCGTATTGCGCCAAGCTCCCGGTTACGGGCTTCAGGTCACGATAGAAAGCCGCCTTTTGGTGGGGGTTCTCGCCATAGCGCATTTGTTGCGCGAGCTCGAAATGTAAGTTCATCCTTTCGGGAAAATCGGCGCGATTGCCCTGAACATCGGTCGCGGTCAGATAGTTGCTGATCGCGCCGTCGTATTGGGCCGTGTGGGAGAAAACTTTCTGGGCGAGAAAAAAACGCGTGGCGGGCGACAGAGCGCCTTTCGTGTTTTTCATTTCCGTCAGGATTCGCGGGTAATCGGCGGGGTCGACGACCGCCGCTACCGCTGCGTGATTTTTAGCTGCCGAACGCAGCATCGTCGGTCCGCCGATATCGATGTTCTCGATCGCTTCGGCGAGCGGGCAATCTGGTTTCGCCACCGTCTGCGCGAACGGGTAAAGATTGACCACGACCAGATTGATCGGTGGGATCTGCGCTTTTTCCAAAGCGGCTAGATCATCCTGGCGGTCCCGGCGCGCCAGAATCCCGCCATGAATTTTGGGATGCAACGTTTTCACGCGACCGCCGAGCATTTCGGGAAAGTCCGTGTAGTCGCCGATTTCGGTGACGGCGATTTCCGCCTGTTTGAGCAAACTTGCGGTGCCGCCCGTGGAGAGCAATTCGACGCCGAACTCGCGCAAACCCTTGGCGAAATCAACGAGCCCGGTCTTGTCGGAAACGCTCAGTATTGCGCGAGTGATCTTGGACATTTGCCAGTCGCTGGTCGCTAGAAGTCAGAGTCGCTAGTTTTATTTGCCTCTAGCCCTTAATCCCATGATCCTTCATCTTCTTGCACAGCGTATTGCGATTGATTCCGAGCACTTCGGCGGCTTGCGTCTTATTGCCCTGCGAGTAGCGCAAGATCGTTTCGAGAAGCGGTTTTTCCACGCAATCAATCACCATGTCGTATACCGCCGCGGGTTTCTCGCCGTCCAGATCCTTGAAATAGCTGTCGAGCACTTTTTTCACGCAGCGGGAAATGTCGTTATCGTGAGTCATGCCGCGAGTTCCTCCTCGTAGACGAGCGTCTCGTTGCGCTCGCGTAGGCCGACGAAGAAAAGGTTGACCGCCTCGACTTGTTCGGGGACGGTCTCGAGCGTATTCATGGCGCGGCGAAACGCCGCCGAGCCGTAAAGTCCCTTCGTGTACCACGAAATATGTTTGCGCGCGACGCGAACGCCGAGATATTCGCCATAGAAGCGGTAAAGCTCTTCGAGATGTGCGATCAGCACGCGGTGAATTTCGGCGACGGACGGCGGCGGAAGATGGCCGCCGGTCTTGAGATAATGTGCGACTTCGCGGAAGAGCCACGGACGGCCCTGCGCCGCGCGACCGAGCATCGCGCCGTCGGCTTTGGTGCAATTCAACACTGCCTTGACTTTTTCCGGCGTATTGAGATCGCCGTTGGCGACGACCGGAATGTCGACCTCAGATTTCACCGCGGCAATCGTTTCGTACTCGGCTTCGCCGCCAAACAGACAGGCGCGAGTGCGGCCATGGATGGCGAGCGACTGGACTCCCGCGGCTTGCGCGACTTTGGCGATGCGAATCGCGTTTTTATTGTGCTTGTCCCAGCCCGTACGGATTTTCAAGGTCACCGGAACACTGACCGCGCTGACAACCGAATCGAGAATTTCCGCGACCAGCGGCTCGTTTTGCAATAGCGCCGATCCCGCCATCACGTTGCACACTTTCTTCGCCGGACAGCCCATGTTGATGTCGATGATTTCGGCGCCCGCGTCAACGTTGTAGCGCGCCGCCTCGGCCATCATTTTGGGATCGGCCCCCGCGATTTGTACGACCACGGGCCTGACTTCGCCTTCGTGATTCGCGCGCCGGCGAGTCTTCTCCGATCCCCACAGAAGCGAATTACTCGCGACCATTTCAGAAACAGCGAGACCCGCGCCGAATTCCTTGCAAAGTTGCCGGAAAGGGCGATCGGTAACACCGGCCATGGGCGCAACAACCAAATTGTTGGAAAGGCGATGCGGACCGATCTGCACGACGATTATTTGTTACGGGGAAGGGGGCGTATTGTAGACGCAAAAATTTTCTGCGAACAGTGTCGCGAAAAATATTTGTAAAAAACGCAACAAAATTTTTCGCGACGATCAACTGCCGAAGATCGCGCGTCGAACGAAGAACTTTCTTGCGAACGAAAAAGAATTCAAAGCGTTGAAACCCACTGTTGTGGCGAAGCGCGAAGCGTCAAGCGCGAACAGGCGAGCGAGCGAATCGGTGATGAGCATCGCCGCCCGCCGATCACGCGCGCGGCGTGCACGATAATTCGCAAGCATGCGCTCGCTTCCGATGTTTTCCTTTTGAGTTGCAGCGGTCTCAAGGGCGAGAGCAAACGCATCGCGCAGACCCAGGTTCAATCCCTGCGCCATGACCGGGTGCAAGGTTTGCGCCGCGTTTCCCAGCCATACCATTCGGGGGCCGACAATGGCGGGAGACACGCGAGCAATGAGCGGAAAGGAATTGCGCGGTCCGACTTCGTCGAATCTTCCCAGGCGTTCGCCAAAGTAAAGTTCGAACTCGCGCAAGAAATCTTCGTCGGAAGCCGCGAGGAGTCGCTCGACTGTTTTGAATGGCGCGCTCCAGATCAAAGCCCAGCGATCGGGTTTGGGCAAGAGCGCGATCGTCCCGTTCGCGCGAAAGCGCTCAAACGCGGTCGTCGCGGGAGCTGACTCGGTGCGAACTTCGGTCACGATCGCGCGCTCGAGATAATCGTGTTTCGTCTCACTCGCCCCACCGTCGGCGATCGCGAGCAAGTTCGCGGTCATCACATGCTCCAAGTCATTGAAGCGAAATCGCGCGGCGGCGTAATGTGAAATGCTTTCACGTGAAACGACTTCCGCGCCCCTTACAACTTCTATCGGGCTTTCGGCTATGGCGGAAGCGAGCGCCCGCCGCAATTCGCTGTAGTCGAGCGTATAACCCAGCGCCGGCAGCTCGATTTCCTCGGCTCGCAATTGCACCGAACCGAATGCGCCGCGCTGCGAAACGTGCACGTTTTCGATTGGGGTGAATCGGGCGAGTTTCTGCCACACGCCGAGACGCTCCAAAATGAGGCGCGAGTTGTACGACAAAGCCAAGGTTCGCTTGTCGGACTGCGCTTCTCTTTGCGCTTCGAGTATGACGACGGAAAGCTCTGTCTCACGGAGCGATAATGCGAGCGTCGCGCCAACCGGCCCCCCGCCGATGATAACGACATCGGCGTGCGCAATCATAGGAACTAAAGACAGGAAAAAGCGTGCGGCATCAGTTCCGCATCAATGCTTCGATTTCGGCGACCTGTTTTGGTGCGGCCACAGTCAACACTTCGCGGCCTTCCGCGGTCACGAGCACGTCGTCTTCGATTCGGATCCCTATGTTCCAGAACTCTTCCGGCACTTCTTCACTGGGACGGATGTAGCAACCGGGTTCGACCGTCAACACCATTCCGGGTTGCAAGGCGCGCCAGGCGCCGTCGCGTTTGTAGTCTCCCGCGTCGTGCACGTCCATTCCGAGCCAATGGCCGGTGCGGTGCATGTAAAACTTCGTATAGGTCTCTTTTTCCAGCGCCTCATCCAAAGAGCCTTTGAGGAACCCCAAATCGAGCATGCCCTGGGCCAGCACTTTAACCGCCGCGGCGTGCGGTCGGTCCCAGGCGTTAGCTGTTTTCACTTCGGCGATGGCGGCATCCTGCGCGGCGAGCACGAGTTCGTACACCTCTCGCTGTGGAGAACTGAACCTGCTGTTGACCGGAAAAGTGCGAGTGATGTCGGACGCGTAACCATTGAGCTCGCAGCCGGCGTCAATCAACAAGAGCGCGCCGTCTTCAAGCCGCGAGTTGTTTTGTACGTAATGCAAAACACAAGCGTTGGCGCCGGCCGCGACGATGGGCGTATACGCCGGAGATTGGGCGCCATGCCGGCGGAATTCGTGCAATAGCTCGGCTTCGATTTCGTATTCCATCATTCCAGGCCGCGCGCTTTGCATCGCGCGCTTGTGCGCGGAAGTTGAAATCGCCGCGGCTTGCCGCATGACCGCGATCTCGGGGCTGCTCTTGATGAGCCGCATCTCGTCGAGCAGCTGGCGAACATCGCGAATCTCGGCGGGGGCGGAGACGCCGGCGCGCGCTTGCGCGCGCACCTGGTTGAGCCAAGTCATCACTTTAGCGTCCCACGCCGGGTCCGCGCCGAAGGGATAAAACAGGACCGGTTGATTGGCGATGAGCTTCACCGCAAGTTCGTCGAGCTTGGCGATGGGATACGCTTCGTCAAAGCCGAAAACTTCGCGCGCGGCGTCCGGCCCATATCGGAATCCATCCCAGATTTCGCGCTCCAGATTTTTCTCACGGCAAAACAAAAGACTTTTGGGTTCATCACCGGCGACGATGATGAGCGCCGCCTCGGGTTCGGGAAAACCGCCAAGGTAATGAAAATAGCTGTCGGAGCGATAGGGATGGTGCGTGTCGCGGTTGCGCAAACGCTCGGCGGCCGTTGGAACGATCGCGACACCGCGTTGCATCGCCGCGCCCAGCCGTTCGCGGCGTTCTCGATATGCTTCGTTTAACTTGGTGCCCATTCCTTTTTACACATTGGCTCGCGCGAGAAGCAGTGAATCGAGTTCATGAAAACGCTCAGGCGTACCCACATCGCGCCAAATGCCGTCATATCTCTCTCCAGTCACCCGGCTCTCCGCCATCGCTTGCCGCAGAAGCGGCGCGAGCGGCGCTTTGGCTCCCCGCGTGATTCCCGAAAACAATCCGGGGTGATACAGACCAATTCCGCCAAATGTCAGCATGGGGTCACCTTTGGCCTCGACTCTGTTTCCGACGAGCGAAAAATCTCCGTCTGGATGATGCGGTGGATTGTCCACGAGCACAAGATGCGCAAGGCCTTTGACCTCGCGCAGCCTGGAAAAATCGAACTCGCAGTAGATGTCGGCGTTGACGACGAGAAAAGGATTATTTCCCAGAAGCGGCAGCGCGAAAGCGATTCCACCCGCGGTTTCAAGGGCTTCGTCCTCGCGCGAATAGACGACATTGACGCCAAATTCGCGCCCATCTTTCAGTGCGGCCTCGATTTGCCCGCCGAGATGGGCGAGGTTGACAACGATCTCGCTGAACCCCGCGGCGCGCAAACGTTCGAGATGCCAGACCATAAGCGGCTTGCCGCCGACGGATAGCAGCGCTTTCGGCGTTACGTCGGTAAGTGGCCGCATTCTTTCCCCGCGGCCGGCCGCAAGCAGCATTGCTTTCATCGTTCAAGCTCGTCGAACAAGTTCGCAAGCGGCGCAAGCTCGCGATAACGTTCGCAGGCGGCCCGCAGATAGCGCATAACGAGGGGCATGTCGTTGAGATAACGATCCTTGCCGTCGCGAAAGTAAAGCCGGGCAAAAATTCCCAACACTTTCAAATGCCGCTGTACTCCCATCCATTCGAAATCACGATGAAAGAGCGCGAAATCGGGGTCGACGGGAAGTCCCGCGGCTTTGGCTCTCTCCCAATAGCGGATCAGCCAGTCGAGCACGCGCTCTTCGGGCCACTCGATGTACGCATCCTTGAAAAGCGATACGAGATCATAGGTGATCGGGCCGTACACCGCGTCCTGAAAATCCAGAATCCCAGGATTGCTTTCGCAAACCATGAGGTTGCGCGAATGATAGTCGCGGTGAACGTAGACGCGAGGTTGCACGAGATTGTTTTCGAGCAACCGTTCGAACATGGCAGCTAGCGTTTCAGTTTGCCGCGGGCTCAAGGCGACATCGAGTTTTTTCGCGATATACCAGTCCGGAAAAAGCCGAAGCTCGCGCTCGAGGAGAGCGCGATCGTACTTGGGGAGTTCGTTTTCTCGGCTGGCGAGCTGAATCTTGACG
Source organism: Burkholderiales bacterium (assembly GCA_050741875.1). GTDB lineage: Bacteria > Pseudomonadota > Gammaproteobacteria > Burkholderiales > JBOIGA01 > JBOIGA01. The sequence continues at coordinate 16,600 of JBOIGA010000034.1, forward strand.
AGCGAATCGATTGCGTCTCGATATAGACGATCGGAGGAAGCTTCGTCGAGCGATTCGAGATACAGGCGGCTGCCTAGGTCATCGAGCAGAAGTAAACCGTCCTCGAGATTTCTCGCGTGAACTCGCGGAACGTTTACGCCCGCCGACCTGAAGAGTTCGGCGACATGCAAGAAAGGCGCGCAGTCTTCGCGCCCGGGAGGCGCGTCCATGACGATGAGCGTCCGATCCCTAAAAGTTGCGCGAAAATAGCGGCGAAAACTGGCGTCGGCCGAAGCCGGTTCCAAACGAAATCTGTCGTCGGGAAATTGTGCCCGCAACCAGTCAGCGAGCAGTTGCTTACGTTCCACAAGTCATTGTCGGCAGTGATAAACTACGCCGCATTCTACCCGGTTCCATACGCCCCCTCGCTATGTTCAGCTTGCGCGCGCTGACTGCTGTCGTTTTGATTAGCGCCGCCTGCTGCACCTTCGCAGAACCAACAGAAGTTCAGCTAGAGCACTCGCCCAACGAGCCGAGCGGCAGCGACGACGAAGCTCCGATTCTCATCGAGGCCGACAAGATTAAAGGCAATCCCGACGAAGAAATCGATGCCGAGGGCAACGTCGAAGTGCGCAAGCAGGATCAGGCGATCTGGGCCGATACGCTGCACTATTCGGTTACCGAAGAAGAAGTCGACGCCAAGGGCAATGTGCGAATCGAAAGCAAAGGCACGGTCGTCGAAGGGACGCGGCTTAAGCTCAATCTCGAAACCGAGCGCGGCTTCATTGACAACCCCGATTACGATTTGCGCGAGCCTGCGGGCCGCGGCGAAGCCGAGCAATTCCTTTTCGAGGGACCGAACCAATACCGCGCCAAAGACGCAAGCTACACGACTTGCCCGATCGGCCAGGACGACTGGTATCTGCGCGCGGGTGATTTGAAGGTGGATCGCGACCGGCAGGTCGGAGTCGCCCGCGATGCGCGCTTGGACTTCCTCGGAGTGCCGATCCTTTACACGCCGTACATTGACTTTTCGCTGACCAACGAGCGCAAATCGGGTTTTCTCTCCCCCAGTCTCGGCACGACCGAAAGCACGGGGTTCGATGCGACACTCCCCTACTACTGGAACATAGCGCCCAATCGCGATGCGACAATATCCCCGCGGATTCTGTCAAAGCGCGGCCTCTTGCTCGGCAACGAATTTCGTTATCTGGAGCCGACGTTCAACGGCCGGGCGCGCTTCGAAATCCTTCCCAACGATCGCGAGGAAAGAGACACGCGCCACTCTTACTTTTTGCAGCACGCTCACAACTTCGGAAACAACTGGGCCGGCAGCTTGAATCTGCAAGGCGTCTCCGACGACGACTATTTCGTCGATTTGTCGAACCGAATCTCCTTGACTTCGCTCACCAACCTGCCGCGGGAAGGAACGCTCACGTACAGCGGCGAATGGTGGAACTTCGTCTCGCGCATCCAGACTTTCCAGGTGCTGCAGGATCCGCTCGCGCCGATCGTCGAGCCTTACGAGCGCGTCCCGCAACTCGTACTTAATGGCAGCCGGCTCGACTACAACGGCTTCGATCTTCGGGCCGGCAACGAGCTTGTGCATTTCAGCCATCCCGATCTCATTTCGGGAACGCGCTTCATCAGCTATCCCAGCGTCTCCTATCCTTTGCAGACGTCTTTCGCGTATGTCATTCCAAAAACCGGACTTCATTTCACCCGCTACAGCCTCGAAGACAACGAGGTTTTTCCCAATCGCACTCGCGCCGTCCCGATCTCCAGCCTCGACGCGGGAGTGATTTTCGAGCGCGACGGAGCGCTCTTTGGCGAGAATTTCACCCAGACACTCGAGCCGCGTCTGTATTACGTCTATATTCCTTTTCGCGAACAGGACGAGATTCCGATTTTCGATACCGCGCTCGCCGACATCAATTTCACCCAGATCTATTCAGAGAACCAGTTTTCCGGCGGCGATCGGATCAACGATGCGAATCAGGTGACCGTTGGTGTGACCACTCGTTTGCTTGAGTCGAGCTCCGGACTCGAGCGCGTGCGCGCGACAGTCGCGCAGCGCTTTGCTTTTCAGGACAACCGGGTGACTTTGCCGGGAATTCCTCAGGAACGGGACCGCAACTCCGACCTGCTCGCGGCGATTTCGGGCGCGCTGACTCCCGCTATAACGATCTACACCGGCCTGCAATACAACACCGATTTGCCCCAGACAGAGCGATTCAACATCGGCGGACGGTTTTCGCCCGAGCTCGGCAAAGTCCTCAACTTGAGCTATCGCTTCGACCGCGAAGCTTTCGAGCAGTACGATATTTCAGCGCAATGGCCGATCACGTCGCGATGGATTGGGCTCGGCCGCTACAATTATTCGATCCGCGACGACCGCCTCATCGAGGGTCTGGCGGGCTTCGAGTACAACGGCGGCTGCTGGGTGATGCGCCTCGTTGCCCATACTTTCGTCACCGCGACCCAAGAGCGGCGCGATTCGTTTTTCGTGCAGCTCGAGCTATCGGGCGTGTCACAGCTTGGCCCGAATCCGCTCGACTTGCTCAAGGAAAATATTTCCGGTTACACTCGGTTGGATCCCCGCCCCCAATACGAGGACCCGCTTTTCGACTGACCGTATGAAAATCCTCGCTTTGTTGCTTGCCCTGCTGCCGCCGGCGCCGCTCTTCGCCGCCCGCGACATCGTCATGCTCGACCGCATCGTCGCTGTCGTAAACGATGAGGTCATCACGCGCCAGGACCTCGACCGGCGCATCGCCATCACGCTCAAACAACTTGAATCGCGTAACAGCGCGGCCCCCCCCGAAGAGGCGTTGGAAAAGCAGTTGCTCGAACGCATGATCAACGATCGGGCGCAACTCCAGTACGCTAGGGAGACGGGAATCCGCGTGGACGATGCGCAGCTCGAGAAAACTTTGTTGCGTATCGCGCAGGATAACAAC
>JBOIGA010000035.1:0-19250 GCA_050741875.1 Burkholderiales bacterium
GCCGCACGCCGGGCAGGGCGACGCTGACGACGAATTCGCGTTCGGTTTCGTACACATCCACGGGAGGTTCCCAGGTGGGGCGCCGCTCGCGCGAATCGATAACGAAGAATTGACGCTGCAAACGCTCGGCTTCCACGAGCATTTCACAGGCACGCGCCCACATCACTGTCGTCAGGTCTTTCATCTTTTCTCGCCTTTCACGTTTCCTTCAGATGACGTTTTTGGTCCCGTTTTTCAAGAGAGTTTGTAAAACTGACAAAGGTTCTGTCCTTTCCGTTCGGCATGGCGTGCTCGCCCGGAAGCTAACGTCCTGATTCAGCTTTATGACTTCCGCGTGGCACGGTGGTTGCACAGCTCACGATTTTTCTGGCGAGGACACTATGGCGAAGAGAAAAGCGAGAGATCTGCCCGAAGATGACCTGGAAGCGGAAGACGCCGAGAGCGATCTCGACATGATGCTCGAAGAGCGCCGAATGGCCAAATACCAGATCGAGCAGGAGCGCGATCCGGCGGATTGGATGGCGGATAGGATCAAGGACGGCGCCGAGATGAACGTTCCGGACGAGAACCTCGCGGGCGAAGAGGCGATAGGCGAAGGCGCCGGTGCGGTGATCGCGCAGAGCGCGCTGGATTTGCTGCGCAAGGAACACGCGAGAATCACCGACATGTTTTCGCAATACGAGACGGCCGACGGCGAAGTCGCCGCCGATGCGCAGCTCATCTCCGAGTCCGTTTGCAACGCCCTCACGATCCACGACCAGCTCGAGCGCGAAATCTTTTATCCCGCGGTGCGCGAAGCCGTTGGCGACGAGGGCGACGAATTTGTCGCGCAAAGTCAGATTGACCACGATGCGGTGGAGCGGCTGATCAGCGATTTGCGCGCGCTCGATCCGGGCACGCCCGAGCACGATGAAACAATGCGTTCGCTGATCGAGGAAATGAGCATCCATATCGAGCAGGAAGAGACGATGCTGTTTCCGCTCGCCGAGGAGCGAATGGGCGATGAGCTCATCGAGCTCGGACGCGAGCTGCAGGACTTGCGAAATCAGATCACGCTGGGCGGCGATTCGATCACAGAAGACCAGAGGTAGTCGTTCAAGACGGCCCGTGCTAGTTTAGCCGCATGGCAATTATTCTCTTCACCGATTTCGGCGCCGGCGACATCTACGTGCCGCAGGTCAAGGCAGTGTTGCGGCGCAATGGCGCGCAGGACGTCGTCGACCTTTTGCATGATGCTCCCGCATTTAACCTTCGCTCGAGCGCGCATCTCCTCGCTGCGCTGAGCTTCAAGTTCGATCCCGGCAGCGTCTTCCTCGCCGTGGTGGATCCGCGGGTGGGAAGCGAACGCGAGGCTGCGGTCGTGATGACTGAAGGGCGGTGGTACGTCGGACCGGACAATGGATTATTGTCGGTGCTGGCTTCGAGGTCGCCGGCCAATTTCTTTCGCATCACCTGGCGCCCGCCAGATCTTTCGCGCTCTTTTCATGGCAGGGATCTGTTCGCCCCGATTGCCGCGGCGATCGCCAAAGGAGAATTTCCTAAAGACAAGGTTGAGCAGGCCGAAAGTTTGAAGATCAACTTCGGGGCGGGCGACCTCGCGGAAGTGATCTACATTGACCATTACGGCAACGCGATTACCGGATTGCGCGCGGAAAGTTTGAACAGTAACGCGAGGCTCAGGATCGGCGGCCACACCCTTCAGCCCGCGGAAGTATTCTCCTGTCTCAACCCCGGCGAATTGTGCTGGTACGAGAACAGCATCGGGCTCATCGAAATCGCGATGAATCGCGGTAACGCCGCGCAGCAACTCAACCTCTCGATCGGCCAGACGGTCAGTATTGAAATCTAACTCCCTCTCCCCCGTCCCCGCCTTGAGCAAGGCCGAAGGGGGAGGGAGCTGGAGTAAGGGGAATTGTCGGCGTGATTTTCACCATCGGCCATGGCAGCCGAAGCATCGAGGAATTCATCGGCACGCTGCGGCAAGCGAACATCGCGCGCCTGGTCGATGTCCGCGCGTTTCCCGGTTCGCGCCGGCATCCGCGGTTTGGCCGCGAAGCGCTGGAAAAAAGCGTCGCCGAAAATGGCATGCAATATCTTTGGGAAGGCAAGGCGCTCGGCGGCAGACGAAAACCCAAACCCGGTTCACCCCACGTCGCTTTGCGTAACGAGAGCTTTCGCGCCTACGCCGATCACATGCAAAGCGAAGAGTTCGCGACTGCGGTGCAACGCCTAGTCACGCTTTCCGCCGACGCAAACGTCGCGATCATGTGCGCCGAACGCCTGCCGTGGCAGTGCCATCGGTTTCTGATCGCCGACTTTCTGACGGGCCATGGAAACCCGGTCAATCATTTGATCAACGAAGGCAAGATGCAGGAGCACCGCTTGAACAGCATCGCGAAAGTGCATGCGGACGAGCTCATTTACAACGGTGAAGCTCAGCTCGAGTTGGAAGCGCCGGAAAAGTGATGTCGCACCGATATGTTGCATGAGCCGACTCGCGACCTTTTGCTCCCTTTCCCCTGCGGGTGGCGGAGAGGGGGTGCAAATATCAGATTTGTTCAACCTCTCCCTCGCCCTCTTCCATCAAGGGAGAGGGAAACGCCGCGTTTTGCAAGTTTCTTGCGGGACATTAGTGCAGCGTGCGGCCTCTTGTGCGAGAAAGCCGCGGTCGTTCCACCTCCCGAAAATCGAAACTGGTTTTGATCTGCGTGTTGACGAATCTCCCGATGGAATCAGAGAGCAACATCTCGTAGTACTTGGTCTCAGGTACATCGAGGTACCGGTAGACCTTACCGCTTCGAAAAGCCACCTCCAGCGTCTTTTCTATCGGGTCGTAGCCGACCTCCGCAACCGCGGAGGAGCGAACGCGCATCGTCCCCGTAAATTGCAGTTCGGTTTTGAATTTTGTTTTCTTCGTCATTGCAGCACACCAGGAAAGCACCCGTGAACAACGGACATCCCTATCTGATCGCGAATCTTCAGCAGAGTTTCTGGAGCGCGAAACGCGCGCGGGAACCCGGGACAAAGACGCCCCGAACCGCGCGCGCCAATAACGCACAGGCGTGCCAGGAGTTCTTGGCGTTACGTGGAAGGGACTATCTACGGCGAACGAGCGATGGCTACGCGCCGAAGATGAATCAGGGCGTCTTGACCCAGATCGCGCACCACCCCTTCGGGGCGATTTTTCCTTCCACGACCTTACAGGCGTCGGGTGCTTCCCAATGCGCGCAGTTATCGCACTGCTGGTCGCCTTTTGGCTTGTCCTGGTATTGCACCGACGCTTGAGGCGCCTTCGCCGAGAAAGCCTTTTTGCTTGCGGGAATCACCGCGATTCCGGCGAGCGCCGCCATGCTTTTCAGCAGCGAGCGGCGATTGGTTTTGGATTTGTCGTTCATTTGTTTTCCTCTCTCGAATAGTTAATTCCGCTGCATTTTTTCTCGCGCAACGGTTTTTTCATCATATACCGGCGTGGTCATGCTTGGAAACACCCGGGCGATCGGTACTTAGGCCAATTTGATCTGCCGCAATCCTGCCGGAATGAGCCAGCGATCGAGCAAGGTGAAGCCCCCTTCGATAAGAAGCGCCAAAGCCGCGGCGGGAATCGCTCCGGCGAGCAGGACAGCATTGTCGTTGGTTGCGAGTCCCGCGACGATGCGTTCCCCATAGCCGCCCGCGCCGATGAAAGCCGCGATCGTCGCGGTGCCCACGCTGATCACCGCCGAGGTTTTGATTCCAGCCACAATCGAGGGGGCAGCAAGCGGCAGCTCAATTAAACGCAGACGCGCCAAATTAGGTAGTCCCAAAGCGCGCGCCGATTCCTGCATGGAGGCCGGAATCGAAAGAAGTCCGCTGTGCGTGTTGCGTACGATCGGAAGCAGCGAATAGAGAAACAGCGCGATGAGCGCGGGAAGCGTGCCGATGCTGTTTAGAAGCGGAATCAAAAAGGCGAGCAGCGCGAGCGAGGGAATCGTTTGAATGACGCTTACGGTTGACAGGATCGGTTGCGCAGTTCGCGGCGCTCGCGCCGCCACGATGCCGAGCGGAACTGCGACAACGATCGCGGCGGCGAGCGAAATCGCCACCAGCATCAGATGCTCGCGAGTCAGTCGCCAGAAATCGGCGCCGAACAGCGGGGCGATGAAGCTGCGTTTGGTCACTTTCTTCGGGGAGCCAGGATTCAAAAAACCCTCGGCGATCTGCGCGAACGCCCAGCCTTCGATCTCGGCTGCCGCATTCATCTCGATCATCTCCGCCGCTGTGATGCTGCCTTCGAGACGCTGCAATGCCGCGTAAGCTTCAGGAAAACGCTTCGGCAGATCGGCGCGATGCAGCAGCACCGCATCGTACGACGGAAAGGTCGCGCGTTCGTCATGCAACACGCGCAACTTGTACTTCACGATCTTTGCGTCGGTCGAGTAGATGTCCATCACATCGATCCGTCCTGCAGCAAGCGCTTCATACGCAAGTCCATGATCAATCGCGCGTGGCGCGGCGAACGGCAGATCGTATCGACCTTTGATAAGCGGCCAGCCATCGTTGCGCTGAAGGAATTCCTGCGACAGTCCGAGTTCGAGGTCTGGATGCCGCGCAAGATCTGAAATCGTGACGATGCCCAGCTCCGTTGCTTGGGATTCGAGCATGGCCAGCGCGTAGTTGTTGGCGAAGCCGAAGGAAATGTTCGCCGCGAGTCCGAGCGGGGCCAACTGCCGATTGATTTCCGCGATGGACGATGCTTCGGTCTTCAGCAACTCGCGCGCGATCGTGCCGGTGTATTCGGGGTAAGCGGCGATGCTTCCCGATTGCAGCGCGGCGAAAAGAATTCCCGTATTGCCCAATCCCGGTTTATGCACCGCCACGCTTGCCGCTCGCGCGGTCTGCGTGACGATCTCGGCCAGGATGTACGATTCGGTAAAACGCTTCGAGCCGATGGCGAGAGTTTCTTGCGCAACCGCGGACGGAATCACAATCAACGCCGCGCAAACGATCAGAGCCCGCATCACGCTTGCGCCATTCGCTCGGCGAGGATCGAACGTTGCGCGTGAATGAATTCGAGCACGAAAGGATCGGCCGGATGCTTGAGCAAATCGTCGAGCGTTCCATGCTGAACGACCTCCCCATCACGCATGAGCACGATGTCGTCGGCGAAATAGGCGGCCTCGTTCATGTCGTGGGTGACGAAAACCACCGTCTTACCGAGATCGTCGAATATGGTTCTCAGCTCTGTTTGCAGCTCGGCGCGGACGATCGGATCGAGCGCGCCGAGCGGCTCGTCGAGGAGCATGAGCGGCGGATCGAGCATGAGCGCGCGCATGAGCGAGATGCGCTGGCGTTGCCCGCCCGACAACTGCTGCGGATAGCGCGCGAGCGCTTCGCGCGGAATGTTGACCAGCGCGGACAGATATTCGATACGCTCGGCAATCCAATTCGCCGGCCGCTTCAAATAGCGCGCAAGCAAAGTCACATTGCCGAGAGCGGTCAAGTGCGGAAACAGCCCGCCGTCCTGGATCACATAGCCGATCGCGTGCCGCGTTTCATCGACGCGCTCAACGGTCAGGTCAACGCCATCAATCGCGAGGCGTCCGCCATCCGGTGAAAGCAATCCCGCAATCAGCCGAAGCAAAGTTGACTTGCCACATCCGCTCGGCCCGATCAAAACCGTCGTCGTCCCCGACTTGAAGCGAAGTGTTGTCGGCAAAAGCGCGGCTTGCGTGTCGAATGCTTTCGAGACGTTCTCGACCGATATCATGCAACGGTACCCCGGTGAATTGGCATGATACTAAGGAAGCCTCATCGACAAAGGAATATGGCTGGAGCCGGCGTCGTTTTCCTTTAAGGACTTCGGGCGTCTGGCTTACCCATATTTGACGCAAACCCATATTTATGGCTGTGCTCTCGAAAAATTAAAAAGGAGTTCGTCAGTCATGAAGACCACATTAGAAATGCCGGACGAGCTGTTCCGCAAAGCGAAAGCGGTGCTACGGGTCAGTCGTTGAAGGAACTGATTTCCGATGCGCTTCGCAAGGAGCTTGAGGAAAAGCCGTCAGCGGGCGTGCAATCCACCGAGCAGTTTGGCGGCAACTGAAAACCATTGCCAAAGCCAACTCGAAGTCTTGGAAAGGTCCGAAGGCCGCCGCAATGGCAATTAGGGAGCAGCGCCGGTAGTGATAGTGGATGCGTGCGTATGGCTTGCGGCCTACCTGGAACGCGAGCCTCGCCATGCGGAGTGCGCGATTTTCTTGCGCCACTTCCAGGAGCACGACCCTTCATTGGCGGTCCCGGCTGTATTGTTGGCCGAAATTGCCGGGGCGTTGGCGCGTCAGACCCGCCGACCGGATCAGGCAGTCGCAACGGTCAGGGCAATCGAAAACTATCCGAGGCTTGCCGTCCATCCCGTAACACTGGAAATCGGACAACTTGCAGCCGCGATTGCTTCGGCGTGTTTCCTTCGCGGGGCGGACGCGGTTTACGTTGCCTTGGCGCGGGAGCTGAAACGTCCGCTCGTTACCATAGACGAGGAAATTTTGCTGCGCGCCAGACCGAAACCATCACGCCGAAAGAAGGCGTATTGAGAATTCAGTAGGCAGGTGCGATCGCTATCGCACCGAGTTTCTGTTATCGGTCATCAATCACCTCGGAGATGAGGTGATGAAAGTGTTCAGGTTACCGTAAACCGAGGTTGCCACTCAAAGCTTGACCTCGTCTCGAAAAGCAGAGTGAGAAATCATGCGGCCGCACATCGGTGGATCAAAGCATATCGAGTGGAGCCGGGCGTGTCGGCGGCGGAAACGCGCGGTCGAGTTCGGCGAGCTGCGCCTCCGTCAGCGTATGATCGAGCGCGGCCGCATTCTCTTTCATCCGCTCGCGGCGCCCGGTCCTGGGAATCACGATGACGCCGTCTTGGGCGAGCAGCCAGGCAAGCGCAGCCTGCGCGGCGGTCATACCGTTCGCGTCGGCGAAATCGGCAAGCTTCCGGTTGCGCAAGAGTCTCGCCTGCTCGATCGGCGAGTAGGCGATGATCGGAATGCGCTTCTCGCGCAGCCATTGCGCCAGGTCCCATTCGATTCCGCGTCGCGACAAGTTGTAGAGCAGTTCATCAGCCTGGATGGCCTGCCCTCCCGAAACCGACCACAGCTCCTGCATATCATCGACATCGAAGTTGCTGACGCCGTAATGGCGAATTTTCCCGGCATTCTGCAGCGACACGAACGCTTCCATCGTTTCATCGAGCGGAATGCTGCCGCGCCAATGCAGGAGATAGAGGTCGATCCGGTCGGTCTTGAGACGGCGCAAACTGCGCTCGCATGCAGCCTCCGCGCCCTGTCGGGACGCGTTGTGCGGGTAGACTTTGCTCACTAGAAAAACGCCGTCGCGCCTTCCTTCGATCGCTTCGCCGATGAGTTTTTCCGACTGGCCGTCGCCGTACATTTCCGCGGTGTCGATCAAGGTCAAGCCCAGGTCGAGACCGAGGTTGAGCGTGGCAATCTCCTCCGCGGACGTCGCTTTGTTCTCCCCCAGATACCAAGTGCCGACGCCGAGAGCGGGAACGCGCTCGCCCGAGGGCAGTGTTACGGTCTTCATGCTTTGGCTCCTGGGTCTAGGTGCGACTTGACGAAACCGAAGATTGTCATGACTGCAAATGGGCCTCGAGAAACCACAATCCTTTGTCCAGGCCGCGCGATACTTCGGTAAATAAATCCGCAGTGTCGGCATCGCCCGCTTCGGCCGATGTGTCGATGGCCTCTCTCGTTGTCTTCGCCACATTGGCATAGCGGTCAACCAATACTTCCACCGCCCCCTTGCTGCCGCCCAACTGTTCGTGACATTCCGCTAAACGGGAAGCGGCCGCTGACATTCGCACGGTTCCGAGCGCCGTGCCTCCCAAGGTGGTCGCGCGTTCCGCAATCAAATCCACATAGCCTTCGGTCTGCTCGGCGAGATCGTCGAACAGCTCGTGAAGCTGAATGAAATCCATTCCTTTTACGTTCCAGTGGGCTTGCTTGATCTGGCTGAAGAGATCAAAGGTGTCCGCGAGCTGCTGGTTGAGCAGAGCGATCATCTGACTTCTCAATTTGTCGTCTAAATCGTTATTTGTTTTGTATATCGGATGAGACATCGTTTTTCTCCTGATTAATGGGGTACGGCGGAATGCGCGCGGGATGATTGGTGACGGTGATGCGCGTGCACCAGCGCGTGCCCCTGGCCGCGAGCAATCAGCCAGCGATTCACCGGAAACGCGGCAATCCCGGCGATGATGAGTGAAAAAACGGACTCCGCATCGTCGCGCCCCCGTAGAAGTCGGACATGCCCATGCAGCCCAGACCCATTGCCGATGCGGTGAGACCCTGACTAGCCAACTTACGTTGTTCCATGACAGCTCCTTTAGTTTTCAAGCCGAGCGGCGAGCGTGATCTTTGCATTCAGCACTTTCGAGACCGGGCAGTTGGTCTTGGCGGTGTTCGCCGCTGCCTCGAATGCCTGGCGGTTGGCGCCCGGTATCTTCGCGGTCAAGTCGAGGTGCACCGTGGTGATCGCGAATCCCGCGTCGGTCTTGTCCAGACTGACGCTTGCCGTGGTTTGGATACGCTCGGCGGTCAAGCCGGCATTGCCCAATTCGAGCGACAGCGCCATCGAGAAGCAGCCGGCGTGCGCGGCGGCGATCAATTCTTCGGGGTTTGTTCCTTTTCCCGATTCGAAACGGGTTCCGAAGGAATACGGGGTATCCGATAGAACTCTACTGTCGGTTGAGATCGCGCCTTTGCCATCTTTGAGACCGCCAGTCCAAACCGCGGATGCGCTTCGCTTCATTTAATTCTCCTGAGTGAGTGTTTAAAATCCCTCGAGCACGATCTTGCCCTTAGCCTTGCCGCTTTCGATCAGCGCGTGGGCCCGCTTTAAGTTGTCCGCCTTGATACGGCCGAAATTCTCTCCGAACGTCGTGCGGATCACCCCGGCATCGACCAGCTCAGCCACTTCGCAAAGCAGCCGGTGCTGCGCAACTATGTCGGGCGTGCCGAACAGCGAGCGCGTAAACATTAATTCCCAGTGCAAAGAGATGCTCTTACGCTTGAGCTGATTGACGTCGATCGGCGCAGGATCATCGATCAGACCCAGTTTCCCTTGCGGTGCGAACGATTCGACGATCTCTGGAAAGTGCGCGTCGGTTTGCGTCAGGCTCGCGATATGGGTGACATTGGGAACGCCGATTCGTTTCAGTTCTGACGACAGCGGTTTGCTGTGGTCGATCACGTGATGGGCGCCGAGCGACAGCACCCAGTCTGCGGTCTCCTTGCGAGACGCAGTACCGATCACCGTCATGCCGGTCAGCCTGCGCGCGAGTTGCGTGAGTATCGAACCTACCCCGCCTGCCGCGCCGATGATCAACAGGGAGTCCTCGGTGGCGCGTTTGCCGGGCGCGACGCCAAAGCGATCGAAGAGGAGTTCCCACGCGGTGATGGTGGTCAGCGGCAACGCCGCGGCTTGCGCGAATCCGAGCGATTTTGGTTTCTTGCCGACGATGCGTTCGTCCACCAAGTGCAGTTCGGAATTGGTGCCGGGTCTCGCGAGGGAACCGGCGTACCAGACCTCATCGCCTGATTTGAAAAGCTTCGCCTCCGAACCTGTGCTCACGACAACACCGGCGGCGTCCCAACCCAGCACTTTCGTCTCGCCGCCGGAAGGCGCTGTGTTCCTGCGCACCTTGGTGTCGACCGGATTGACGGACACTGCCTTGACCTGCACAAGCAAGTCGCGCCCCGACGGTTTCGGATCGGGCAACTCGACATCGATCAACGATGCGGCTGCCGAAATCGGCAGCGATTGACGATAGCCAACAGGTTTCATAATCCGCTGCTAAGTCATTGCTAAGCCGCCGCGCTCTTTCGCGTATGCCTGCCTTCCGCGAACTCCTCGATCATCTTCCCGTTGAACGCGGGGATATCATCGGGACTGCGGCTCGTCACGAGGCCGTTGTCCACCACGACCTCCTCATCCACCATTGCGCTCCGGCGTTCTTAAGAGCGGTCTTGAGCGAAGGCCGAGACGTGATCTGCCATCCGCGCACCGCACCGGCCTCGATGAGCGTCCATGGGCGCGGTCGTGATTCATTTCTCTCCCTCCTTGGGTGAAAGGTCGTTATAAAGACTTTGCTCGTCCCTGCACTCGGCTGGCGCGGCTGAAAACCAGTGCGAACTCCTGGATGTTATTGTGCGCCTGCATTTTAAGCAGCGGCAAATGCTTTCGCGCGTTGTTATCCGAAGGAACACCTCAGCCCGACGATCGAGCGTCGGGTAAGATAACCTTCCGAAGGAGAACAGTATGCTGAAAAAAATTTCGCTGATCGTCGTGGTCGCTTTCGTTGCGGGGTGTGACTGGTTCAAGCTTTCGCTCGCTCGCGACGTGCCTTTCGTCCCGACTCCCGTGCTCATCGTGGATGCGATGCTCGAGACCGCGGAAGTTTCGCCCGGCGACGTTCTCTATGATTTGGGATCGGGCGATGGGCGAATCGTAATCACCGCCGCGAAGAAATTCGGCGCGCGCGGGGTCGGAGTGGATATCGATCCTGAGCTGGTCGCCGAAGCGCGAAAAAATGCCGAAGCGGCGGGAGTCAGCGATCGCGTCGAATTCGTTGAAGGGAATCTTTTTGAGGTGGATTTGAGCAAGGCGACGGTGGTCACGCTCTATCTCTTGCAGGACGTCAACATTAGGCTGCGGCCGAAGTTGCTGCGCGAGCTTAAACCTGGGACGCGAATCGTCTCGTACAGTTTCGATATGGGGGATTGGGAGCCGCAAAAAACCGTTCAGGTGAACGAACGCAAGGTTTACTACTGGGTCGTCCCCGAAAAGCCCTAACGCCCCGGTTCGAGTTTGAGGATCTGTCCTTCGGGACTGTCGGTGACGAGATAGATGAAGCCGTCGGGCCCTTGCACGACGTCGCGAATTCGCTGGCCGAGTTCGTAGCGCTCTTCTTTCGCGACGCGGCCGCTTTCGAGATCGAGGCGAACGAGATCGGTGTTCTTTAGCGAGCCTACCAAGAGATCGCCTTTCCAGTCGGCAAACTTGTCGCCGGTGTAAAACAGCGCCCCCGAAGGCGCGATCACCGGGTCCCAGTAATAGATCGGTTGTTCCATTCCCGGCTTCGCCGTGCCTTCGCCGAGTTTCTCTCCCGAGTAGTCGACGCCATAGCTGATCACCGGCCAGCCGTAGTTCTTGCCTGCTTGCAGCTGATTTAGCTCATCACCTCCCATCGCCCCGTGCTCGACCGTCCAGAGCTGGTCGCTTTGCGGTTGCAGCGCCGCCGACTGAATATTGCGATGGCCGTATGACCAGATTTCGGGACGCGCACCTTCTTTGCCGACGAAAGGATTGTCTTTCGGAATCGAACCGTCGGCGTTGATCCGCACGACTTTGCCGATCGTCGTCGACAGATCCTGCACTTTCGGCCGGTAACTGAAGCGATCGCCCGTGGTGATAAACAGCGTCCCGTCTTGCGCGAATACCAGACGCGATCCCCAGTGGTTCGACCCGCGCACTTTTGGCACCTGGCGCCAGATGACTTGCACGTTCTCCAGCGCGTTGTCAGTGAAACGCCCTCGGGCGACGGCTGTGCCCGCCCCTCCATCTCCCGGCTCCGAGTAGGCGAGATAGACGAGACGATCGCTGGCGAAATTCGGCGAAAGCGCGACATCGAGGAGCCCGCCCTGACCTTGCGCCAAAACTTTCGGAACATTCGCCAGCGGCTCGGAGAGCTTTCCGTCTTTGCCGACGAGTCGCAGGCGTCCCGGACGTTCGGTAACGAGCATCCGCCCGTCGGGAAGGACCGAGATTCCCCAGGGATGTTCGAGGCCTTTAGCGACGGTGGTGACGCGAAACGAAGGGTCAACGGCTTTGGGTGTCGGCGACTTCGGCGTTTGCGCGAGCGTTGAAACTGGCAACGCGAAAGCCGCCGCCACAGCAACACGGCTTATGTAACTCATTGAAGGTTTTTTCATATCCATTCTTTCCTAGAGGTTGACTGCGGCCGGACCGAAAGGTTTGGCGAATCTCAACGCGCCGCTGACCAATTCTTCTACGTGACCGGGTGTTCGCGGGTTGCGCCTCGTTCATTCGGAGACACCTCGCCGGCCGTTGATCGGTTGAGGTTCATGGTCTCGTCCCGATCTCAATGACGGTCATGATCCGAGAAAATCAAGCAGCGCGCGGTGAAACCGCCCCGGCGATTCCAGATGCGGAATGTGGCCGACGTTATCGAGTTCGACCAGTTTCGCGCCGGGGATGTCCTTCGCCGCGGCGCGACCCAACTGCGGGTACTGGCCGAGCGTTTTCAACACTTCGGGTACAACCTGTCCTCGCCCCAGGGTCGTCCGATCCTCCTGGCCGATCGCCAGCAGCGTCGGCGTCTTGATCAAAGCGAATTCGTGGCGCACCGGCTGCTGGTAAATCATCTGATAGGTGAGCGCCGACGCTTTTGCCCAGCGCGGATACTCGCCGGAGAGCGCGATTCGCGAGCGCACCTCGACGAAGCGCTCGTAAATTTCGGGCTTCCACTCGACGACATATCTTTTAACGAACTCGCGAATCTTTTCCGGGTCGCCGCCATTCAATTCCTGCTGATAGATTTCCTCGGTCGTTCGCGGCGGGACTTTGAACCGATAGTCTTCGAGCCCGATCGGATTTTCCAATACGAGGTGAGTCGTCATCCGCGGATACGTGCGAGCGAAGCGCACAGCGAGCATGCCGCCCATCGAGTGTCCGACGATCGCCGCTTGCTTGATGTTCAAGTGATCGAGCAAACGCGCGGTGTTTACGGCAAGGAGATCGAAGCTGTAAGCAATATCGGGCTTGCTTGATTTTCCGAAGCCGATTTGATCGGGGACGATCACGCGATATCCCGCGGCCGTGAGCGCTTTGATGGTGCTTTCCCAGTAGCTGCCGTAGAAGTTCTTGCCGTGCAGAAGCACGACGGAGCGGCCGTTGCCGGAAGATTCCGCTACGTCCATATACGCCATGCGCACCGGCTCACCCTCGATCTCGAGCGGCAAAAAGCGCACGGGATACGGGTACGGATACGCTTCGAGCGCGCTGCCGAGGGGAGTTGAGTACTCCCGCGCAGCGAGCATCGGGGCAAACACTGTCCCGCTAATTGCCGCCACAGCCAGCAATGAATGAATCGTTTTCGAACGCAGCATCAGGTTTACTTCCCAACTTCCAACCCCAGCCGCTGATGCCACTCCGCCAGTGATTCGTCGGGATACTCATCAAATTGTTTGTCCTTGCGTTTACCCTGCACTTCGACCCAGCTCGCTTTAGAGCCCAGCATCATGTGCGTGTGCTCGGGCGGAACCGGAAGTTCGGTGTCGATGGCGGAGGCGTGCGGATGCACAAGATCGGGCCAGTTCGGATCCCACAACCACAGCGGGCTGCCGCAACGCTTGCAGAAGTGCCTGCGGCCCGAGCCGCGCTCTGTTTTACCCGTGTCTTCGTCCACCATTCTGGCGCGATAGACCGATATAGCTTTCTTGCCCTTGACCTTGAGCGTTCGCTTATCGCCGCTCAGATTGATCGCATAGCCGCCGGCGCCAGCCGTCTTTCGGCAGATCGAGCAATAACAACGCATGAAGGGGTAGGGATGCGCGGATTCAAGCGTGAAGCGCACTGAACCGCAGTGGCACGAGCCCTCGAGCTTCATGGCGCGCTCCAAAGCGGGTGGCGCCATAGGATCATTTCGATCGGTCCGACCGCCCTATCTCGATTCGCCTCCGGCGCCGCGCGCCTGCGTCTCCCCGGGAATCACCCAGTAATAAACTGTGCGTCCTTCGACTTCTTCTTTTTCGAGCGGCGCCCAATCGCCCATGTCGAAGCTATGCGAAACGACGCGGGTACCCGGTTTGAGCTCGCTCCACAGCTTCGGCCGGAGCCGCAGATTGATCTCGGGCAATAGATAAAGGGTCACCACGGTTGCTTCGCTGAAGTCGATCTTGAACAGATCGTCTTCACGAAACTCGACGCGATCCGCCACTCCCGCGGCTTCAGCGTTTTCTCTTGCCTCTTTGATCCGCTCGGGATCGATATCGACGCCGACCCCGCGCGCCCCGTGTTTTTTTGCCGCCGTGATGACGATCCGCCCGTCTCCCGACCCCAGGTCATAGATGACATCGGGTCCGACCTCGGCGAGCTCGAGCATTCTTTCCACCACGACCTCGGGGGTGGGAACGTATGGTACATCGCGGGCGAGGCTGGATTGCAGGAAAAAGCCGCTGATAAGTAGCGCGCCAAACAATTTGCTAAACATTTTTTTCTCCTTGCTGTAGGAATGGGCTATCGATCGGTTTCGCCATTTTCGGCGTTTTCATGACGCTGTTCTGACAACGCTTATGCTATGCCTGTCGACGGCGCGAAGTATCCTCCAGATGTTTGAAATCCTGGTGGGCTTCGCGCGGCAGAGCGCGGTAAGCATCAGCCCGCCGAAACCGCCCCCGCGCCCGCGGTTTCATCTTGTTTTTCCTTTTAATTTGAAACGCGGTAACGAGGAGGCAGACAGCGGATGAGCGATTCGCTCTTGGCTGCGAGGAAGAAAGACGAATGAGGCCGGTGAGAACTACTCGTGCCGCAAGCACTACACGGGCAAGCGGCTTGCTAGGCGGCGGAGCGACTCATCGCATTCGCATAGTAGCGATAGCAGTTGCGGCCGCAGCGCTTGGCGTAATACATCGCGGCGTCGGCGCGCCGCAGGATCGCGTCACCGTCCTCGCCATCATGTTCCAACGTGGCGATGCCGATGCTCGCCGAAATCCTGGCTTCATCGTCGAAAGGCATAGCCAGCGTCGCCAGAATTTTGCCGGCGACTTCTCCCGCGTCGCGGGGGTGATTGCCCGAGGTCAAGAGCACGACGAACTCGTCGCCGCCGATTCGCGCGACGGTATCAGCTTCGCGCAAGCACTTCGAAATTCGCGCCCCGGCTTCTTTCAACATTCGGTCGGCGGTGAGGTGCCCGACGCGATCGTTGATTTTCTTGAAATGGTCGAGATCGATGAACAATACCGCAAGCTTGCTCCTTTCGCGGTTGGCGCGGGCAATCGCCTGCGCCATTCGGTCGGAGAAAAGATAACGGTTAGGCAGCTCCGTCAGTGGATCGTGGTACGCCCGTTGAGCGAGGCGGGCCTCGGCCTGTTTGATTTCGGTGATATCGCGAAAGCTCAGGACGCGCCCGGCGTGATAGCCGTGTATTCGCTGCGGGCGCGACGACAGAAGCAGCGTGCGGCCGTCCAGGAGCTCGAGAACGGCTTCGCATTCGGCGCCGGTCTCG
Organism: Burkholderiales bacterium; assembly: GCA_050741875.1. Lineage (GTDB taxonomy): Bacteria > Pseudomonadota > Gammaproteobacteria > Burkholderiales > JBOIGA01 > JBOIGA01. Next base: position 15,302 of record JBOIGA010000035.1, read on the forward strand.
CGTTGCATATCAGCGATACGGGCACGGCAATCGCGCGGATCTTTCAGTTTCTGCGCGATGCGAGCGCTCAAAGTTTCGGCGTTGATCGCCTCTCGGCGCGGAATCCCCAGGAGCTCGAAAAACCTGGCGTTGCACATTTGCTGGCGGCCGGAGCAATCGAGCACAAGAATGCCATCTCGCATTCCCTCGAAAGCCGCGGCCAATTGCGCGACCGAATATTCGAGCTCGAGTTGCCGCTCGCGCAAGGCGCTTATGTCGGTGACGGTGCCGATAAAGCCGGTCGGCAAATCCGCGGCGACTTCCGCGTGACTCAAGACCAGCGCCCCGTTTCGCGCCATGTGGTATTCGGACTGGAACGGCGTTTTCGACTCGACCGCGTCGATCCAGTGTTTGACGACGCGCGCGCGGTCTTCGGAAGAAACGGCCTGCGCCCAGCCCTCGCCGATCGCCTGTCGCGCGGTCAGGCCGGCGATCTCGCACCACCTGCCGTCCACGAACACGTGGCGCCCGCGATGGTCGGCGCGGAATATTCCCGAAATGGGGCTGGGCGCGCCGAGCTTCATCGTTTAGCGTTTCTTCGCGGTCTCGCTCGCGCGCTGCGCGGTGCGTTGAGTCTCATCGCCTATGTTCTGCGTGGTTCTTTGCACCTCTTCGGTCGCGCGTTGCGTGTATTGCGTGAGTTGGTCTAGATTCCTGCTGACACCGTCGTTCAGCCTAGACAACTGCTCGCTGAACATTTGCGACAACTCGGATTGCGTCTGCGTCGCGGCTTCGATGCAGTCGCGGGTTAGGTCCCAGCTCTTTTCCATCGCGGCGCGGTAAACGCCCAAAGTTTGACCGGGGTCCACATTGCCCCCGTTGTCCAAGGTCGCTTTCAAGGTTTTCGCGTTCTCGGCATAGACCTCTTTTGCCGCCTCGGTCTGCGCCTTGAAAATGCGTGTCGCGCCTTGCAGCGAAAGGTTGGTAAAACGCATCATCGTGTCGAGATTCTGTCTGCCAAGATCAATAAACTGCTGGGAAGGATATTGCATGATGTTTCCTCTCTGAAAATGGGTTGGTGGTCAGCGCCACATCGAAGTGACGCCATCAAGTGGCATTTAAGCAAAACCGAGTTGCCGCTTTAATCGGACAAAGGCCGATTCGGATGTAGTCTCCGTCCTACACGTGACAGGAGGGATGTCCGGGAAGGATGAAGGATGAGGGATGAAGGATGAAGCGAAGGAAGGGGTCAGCAATCGGAAACCGATTGGTTCGCCTTTTCTATTGCCTATCCCCCAATCCCGCCTTTTTCGCTTTTTTTCATCCTTCATCCTTCCGCCTTCATCCTTGCCTTTTATACCGCTTCACGCCTGCTTCGCGGCGTTCGGTTTAGAGACCAGTTTGCTATAGATGGCTTGGTACGCGCGCGCGCTTTTTTCCCAGCCGAAGTCTTTACGCATCCCGTTTTGCTGGAGTCTCTGCCAGACAGGCTTGTCTCGAAAAGCCTGAACCGCCTTTTGCGCGGTCGAAAATAAATCGGTCGCCGACGGTTGATAAAAAATAAAACCCGTCGCTGTTTCTGGATCCTGGGAAAAATCTTCGACCGTGTCGAGAAGTCCTCCGGCGGCGCGGACAATGGGAACGGTACCGTAGCGCTGGCTGTACATCTGCGACAAACCGCACGGCTCGAAGCGCGACGGCATGAGAAACATGTCGGCGCCCGCGATGATGCGATGCGCCGCGGTTTCATCGAACCCCGCGGTCATGCTGATTTTTCCGGGGTGGGTTTTGGCGAGATCGTTGAAAGCGCGAATGAGGTACGGATCGCCCTCACCCAAGAGCGCGAGCTGTCCCGGAAACTCGGTCATCGCCCCTGCGATCTCAAAGACGAGATCGAGCCCTTTCTGGTCGGTAAAGCGCGAGACGACGCCAAACAAAGGGACATCGGCGGCCGGCTCCAATCCGCATTCCTTCTGGAGCGCCGCCTTGCACGCCGCCTTGCCTTCGAGCCTGGCGGGCGAATAGCGCCGGTGAATGAATGGATCGCGCAGCGGATTCCACGCGCGCGTATCTATGCCATTCAGAATCCCGGTGAGCTCGTTGGCGCGCGCGCGCAAAAGTCCGTGCAAGCCCCAGCCGTTTTCCACGGTCTGGATTTCTTTCGCGTAGGACGGCGAGACCGTGGTCAACCGATCGGCGTAATACACGCCCGCTTTCAAAAAAGACAGCTTCCCGTAAAACTCGAGGCCGTTGACATCGAATGCGTGCGCCGGCAGATGAAGGTCGCCGAAAGCGGGTGCGGGAAAAACGCCTTGGTAGGCAAGATTGTGCACAGTCATGACTGTCGCTACTGCCATGTTCGGCCGCAAGCGCGCGTAGGCGGGGACAAGCCCGGTGGGCCAGTCATTGCAATGAATGATGTCGGGCCGCCATGGGAGAGAGTTTTTCGCCAGCTCGACCGCGGCATGGCAAAAAAGCGCGAAGCGGCGCGCGTTGTCGGGCCAATCATGACCGTGCGCATCCTGATACGGTCCGCCGTCGCGCTCGTAGAGCTTTGGGCAATCCACGACGAATGCGGTAAGCCCGTTGGGCCAAATCGCTTCGAGCAAACGCGCGGGCGGATAACCCGGGAGGGAGTCGAGCTTCCACGACGCGTTGATTTCGCCGCGCAGAGCTTCTGGGTAGCCGGGGATGATGAGCCGAACATCGAGCCCGCGTTTGGCGAGCGCCGGGGGAAGCGCGAAAGCGACATCGCCCAGTCCACCGGTTTTGACCAGCGGCGCGGCTTCGGAAACAGCAAAGAGAATCTTCAAGACAGGGAATCGGGAATCGGGACTCTTGTTTTTTTATTCCCTATCCCCGATACCCTATCCCCCGAATAAATCAGCCAAGTTCGATCTTCCCATCGAACTGCACTTTCAATTTGAGCGAATCGGCGGAGAGCGTCATCACTACCGGAATGCTCGCGTGTTCGGAGATGGTTTTGTCGTCCAAACCGCGCTGCACCGCCTGCTCGATCTCGTGCTGCGATTTGACTCCTACGGTCTTGAGAAATTTGCGAATGCTCATGTTAAAGGTATCTTCGTTCATACTAGGCTCCTCTGGTTTCAAATTTCAAATTGTCGAATGTTGAATCCAAAATTCAAACGTTCAACTACCGGTTCGCCTTGACATAGCGCAGGAGTCCCTCTGTCGATGAATCGTGCGCGCCGGCTTCGCTTTCGAGATCGGCGACGATGCGATTCGCGAGCTCCTTGCCCAGTTCCACCCCCCATTGATCGAAAGAGTTGATGTCAAGCACCACTCCCTCGACGAAGACTCTGTGTTCGTAGAGCGCGATCAAACTTCCGAGCGTTTTCGGCGTAAGACGCTTGAACAGGAGTGTGTTGCTCGGACGGTTTCCGGGAAATACCTTATGCGGCAAAAGTTTTTCGAGCGCCTGCCCCGATAGCCCCTTCGCGCCCAGTTCTTCGCGCGTTTCAGCCGCCGTCCTGCCCAGCATCAACGCCTCGGACTGCGCGAAACAATTGGCGATGAGCAGCGCTTGATGTCCAACAAGATCGTTTCGGCATTGCGCCGCGCAAATGAAATCGACCGGGATGAACACGGCGCCCTGATGCAGCAACTGGAAGAAAGCGTGCTGGCCATTGGTTCCGGGTTCTCCCCACACGACGGGCGAAGTGACGTAGTCCACGTTGTCACCGTCGCGCGTCACCCGCTTGCCGTTGCTCTCCATTTCCAACTGCTGAAGGTACGCGGGAAAACGCGAGAGCGTCTGGTCGTAGGGAAGCACCGCGCGGCTTTGCGCGCCCCAGAAGTTCGTATACCAAAGGTTGAGGAGCGCGAGTATGACCGGCAGGTTGCGTTCGAGCGGCGCGTTTTCGAAATGCTCGTCCATCTCGCACGCGCCTGCCAGCAGCTCGTTGAAATTGTCCCAGCCGACCGAAAGGGCGATCGCGAGACCTACCGC
>JBOIGA010000036.1:0-18347 GCA_050741875.1 Burkholderiales bacterium
AACGACTCGTTAACACTGGTCCTGCAGGCTACGTTCCACCCGTTTGAGGACGGAAAGATGCGCGAGATGCATCTCCATGCGCTGCCGTGGCCGAAGGAGATTCTCGAGGGGCTCGGGGAGACGCCAGTGCGTTTGCGAGTCACGCTTTCGTACTTCATCGAGCCGAACCCCGGGCGCCGAGGGTGGAAACGGCGGCACAGATACGCATCCCATGCTCTTCGGTTCGATGTGAAGTCGCCGACCGAAAGCACCGATGACTTTCGGAAGCGGTTAAACCAGCAAGCGCTTGAGGAAGACGAGGAGAAGCCGAGTGCAAGCGTGGATTCCACGGCTTGGTTTCTTGGCGAACAGGCGCGGAACAAGGGTTCTATCCACTCCGACATATGGGTGGGAACTGCGGCGGATTTGGCTGACCGTGGCGTTATCGGCATCTACCCTGTGTCCGGCTGGTGGAAGGACCAGCCGAAGCGCGACCGGAGCCAAGTGGGCGCGCTTTACGCGCTTGTGGTGAGTATCGACACCGACGCTCAGGGCGTAGATATCTGGACACCTGTGGCCACGCAGATTGGCGTGGCCGCGGAGCAAGTCTTAATCGAGCTGTGAGGGTGCAGAGCTTAGTGATGATGGAGAGCAAAAAATACGGTCAGACACCAAAAACTTGGCTCGCAAGATTAGCGTGCTGGCAGAGCGAAGCGACCGCTTCTTGCGGACGGCGAAACGGTCCACAATGCGTTCTTCGATCGTCGATTTGTGCCATGAGAATTCGTTATTTCGAAGACACCGATACACTACTGATCGAGTTCAAGGAAGTGCCGGTAGCTGAAACGCGCGACTTGGACGAGAACACGGTGCTCGACCTGGACTCACAAGGCAACGTCTGCGCCATCACCGTCGAGCACGCATCCGAGCGTGCGGGGATCCCGCAGTTCTCCTACGAGGTTGCGACCTGACCATCTGCCCGAACCTGACTCAAGCAGCAAGTCGGGGGAACATCTGAGTTCTGTTCGAGAATTTCGCGTCGTAATGAGGGGCCCTTCGGCCGTTATATTCCGACCGCGAGAAAATTTACTCATCGAGAAATTCCCGACGGAACTCGGTCCAGTCAACATCGGTTACACGTCACGCTGGTTGAAACGCACGGGCGAAGTCACTGTTCCCGGGCATCTATGGATTGAGATTCGAGGTACCGCACCAGATCTTGAGCGAGCAATCGGCCCGTTTGCCAACGCGGGATTGGCCGGAATCTCCATTATCGCAACCACTGTTAATGCGGCGATTGGCGAACCCGAAGTGGAAGTCGCGTTCGAGAGCACCAAGGGGGCGAAGCAACGCGAATACTTTCAATCTTATGTGCCACCTGAGACGGCAGTACTTTACACCGGTCGTGTAATCGACCTGTCCCTTACATCCGCATTCCTAGACGCGCTGAAAGGGAATAAAGAAGCCGAGCGTCTATTACGGGCCATGAACCAGTACAACCTTGCATTGGTTAGTTGGAAGTTTGGGCATGCGACGATCTCGCTCGCGCACCTATGGATGGCGGTTGAAGCGCTAACGAAGGTAAAACTTCGCGCTGAATGTCGCGAGCGTTGTCTTACTGAACCGACCGCGCTCGCATCTTCACTGGGTGTCGATCTCAGGAAGCTCGATGCAACCATCCGTCGCGAATTTATTCTTCAAGGAGATATCGAGTGCTACAAACAAGCCAAGGAAGCCAGCGATGGGTTTGAGCATGGTTTCCTCGGTTTTGATCACATCCTGGAGATCTCACAGCAGGTCCGGTCGCGAATGGCGACCTATGTAAGGGCAGCGATTTTTTGAGCTTGCGAGTTTGGAACGCACGGCAACAGATAAGCTTTTGTCTGGATCGTTCGCTAAGCCGCTCGGCCATTGGCCACTCGTGAAGTATCTTCGGGGCACGTTAAAGAGCGATCGCGACGATCTAGCTGCTCCTGGTAACGAATACCCTTTCATGCGGTGGTCAGCTGGTGTAAAGAAATGCGAGTTCGACGAGGACGGTCACCTCCAAGTGCAACTCGATGAGAGATTCACCGCCGAGTTGGCTGAAGGCGTACAGTTTTTGCCAAAGTCATACGAGGCATGGAAGCCCGGTTAAGGCCGATGTCATTCCGGAGATTCGTCCGCCTCGCTGTAAGCCTTCGATCTCGCTCTTCCTCCGATTTGCTTCCGATCAGCCTGCGATATTGCGCCATGTGCCGGATGGCTTCCTTCGGCTTCTTGGGGCCTGCCGGCGACCATTGCGCTACGCCGCCATAATCACCAACAAACATAAATGGACTTCTCTTTTCCGCAGCCCGTCGAAGCAGCAGTCACGCTGTCGGTAATCTGGATCGGGCTGGGCGCAAGCGCGCTGGCATTCCTGCGCAAGCCGCAGCTTATAACGGGTTTCGTTTTTCCCGCCGGGGCGCTGGTGTCGCTGCTGCTCGCAGCCACCGGACTGTGGGCGATCGGCGCGCCGCCCAGCGCGGCGGTTCTGCCGGCGGGCCTGCCAGACTTGCCGTTCCACGTGCGCGTGGATGCGTTGTCGGGATTCTTCCTGCTGCTGCTGGGCGGGGTCTTGTTCGGCATTTCGCTCTTTGCTTCCGGCTATTTCCGCGACACCGACGCCAAAGTGCTCGGCTTGCTCTGCCTGCAATACCACGTGTTTCTCGCGAGCATGGCGTTCGTGCTGATCGCCGACGACGCCTATCTCTTCATGATCACCTGGGAGTCGATGGCGCTCTCCTCGTATTTTCTCGTCGTTACCGAGCACCATGACGAGCAGAACCGCAAGGCGGGCTTTATCTACCTACTGGTCGCGCACCTGGGCGCGCTCAGCATCCTGCTGGCGTTTGGCGTGCTGCACGGTGGCCATGGCAATTACACTTTCGAGGCGCTGCGCGCCGCGGAACTGAACGGCTTCTGGGCCACGGCGGCTTTCCTGCTCGCATTTTTCGGCTTCGGGGCCAAGGCCGGCATGCTGCCGCTGCACGTATGGCTGCCGGAAGCGCATCCGGCCGCGCCCTCGCCGGTGTCGGCGCTGATGAGCGGCGTGATGCTGAAGACGGCGATCTACGGCATGGTGCGAGTGATCTACGATCTCATCGGCGAAATCCGCTGGGATTGGGGATTGACCGTGCTGCTCTTCGGCGCGGCCACCTCGCTGTTCGGCGTGCTGTTCGCACTGATGCAGCACGACCTCAAGCGCCTGCTCGCTTACCACTCGGTCGAGAACATCGGCATCATCCTGATCGGCATCGGGCTCTCGATGGTGTTTCTCGGCAGCGGCCACCCGGTGGCTGGCGCGCTCGGGTTGATTGCCGGCCTTTATCACACGCTCAATCACGCGGTGTTCAAGGGTCTGCTGTTCCTCGGCGCGGGCGCGATTCTCAATTCGACCGGGCTTCGGAACCTGAACGAAATGGGCGGGCTGATCCGCTATATGCCGCACACCGCGCTCTATTTCTTGATCGGCGCGCTGGCAATCTCGGCGCTGCCGCCGTTGAACGGCTTCGTCTCCGAGTGGCTCACTTTCCAGGCGGCGCTACAGGCGCCGCTCTTGGAGAGCAGCGTGCTGAGAAGCCTGGTGCCGATCGTCGCCGCAGTACTCGCGCTCTCCGGGGCATTGACCGCCATGTGCTTCGTCAAGGTCTACGGCATCGCTTTCCTCGGCCAGCACCGCCATCAGTTCGCGGTCAAACCGCGCGAGGCCAGCGGCTGGGAGCGCGCCGGCATGCTGTGGCTTACCGTTTCCTGCTTCGCGCTCGGGCTGTTTCCAGTGTTCATGATCGGTCAGCTCAACCAAATCAGCCTCGCCCTCACCAATTCTGGCTTGAACGAGGCGGCGATGGCCCCGGGCTGGCTCTGGCTCGCGCCGACCTCCGGCGCGCAGGCAAGCTACAGCCCAGTCACATTCCTGCTGGTGATTGCTGCGGTATTCGGATTGACTTACCTCGCGGTGCGCCATATTTATCACGGAAGGCTGCGCCGCGCCGATCCCTGGGATTGCGGCTTCCCGGCGCAGACTTCACGCATGCAGGATTCGGCGGACGCTTTCGGCCAGCCGGTGCGCCAAATCTTTGCGCCGGTGTTCCTGATCGAGCGCGAAATTCCGAGGGCCAACGATCCCAAGCCGGTGTTCAAACAGTCGGTTGAGGACCGGCACTGGTCTGCGATGTATCTGCCGGTCGCGCGCCTCACCGAATTTTTGTCCCGCCATATCGGCAAGCTGCAGCATGGGCGCATCTCGGTGTACCTGCTGTACAGCTTCCTCACGCTGATCGCGCTCCTGGTGTTTGCACAATGAGCATTACCGGCGGAATCATTTTCCAGGTGCTGCAGTCGGTGCTGGTGGTGCTGATTGCGCCGCTCATGCTGGGCTGGGTCAACCAGTGCCGCGCCTGGCTGCAGAACAAGAGCGGAGCGGGAATCTGGCAGCCGTACAGGGTGCTGAACAAGTTGTTCCACAAGGACGCAGTGGTCGCGCACAACGCCTCGCCGTTGTTCCTCGCCACGCCTTATATTCTGTTCGGCTGCATGTGGCTCGCGGTCGGCATCGTGCCGGTGCTGGCGACTGCATTGCCGTTTGCCCCCGTCGCGGACGTGATTGCGCTGGTCGGGCTGTTCGCGCTGGCGCGCGTCTTTGTCTCGCTCGCCGCAATGGACGTCGGCACCTCGTTTGGCACACTCGGCGCGCGCCGCGAGATGATGATCGGATTTCTGGCCGAGCCGGCGATGCTGATGACGCTGTTCACCGCCTCGCTCATCAGCCAGTCCACTTCGCTCGCGACCATCGTCGAGACGCTGGGCCAGCGCGAGTTCGTGATCTATGCAAGCATGGCTTTCGCGGCGGTCGCCTTCCTGATGGTGCTGCTCGCGGAGAACGCGCGCATTCCGATAGACAATCCGTCCACGCACCTCGAGCTCACGATGATTCACGAGGCAATGATCCTCGAATATTCGGCGCGGCACCTGGCGCTGGTCGAATGGGCCGCGAGCCTGAAGCTCACCGCCTACATCGCGATCGGCATTGCGATGTTCGTGCCATGGGGAATCGCCGAGGCCGGCGACTGGGTGGCGCTGCCGCTCGCGCTGGCGGCGTTCACGTTGAAGCTGCTCGCGGCCGGCGCCGGGCTGGCGCTGCTGGAAACGCTGTCGGCCAAGATGCGCATCTTCCGCGCGCCGGAATTTCTCGGCACCGCCTTCCTCCTCGCCACACTTGGCATGCTCACTCACTTCCTGCTCGAAACGTGAGATGACTTCGCTTCCGCTCTCCGGCCAGATCATCAACCTGCTCGCCGCACTATTGCTGCTGCTCGCGTTCGCCATGCTCACGCAGCGGCGCATCCTGTCACTCATCGATCTGTTCGCGCTGCAAGGCTTCGTGCTGGGCGTGAGCACGCTCGTTGTCGCTCATTCAACCAGCCAGCCGCACTTGTATTACTCAGCGGCGTTGACGCTCGCCCTCAAGGTGGTGCTGCTGCCGTGGATCCTGCACCGCCTGATCCGGGCGCTTAACGTGCGCTGGGACGTCGAGACCCTCATCAACACTCCCGCGACGATGCTGATCGGCATCGTGGTCGTGATCTTCGCGTTCAACCTTGCCGCGCCGATTTCGCAGATCGCAGGCACAGTCACCAAGAGCACGCTTGGCATCGCCACCGCCAGCATCCTGCTCTCGTTCCTGATGATGATCACACGGCGCAAGGCGGTGTCGCAGGTGATCGGCTTCCTGGCGATGGAAAATGGGCTCTTCTTCGCGGCGACTTCCGCGACCTACGGCATGCCGATGGTAGTCGAGCTCGGCATCGCGCTCGACGTGCTGGTCGGCACGCTGATTTTCGGCGTGTTCTTCTTCCACATCCGCGAAACCTTCGAGAGCCTCGACATCCATCACCTGGAAAAACTCAAGGAACGCTGATGGAGCTCCTTTTCGTATTGGGCGTACCGTTCGCTGGCAGCATCCTGCTCGGATTCTGGGGGCATCGCAATTTCGCGCCCGAGCTCAACTCCGGGATAAGCCTGCTCACTTTCCTCGCGGCGACGGCGCTCACCGCGCGAATCATTGCCGACGGACCGATCCTAGTCTGGGACGAGACTTTCTTTGTTGATTCGTTCAACGTGTTCTTGGTCGCGCTCACGGCGTTCGTCGCGTTCACCACTTCGCTGTTCAGCCGGCCGTATATGCGCATCGAGCTCCACCGCGGCAAGCTGACGCCCAACCGACTGCGGCTCTACCACGGCATGTTTCAGTTGTTCACCTTTACCATGTTGCTCGCGCTGCTCACCAACAACGTCGGCATCCTGTGGGTGGCAATGGAGGCGGCCACACTCACCACGGTGCTGCTGGTGAGCCTATATCGCACGCCAGCGAGCCTCGAGGCTGCGTGGAAATACTTCATTCTCTGCGGCGTCGGCATCGCGCAGGCGCTGTTCGGCACCATTTTGCTGTATTTCGCCGCGGAAAAAGTGCTGGGGCCGGGCGGCACCGCGTTGTTGTGGACACATTTGAACGCGGTGAAAGGCGAACTTGAGCCCACCGTGCTGGGGATTGCGTTCATATTCCTGTTGGTCGGCTACGGCACCAAGGTCGGGCTCGTGCCGCTGCACAACTGGCTGCCCGACGCGCACGCCGAAGGCCCGACGCCGATTTCGGCGGTGCTGTCGGGGCTGCTTCTCAACGTCGCGCTCTACGCGGTGGTGCGCTCCAAGGTGCTGGTCGAAGGCGCGCTCGGCACGGATTTCGCCGGCAACCTGATGATGGGCTTCGGCTTGCTGTCGGTGGTAGTCGCGGCATTCCTGCTCTCCCGCCAGAAGGACATCAAGCGCCTGTTCGCCTACTCCTCGATCGAACACATGGGGCTGATGACGTTTGCATTCGGCATGGGTGGCGCGCTCGCGACTTTCGCCGCACTGCTGCATATGACGGTGCACTCGCTCACCAAGTCGGCGATTTTCTTCGCCGTCGGTCACGCCGCGCAGAAGTCGGGCACGCAGATCATGGATGACATCCGCGGCTTAATCGACAGCAATCCGGCCATCGGCTGGGGATTGATGCTCGGCAGCCTCGCGATACTCGGCATGCCGCCATTCGGCGTGTTCGCGAGCGAGTTCATGATCCTCACCGCCGCGATGCACGAGCAGCCGTGGGCGACGCCATTCCTGCTCGCTGCGCTCGGCGTCGCATTCGCGGCGATCTTCGGCAAGGTGCAGCCGATGGTGTTTGGAACAGCAAGCATGCAGCGCCTGCCGCATCCGCCCGCGTTGATCCCGGTGTTCGCGCACCTTGCGATCGTGCTGCTGCTCGGGCTCTACATTCCGCCGTATCTCGCCGACTGGTATCGGCAGGCGGCGCGGCTTATTGGTTAAGATTGAGGACTGAGGAATGAGGACTGAGGATGGAGCGAAAGACGGGTCCGTTGTGGGTTTGATCAATCCTCGACCCCTCGTCCCCAATCCCTCACTCCTTCAAGCTAAATGAAACTTGAGGGTTTCGACATTGAACTGAAGCAACTGCCCGGCGCGATGCCGGTGTGGCACGGGCGCGTCGAGGCGCGGCAATGGCGCGCGGTGTGCCAGCAGGTGCGCGATCAGGGCGGCTCGTTGGTCGCATTGTGGGGCGCCGACAACAACGATCGGGGAGACGGATTCGCCGTGCATGCCGCGTTCTCCGTGAAGCTCGGGCTGATGGTGATTGCGCTGCCGCTTGCCGGCGAGAGTTTTCCTGACATCTCTGACATCTTTCCCGCGGCAAACCGGATGCAGCGCGCGGTTTTCGATCTGTTCGGCCTGCGAGCCGAGGGTGCTCCCGATCAGCGCAAATGGCTGCGGCACGCGGCCTGGCCGGAAACGGTGTACCCCTTGCGCAAATCGTTCGACGGCAGCACGGTATTTGCGAACGGCGACGATGGCTATCCTTTCGTGCAGGTGGGTGGCAAAGGCGTGCACGAAATCCCGGTCGGACCGGTGCACGCGGGCACGATCGAGCCGGGGCATTTCCGCTTCTCGATCGTCGGCGAGGGTGTGCTGCGGCTGGAGGAGCGGCTCGGCTACAAGCACAAGGGCATCGAGAAGCGCTTCGAGCAAATGACGCTCGCTCAAGGCGCCAAGCTTGCGGGGCGAGTTTCGGGCGACTCAACCGTCGCCTATGCGTGGGCTTATGCGATGGCGGTGGAGAGCGTGACCGGAGTGACTCCGCCGCCGCGCGCGCTCATGCTGCGCGCGCTCATGCTCGAGCGCGAGCGGGTCGGCCAGCATTTGTGGGATCTGGGGTTCATGGGCAACGATGCGGGGCTCGCCTTCGGCCTCGCCCAGTTCTCGCGATTACGGGAAGACTGGCTGCGCACCAGCGATGCGCTGTTCGGCCATCGTTATCTAATGGACACTGTGGTGCCGGGCGGTGTTGCGCGCGACATCGGCGCCGAGGGGATCGCCTGCATTCGCTCCGAGATCGAAGAGATCGGCAGGACTGTCGCGTTGCTGCGCGAAATCTACGTAGAGCATGCTGGTTTGCAGGACCGGTTCGTGGACTGCGGCCGCATCCGGCCCGATGTCGCCGGCAGACTGGGACTCACCGGCCTCGCCGGTCGCGCCAGCGGAATCGGCAGCGATTTGCGCGTGCAGTTCGCACCCACACCCTACGACCGGCTGGGCGTGCGAATGACGGTGCGTACAGGCGGCGATGTCGCGGCGCGCGCAACGGTCCGCGTCGAAGAGATCGTGGAATCTCTGCGCCTGATCGGTCTCGTTCTTTCCGATCTCCCCGGCGGCGACATCGCCGCGCCCGTTCCTGATGCGCCCGAAAACGCATTCGGCATCGGCTGGGTGGAGGGATGGCGCGGCCAGGTGCTGATCGCGCTCGAAACCGGCGCCAACAATCGAATCCGCCGCCTACATCCGCACGACCCGTCGTGGCAGAACTGGCCGCTGCTTGAGCGCGCGGTGCTCGGCAACATCGTTCCGGACTTTCCGCTGATCAACAAATCATTCAACTTAAGCTATTCGGGACACGACTTATGAGAAGACCTGAAGAGAAGAGCGCCTGATGTATCAGATCCTGAAACAGATCGTGGTGACCGGTATCAGGACCGAGGCGCCGCCACAACCTGATCAAGCGCTGCGCGTCGCCGGTAAGCGGTTCAAAGCCGAGGTCCTCAAACGTTTCGGCGGCGCGCTGACGATCCGCCACGTTGACGCCGGCTCGTGCAACGGCTGCGAGCTCGAGATCAATGCGCTCAACAATCCTTACTACAACCTCGAAGGACTCGGCATCAAGTTCGTCGCGAGCCCGCGCCACGCAGACATGTTGCTTGTGACGGGCCCGGTTTCGCGGCACATGGAAACGGCGTTGAAACGCACTTACGAGGCCACGCCCGAGCCCAAACTGGTGGTTGCGCTCGGCGATTGCGGCTGTACCGGCGGCATCTTCGGCGAGAGCTATGCGAGCTGCGGACGCGTATCGAACGTGATCCCCGTGGATGTCGCGGTTCCTGGCTGCCCGCCCTCACCTCTCGCGATCATGCAAGGCATTTTGACTGCAATGAGCGCGAGACGAACTACATAATGCTGAGGCACAAAAAAGAAAAGCCGGCATGGCCGGCTTTTCCAAGTTGGGCCTGTTCAGAAGCTGAAGCGCAGACCGCCCGAGAGAATGTCGTCGTCGCTCAAGTCGGATCCCCCGTTGAACCTTTGCCATTCGAAGCGAAGGCCGACATCGCTGGTGAGCTGATATTTGAGCCCCAGGCCGTAAGTGACGTCATTCCCGGTTGGGGGCAGCCCGAGACTCAAACGCGGTTCGTCTTGCACAACCCCAAGCCGGCCGAACAGCGACAAGTTTTCTCCGAGCGGCATGGCGCCAATTCCGGAGACGCCGGGTCCCCGCGACGAAAAACCTCGCGGCGCGCCGAGGCCGCTCGCGCCGGGACTTTCAACAGGATCGTTCAACTCGGCGCCGAAACGCGGCCCGAACGAACGCTGGCCTTTCAAACCTTCACCCGAAGCTCGATAACCGAGCCCGACGCTCGTCTGCGAATCGCCGCCCAGATAGTCGGCTGCCGCCGCCGGCAAAGCGGCGAGTGCGAAAGACAGAAAAACGACGAGTTTCATCTTTGTCCCCTGACGCTTTTTATGACTGAAGTATAGACCTCGACATCTTGAATGCAACCGCGTTCACGGCCGACTGTGCAGCCAGTGCAACAGTGCATCTTCAACAATTTTCGCGTTGGCCGAATTGGCGTGGTTGACGAAGCAGACGACCGCAATTCGCCTGCCTTTTTGATCAAGGACATAACCTGCTACGGTCTTCACGCCTTCGAGCGAACCAGTCTTGAGATGCGCCTGACCGGCGATGCCCGAGCCGTTCAGACGCCGCTTCATCGTTCCGTCAAGCCCGGCGAGCGGAAGCGAAGCGATGAACTCGGGCATGAGCGGACTGCGCCAAGCCGAAAGCAGGATTGCTCCCATGTGCGCCGCGCTGATCCGCTCCTTGCGCGAGAGTCCCGAGCCGTTTTCCAGAATAAGCTCAGGAAAATTTAGACTCTTATTGGCGAGCCAGTTGCCAATCGCTTCACGGGAGAGTTCCAACGAGCCATTCGCGCCAAAGCCTTCCGCTCCGATCGTCAGAAAGAGTTGCCGCGCCATCACGTTGTTGCTGAATTTGTTGATGTCGCGGACCGCCTCGGCAAGGGTCAGCGACCCCATCTCGGTGAGGAGGTCCCAGCCAAAGCTCCACGATTCTTCGCGGACACCCCCGACAAGCGTTCCACCGAGCTCTTCCCACAACTGGCGAAAGACTCCCAGGATGTATGTGTTTTGATTGAGCACTGCGATGCGATAGGTTTTTTCCGCGCAATCGGCCGAGTAACTGCCCCGAAAAACCGCGATCGCTGAGGCTCCTTCGTCGTTCACATTGGCGTCGAGTTTTTCGCGCCAATCGCCGCAGCTTTCGCCGTCGAGCGTGAGCAGGTTCACGATCTGCAACTCCGCGGGCATTGGCAAGGCGGCGATTCCAACCAGGTTCTTTTCCTCGTTCGGCAGGAATTGCAGCTCGACCGTATGAAAATTGAGCAGCAGCGCATCGGGTCCGACGTTGTAGGGGCGCGTGGCTTTCCCGTCGAAATCGGCGGGAATGTGAGACGGGAGCGAAAAGTAACTGCGGTCGAGGACGAGGTCGCCGCGAATTTCCCGGAGTCCCCGCGCGCGCAGGTTGCGTAGCAGCAGCCAGAGATTCTCCAGCGTAAATTTCGGATCGCCGTAGCCCTTGAGCATCAGGTCGCCGTTGAGCGCGTCGCCCTGCCTCTCGCCCTTGGTGTAAACCTCGGTTTTCCAGGTGAACGCAGGCCCCAGCAGATCGAGGCCTGCGTAGGTCGTCAGGAGCTTCATGACCGAAGCCGGGTTCATTACGACCTGGGCGTTGTGCGACACGAGCGGGTCTTTGGCGTGCACCTCCTGCGCCCAGATAGCCACACTCGATTCGGGTAATTTCGCGCTGCGGATCGCTTGCTTGACCGGCGGCGGAAGCGCTTGAGCGCCGAGCGAGAGGACTAGGAAGCCAATGCCGGCGACGAGGCGGATTCTAGATTTCATCGAGCAGACTCGCGGTATTGGCGACGAGGAAATCAATCTCGTCGTTGGTGACGACGTAAGGGGGCATGAAGTAAACGGTGTTGTCGAGCGGACGCAAGAGAAGGCCTCGCGCGAGCGCTCTTTCGGAGAAGCGAGAACCCAGGCGCCCGGCTTCGAACGCCCAGATCATTCCTATGTTGCGAAAGTTTTTGACGCGCGGGTGTCGGCGCAGAACTTCACACTTTTCGTTCAGGTACGCAGCAGTGCGCCGATTGCCTTCGAGCACGTTTTCCTTCTCGAAAATTTCGAGAGTCGCCAAGGCCGCCCGGCAGGCAAGCGGGTTGCCGGAATAAGAATGCGAATGCAAAAATCCTCGGCGCACATCGTCGTCGTAGAACGCGCCGTAAATCGCATCGGAGGTTAGCACGACGGATAGCGGCAGATAACCCCCTGAGAGGCCTTTCGACAAGCAAAGAAAATCCGGACTGATTTCCGCGTGCTCGCAGGCGAATAACGTTCCGGTGCGGCCAAAACCGACCGCGATCTCGTCGGCGATGAGATGCACTTCGTGCCGCGTGCACATTTCTCGCGCAAGCCGAAGATACTCCGCGTCGTGCATCGCCATTCCCGCCGCGCACTGGACAAGCGGCTCGACGATGAAAGCGGCGACTTTCTCGGCGTTCGTGGAAAGATAATCATCGAGCGCCTGCGCGCAACGCCGAGCAAACTCGTGCGGCGATTCACCCGGCTCCCCCCCTCGCCAATCCGGAGTCGGCATACGATCGCTTTCGCGTACGAGCGGCGAATACGCTTCTTTGAAAAGCGCGACATCGGTGACCGAAAGCGCGCCGAGAGTTTCGCCGTGATACGCGTTTTCAAGACAGACGAAGCGGTTTTTTTCCGGTTTGCCCATGTTGCGCCAGAAATGCGCGCTCATTTTGAGCGCGATCTCGACCGCGCAAGCGCCGTCGGAAGCATAGAAGCAATGACCGAGTCCGGGAGGTGCGAGGCGCGACAAGCGCTCCGAAAGCTCGATCGCGGGTTCGTGCGCAATTCCCGCAAGCAAGACGTGCTCGAGCTTTTCGAGTTGGTCCCGAATCGCCGAGTTGATCCGAGGATTGCAATGCCCGAACAAGTTCACCCACCACGAACTGATTGCGTCGAGATAACCCTTCCCTTCGGCGTCGTACAGCCAGACTCCTTCCCCGCGAACGATCGTTGGAACCGCCATTGAGTCGTGCCGCTTCATCTGGGTGCAAGGGTGCCAAAGGTGACTGGTCACTTAAAGACGATTCCTCTTGAAATGCGGACGCGGCAAATGTATCATTAGCACTCTTTTTTGAAGAGTGCTAATAGTTCTGTCAACTCAGGAGAAAAGGCATGAAGATTCGACCCTTACATGATCGCGTAATTGTCAAGCGGCTGGAAGAGGAGCGCAAGACGGCTTCCGGCATCGTGATCCCAGACACCGCCGCTGAAAAACCCGACCAGGGTGAAATCCTGGCGGTCGGCAAAGGCAAGATTCTGGAAAGCGGCGAAGTCCGCAAGCTCGACGTCAAAGTCGGCGACAAGGTCTTGTTCGGCAAGTATTCAGGGCAGACCGTCAAGGTTCAGGGCGAGGAACTCCTCGTCATGCGCGAAGAAGACATCATGGGCGTCGTCGAAGGCTAGACCGGCGAAACGATTACTCGTAATAGGAGAAAGCAATGGCTGCAAAAGATTTGAAATTTTCTGACTCGGCCCGCGCCAAACTGGTATCGGGGGTCAACACTCTCGCCGATGCGGTCAAAATCACCCTTGGCCCGAAAGGTCGCAACGTCGTTCTCGATCGCTCTTTCGGCGCGCCTACCGTCACCAAGGACGGCGTTTCGGTCGCGAAGGAAATCGAGCTCAGGGACAAGTTCGAAAACATGGGCGCCCAGATGTTGAAAGAGGTCGCAAGCAAGACCTCCGACGTCGCCGGCGACGGCACCACGACCGCGACCGTTCTGGCGCAGTCAATCATCCAGGAAGGCATGAAGTATGTCGCCGCCGGAATGAACCCGATGGACTTAAAGCGCGGAATTGACAAGGCCGTCAGCGCGACGATCGATGAACTCAAGAAGCTTTCCAAGCCCTGCACGACCAGCAAGGAGATCGCGCAAGTCGGAAGCATTTCGGCCAACGCCGATGAAGCGATCGGCAAAATCATCGCCGACGCGATGGACAAAGTTGGCAAGGAAGGCGTGATCACCGTCGAGGACGGTTCGGGATTGCAGAACGAGCTCGATCTCGTCGAAGGAATGCAGTTCGATCGGGGTTATCTTTCCCCCTACTTCATTAACAATGCCGAGAAGCAGATTTCGATGCTGGAGACTCCGTACATTCTTCTCCACGACAAAAAGATCTCCAACATCCGCGAACTGCTTCCCGTGCTCGAGCAGGTAGCAAAAGCCGGCAAGCCGCTTTTGATCGTCGCCGAAGACATCGACGGCGAAGCGCTCGCGACTTTGGTCGTCAACAATATCCGCGGAATCTTGAAAACCTGCGGAGTGAAAGCTCCCGGATTCGGCGATCGCCGTAAAGCGATGCTCGAAGACATCGCGATTCTGACGGGCGGCACGGTCATCGCCGAAGAAGTCGGGCTGTCGCTGGAAAAAGCCACGCTCAAGGATTTGGGCCAGGCGAAAAGAATCGAAGTAGCGAAGGAAAACACGACGATCATCGACGGCGCGGGTGAAGGCAAAGCGATCGAAGGCCGGGTCAAACAGATTCGCGCGCAGATCGAAGAAGCGACTTCCGACTACGACAAGGAGAAACTCCAGGAGCGGGTGGCCAAGCTCGCCGGCGGTGTCGCGGTCGTCAAAGTCGGCGCGGCGACCGAAATCGAAATGAAGGAGAAAAAAGCCCGAGTCGAAGATGCATTGCACGCAACGCGCGCCGCGGTCGAAGAAGGGATTGTGCCCGGTGGCGGAGTCGCTTTCCTGCGCGCTCGCTTGGCGCTCAAGAACCTGAAAGGCACGAACGACGATCAGGAAGCGGGAATCAAGATCGTGCTCCGCGCGCTCGAAGAGCCGCTTCGCCAGATCGTCGCCAACACCGGAGACGAAGCTTCAGTCGTCCTTAACAGGGTCGTCGAAGGCAAAGGCAACTATGGCTTCAACGCCCAGACTGGCGAATATGGCGATATGGTGGAGATGGGCGTGCTCGATCCGACCAAAGTCGCTCGCGCAGCCTTGGAAAATGCTGCATCGGTTGCCGGATTGATTCTGACTACCGACTGCATGGTCGCCGAACATCCAGAAGAAAAATCCGCGATGATGCCCGGCGGCGGAATGGGCGGGATGGGCGGCATGGATATGTGACGCAAACGTCCAAGAGCTCAGGGGCTCCGCCCCTCAGCGATTGGAAATGGTTGCGTCATCCCGGACGCGCAAGGCGCGATCCGGGATCCAGTCAGCGCCAACCAGTTGAAAACCCCGCTCCGGCGGGGTTTTTGTTTCGTCAAACGCCCGCGTGTTAAGCTCCGAAAAAAGTCCATGCTCCTCATCGTCACCATCCTCAAAGCGCTAAACGAAGTCGCGCTCTATGCGCTGCTCGGTCAAGGAATCCTTTATGTTTTCGCGGGCAGACGCCGCGATCAAAACTTCGTCTACAACTTGTTCAAAGCGATCACGTCGCCCGCGATGAGAGCCACGCGCTTCCTCGCGCCGCGATTTATCGCCGACCAGCATATTCCGTTTCTGACAATGTTTCTCGTGCTCGTGCTCGAATTCGTCCTGATCGTCGCCAAGCTCTATCTCATTACGCAAGCGGGAGCGGATGCGGCGTAACCTTGACTCGATTTTGCTTTGCGTCTTTAATGTCGCGCTTCCCGAAGTTTCCCCATCGCAGCAACGATAGGCCAGGTAGCTCAGTTGGTAGACAGAGGACTGGCAAGACGCGAAGCTTCTTTAGGTGAAGGCTAACATTCGCGAAGCTAATAGTTATGCCGAAGCCAAAACACGCGAAGCTTGTTTCGGATGAGGCTAACTTGCGCAGCAAGTTAAGGGCCGAACGGCCCGGCCGAGACTAAAATCCTTGTAACAAGGATTTTGTCAGTAGTAGCAGAACGAAAAGCATGGCCAGGTAGCTCAGTTGGTAGAGCAGAGGACTGAAAATCCTTGTGTCGGCGGTTCAATTCCGTCCCTGGCCACCAATATAATCAAGTAGTCACGCATTAATGCCGAGAGGGTGTTGCCGCACAGTCCCCGAATTAGTCCCCGTTCATCCTTCGGCGCCTAGCCTATGGGGCGAGGGGTTCTGGCAGAGCGGAAATCACTCCGGAAACGTGCGGCGGCCCGCGCCTACGACCGGGGCGAGCGGTTCACCCAGCGGGTGCAGTTGTTCAATTGGTGGGGCGAACAATTCGCAGCGGCGTAGCGCGGCGCGAATATTCGTCTGTCGGGCAAGACCGAGATGGCGGTCTAATGACACTTACTGCTCCCAGGCCCACGCACAATTCCAACGAGGTCGCTTCCCTGGTATGAACAAGCAGGCCCTCATCGACGCCATACGCAGATCCGGTGGCAAGCGATGGGCGTTGGATGAAGCAGACGACTTGTGGCTCAGACTCGATTTCCTGCACAGGACTGGCCGATATGGGCAGTTGCTGTCGGGCCTCGCGAACGTCAACGACAAGAGCAACTTCCTCGCCCTCGTACTTGAAGCCAACTTCGCTTATCAGTTCGAGTCGCAGGGCCTTCCCTTAGTCTATGAGGTTCACCAGGACGCGCGGAAGAATAGTTCCATCGACTTCCTTCGAAAAATACCAAACGGCGCAAGCGTGTACTTCGAACTTCGACTCTTGCAGCGGACGCAGTCGATCACGGAGTCGATCAACGCGCAGTTGCATAGTTGGGGCTTCTATCGTTTCTTCATCGGTGGGCGCGATGAGCAGAAGGAAATCCTGCGTGTACAAAACACGGTAGTTAGCAAGGTTCAAGACAAGAGCGGCAAGCCGATCAAATTCTTTCCGACCGACGCCGCCGCAGTTAATATCGTTGTTGTCGATGCCTCCAATAGCATCCTCGGAACGATCGGTGTTGATGATTGCATGCTTGCAACGCACGGTGACCCGGGCGTCGAGGAGCTCTATCGCAGACAGGTGTTCGGTTTGTTCCAAGAGGATCGACCGGAATACCCGCAGCGCATCCATGAGCTCGCAGCGAAGTTCAGGCATATCCGCACGACGCTGCACGGTGTGCTCTTCTTGTTCAAGGAAAGGAACACCCGTCTTCTCGCGTACCGGCTCGAACAGTATTTGATGTGGAACCCGGCTCTGATCGACGTAGCCGAGGCCCGGCCCATCCTCGCCGATCTCACCTGTGCGATCCCAGTTCGACAGAATCTGTAGCGGTTTCCCCGGAAGCAAAGTTTCTTGCTTCGTCAGTTCATTTGACCAGCGTCCCCACTCCAGACCCTCGCATCTCCCGCACCAGCGCCTTCGCAAGCTCGCTGACATCCGGCTGCGTGGCAAGCTGCGGCGCCGCGAGACCTCGGATGATCTCCCCCTGGCGCGGGCTCTCTACCTGCCCGTAGCTCAGAAAGGTCGTCAACACTTTGTCATGCCCGGCTCCACGCCTTGAATTCCTCAGGGGTCTGACAGACGCTCTGACCTAGCCGGACGAGGGTGTTCCTAAAGCTGTGCGGGTTGAAGTACGGAAGGCCGGCATTGGTAAAGGCGTCGTGAAAAATCGTGCGGATGCGCGCGGCGCTGCTCCAGTGAGCCCGTTCCAGCCCGACCGCTTCAAACTGGCGAGACGGCCCCAGCGCGATGCGCGTTGCCGGAAAGAGCGGATCGTCATTTCCCCAGAGAAGTTCCGCCCGGAGAAACGTCACCCACTCCTCCACGATCCGGCGAATCTCGTCCCCCACCGGAAAGAAATAGGTGGTGAAGGTTTTGCTGAACTTGGTCTGAACCTCGCGAGCATCTTGCTCGACGCAGCCCGCGGCGAGATTCACATGCTTCAGCTTCATTGAGGCAATGGCACTATCCCGTGCGCCGGTTAGCAGCGTGAACGCGATGAGGGCACGGTCCCGGCGTTGAATTTCGCTTTCGGCCGGCATCATGGTGATGACGTGTTTCACCTGCTCCAGCGTCGGCCAAACCTGTTCCCGCCTGGCCGTCGCAACGCGCACGTCTTTTTCCGACAGATTGAAATAGTCCGCGTCGGAATACTGAAGTCGGGATTTGTAGCCGGGTTGTCCCGCGAGCCAGTGGAAGAACCTTTTGACGTGGGCGAGGGTGGCGTTCAGGGTCGCCTTGCTCAACTTTTCCCCAGACCGCTGCCCCCGTTGCTCAGTCAGGTGCTTCTTGAATGCGATGGCCTGCTCGAAGTGAAACGACCTGAAATCACGGTGCTTGGTATCGGCCTCGAATCGAGCCAAAGCTTTCGCGACCGCATCCACCGTCGGCTCGCTGTGGCGCCTCGCTTCCTTCAGATAGGCGAAGTACCGGCGCTTGATCCGTTCGTTGTCGGCGTTGTGCGTTGTCATGGTCTGCTGCTCCCTATCCCAAGTCACTGTTCGCGGAGAGCTGTGCGCTCTCGTCTATGTCGCGTTGCCCCCGCCTCGCGTGGTCGCTTGATCGGCGCAGTAGACGTAGGTGGCGATCTCCAGAAGATCGAGCAGGACCGGCGGGATATTGGCTGCCATCTTCTCGCTGATGTCGCTGATCTTGAGGTGGACGTTCGCACGCTTCCCCCATAGGTGCAGGGGGACGATTCCCTTTTTCGATTCGTCACCTCCAGCGGTCAAGCCTCCGC
>JBOIGA010000037.1:0-18062 GCA_050741875.1 Burkholderiales bacterium
CCGTGCATCCGATCACCGCGCTGCAGACCGAGTATTCGCTTTGGGCGCGCGAACCGGAAGACGAAATTCTCAAAACGACTCGCGAGCTCAATATCGGCTTCGTCGCCTACAGCCCCCTGGGACGCGGATTTTTGAGCGGCCGCTTCGGACGCTTCGAAGATTTGCCCGAAGGCGATTGGCGGCGGACCAGCCCGCGCTTTCAAGGCGAAAATTTCGACAAGAACCTGAGGCTCGTCAGAAAAATCGAGGAGATCGCGCGCGAGAAAAACGCGACGCCTTCGCAGTTGGCGCTCGCCTGGCTGCTCGCCCAAGGCCCCGACATCGTCCCGATTCCCGGCACCAAGCGGGTGAAATATCTCGAAGAGAACACCGTCTCGCTCGACATAAAATTGAGCAAAGAAGATCTTGAAAGGATCAACGCGGTGGCGCCGAAAGGCTCGACTTCAGGGCCGCGCTACGCCGATATGAGTGGCGTAAATCGATAAACCAACGAAAGGATTCTGATCCGTCACACCGGCGAAACTTCCCCCGTACCGCGATACGGGGGCCGGTGCCCACAACTCTAGCACTCTGGATTCCGGCGTTCGCCGGAATGACGATGCCCAGTGGGGCGGTGTGTAAAACTTACGCGCTGCTGCACAACTTTTTTTCACGCTTTCGCTGCCGAAATCCAAGGGTATCAAGGTAGTTCCGTGCGGAATGTTTTTTGCTCGCCCTTCCAGACACCCACCACGAGGAGAAACCAAATGACACATCATGGCCCCGGACCGCAGGTATTGAGCGCTTCAACGATCACCGGAGACGAAGTTAGAAATCCAGAAGGACAAGATTTGGGCAAGATCGAAGAGGTCATGCTCGACATGAGCTCAGGTCGAATCAGCTACGCCGTTTTATCTTTTGGCGGAATGCTGGGAATGGGCGACAAGCTTTTCGCCATTCCATGGAACTCACTCGAACTCGACGCCGAGAACAAGTGCTTCGTGCTCGACGTCGACAAGGAGACGCTGAAAAACGCACCCGGTTTCGACAAGGACAACTGGCCCCCCTTCGCCGACACCAAATGGGCGTCGCAAATTCATTCGTATTACGGGTCCAGGCCCTATTGGGAAATCTGAACTGCAGGACTGAGGACGCAGGACTGAGTAAACCCGACTTGGTCCTCGGACCTCAGTCCTCAGTCCTTTTTTGTGCGCTACCACGTCCTTGCGTGTGACTACGACGGAACGCTCGCATCCGACGGAAAGGTCTCTCCGGAAACGGTCGAGGCTTTAAAGCGTGTTCGCGCATCCGGCCGCAAACTCGTCCTCGTTACCGGCCGTGAGCTCGATCAATTGCTCGAAGTTTTTCCCGAAATCGAGTTGTTCGAGCGCGTCGTCGCCGAAAACGGCGCGCTGCTTTACCGCCCGGCCACGCGACAAGAAAAAGTTTTGGGCAACGCGCCACCGCGCGAATTTGCCGAAGCGCTGAAAAGCCACGGCATCCCGGTGTCGCAAGGCCGGGTCATCGTCGCCACTTGGGAGCCGCACGAAGTCGCGACTTTCGAAGTCATCCGCGATCTCGGACTCGAATTGCAGGTGATTTTCAACAAGGGCGCCGTGATGGTGCTGCCCTCGGGAGTCAATAAGGCGAGCGGCCTGGCCGCCGCGCTCGACGAGCTCAAACTTTCTCCGCACAACGCCGTGGGAGTCGGCGACGCTGAAAATGACCACGCTTTTTTGACTCTGTGCGAATGCTCAGTCGCGGTGGCCAACGCGCTTCCCATTACCAAAAAGCATGCGGACCACGTCACGGCGGGAGATCACGGCAGTGGAGTCGTCGAACTCATCGAGGCGCTGATTGCCGATGATCTCGCGCCCATCAACGGGTCGCGCAATCAGATTCCGCTCGGCCAGCGCGAAAACGGAAAAGAAGCCGGCCTTCCCGCGTATGGCGTCAATCTTCTGATCACCGGCACTTCAGGCGGAGGCAAATCCACGCTCGCGACCGGTCTCGTCGAGCGCTTCGCCGAACGGAAGTATCAATATTGCATCATCGATCCCGAAGGCGATTATTCGAGTCTCGAGCTGGAAAACCTGGTCGTGCTGGGCGACAACAATCGCCCGCCGAACCCGGATGAAGTGCTTGACCTTCTCTCGGAACCGGGGCAGAACGCGGTCGTCAATCTGATCGGTATTTCGATTGAGCACCGGCCGGGTTTTTTCGAGAAGCTATTGCGTCGGCTCCAGGAACTTCGCGACCAGACTGGGCATCCGCACTGGTTGCTGATTGACGAAGCCCACCATCTGCTGCCGTCCGCGCGCGAGGAAGATTTGCCGAGCGGCTTGCAGGGATTGATCGCCATCACCGTCCATCCCGAACACGTCGCGCCCAAACTGCTAAAAGCGATGGATATCGTGCTCGCGATCGGCGAGGCGCCGGAAAACACGTATCGAACTTTCACCAAGGCGATCGGCGCGCGCGCACCCAAATTCAAGCCCCGCAATCTTTCCCCCGGTGACGCGTTTGTCTGGAACCGGCGCGAGCGTGGCGCTCCTTACTGGGTCAAAACGACGCCCCCTAAAGTCGAGCGCAAACGTCATACGCGCAAGTACATGGAGGGCGAGCTCGCGCCCGAAATCAGTTTCTATTTCACCGGCCCCGACAAGAAGCTCAATTTGCGCGCGCAGAATTTGAGCATTTTCATGCAGCTCGCCGACGGTCTCGACGACGAAACCTGGGATTACCACCTACAGCGCGGCGATTACGCGAAATGGTTTCGCGAAGCGCTGAAAGACGACGATCTCGCTAAGGAAATCGAGGGGGCGCGCGATCTCGCTCCCATCGAAGCTCGCGCTCTCGTGAAGGACAAAATCAGGGAGCGGTATACAGCGCCAGAATAGAGCAGGGAACAGGGGCCAGGGATTAGGGGCAAGCGGTAGAAACATTCGGGAGACGCGCCAGTCGTCCTCGGGGTCCCCTGGTCCCTAGCCCCTGAACCCTAGCCCCTAGTTCTTATTGCGCCGCTCTTTGAGCATCCTCTCAATCTGCGCTTCGGCTTCGGCCCAGTCATCATCGACGGTGCCCTCGCCGCCTTGCGCCTGCCGGCGTTGGGCGCAGTAGTACGCTGCCTCCTCGATCATGCGTTGGCGCTCTTCCGGAGAGATTTCAGCCGAGCCCGTGTCTTCGTTCGTTGTCGAAGTCGACGGCTCCTCTTGGTAATCTCCTCGGAAATTCTGCCATTCCGCGCCCGCGTCTTCGTTCGTGGTCGAAGCCGGCTGCGCCGCATCGCCTCCTGTAGTGAACGATTTGGGCGCTCGCGGCTTGCGGGACTTCTCGCTATCGAGAGCGTTCCCCGCCGGCGGTTGGGGGTTGATGCTTTTCGGTTTCGGTTTGTTCATGCTTGTCCCCTAGTGTTTGGTGGCGAGCCAATTCTCTACGACTCGCATTCCTCGTAAAACCAATAAGACCAGAATGGTGACCGCGACCGCCAGCACGAACTGCCTCAATGCGACCGCAATCCCAATCGCCGCGGCAAGCAAGATCGACGCCGCGGTCGTCAAGCCCTCAACGTGATTAGTCTCCCCGCGACGGAAAATCGTTCCGGCGCCCAAAAAACCGACTGCGGTGACAATGGCTTCGACTACCCGGATGGGATCGAAGCGCAAGAGATCGTTGGAGGGATCCGCGCCGAATTTTAGCACGAGGGCGGAACTCAATCCCACAAGCAAAGCCGCGGCTCCGGCGACCAGCATATGGGTGCGAAAACCCGCAGGCTTGTCGGCGATCTCGCGTTCGATCCCGATCGCTCCGCCAAGCAGCATCGCCAATGCGACTTCCCCGATAATGGGAAGCTGCGAAGCCCAATCCATCAGCGCGGCAAATTACTCTTCGTTGTAACTGCGTTTCGGCCGCGCTCTCTTTCCCGAACTTGACTTCCTGGCGCTCTGATCCGGTTTATTCACGATCGCCCAGGCTCGCCGGTCGGCCTCTTCGTCCGAAATGGTGCGTTTCTCGTAGGCACTCTCATTCCCCCTCGACGCGGTGTTGCGTTTGTGTTTGGGCTTGTCAGTCATTCTGTTTTCCAAACCTCCTGGAAGGATCGGGAACGGGTTTGTAGTTTGGAATGTCGAGAGTGTCTTCAGCTTTTCGCTTGTCATCCGGATCGCGCTTGCGAGGGGGCTCGCGCTTACGAGTGGGATCGTGCGGAACGCGCTCGGGTTCTCGTATCGGCCGCTCGATGCTCGGCGGATCGCCCTTTGGTCGCTTTGCCATGGTTCGCTCCTTCGCCTTATGACGGAGTAATCGGCTGCAAGGGGCGTGCCCAAACGAACAATAAAAAACACAAGGGCTTATCCGTCGCATTCAGGTGAGGGCCGGTAAAAATCAGAAAGGGATGTGTAAAAAAAGCCGGGATCAGGAAGTCTTCTGACCCCTGAACCCTGGCCCCTGTTTTCACAGACTCACACTCCTCCCGCCGTCCACGGCGATGACCTGACCGGTGACGTACGGCGACTCAAGGATGAGAAACAGCGCCGCGCGGGCGATGTCATCGGGGTCGCCGACTCGCTTGAGAAGCGTCTGATTGATGATGCGCTGGCGAGCTAGCTCATCCGCCCATTCGGCGTCCTCAGGCCAGACAATCGCGCCGGGAGCGATGCCATTGACCCGAACTTCGGGACCAAGCTCGCGCGCAAGCGAGCGCGTGAGAGAAGCCAGGCCGCCCTTGGCGGCGCTATAGACGACATAATTTTTCATCGGCCGCTCGGCGTGGATATCGACGATGTTGACGATGCAGCCGTGGTTCTTCTTGAGTTGCGGCGCCGCCGCCTGGGAAAGAAACATGGGCGCCTTGAGGTTCGTACCGATCAGATCGTCCCACACCTTTTCGGTGATATCGCCGACGATGGTCGGCGCGAAGGACGACGCGTTGTTGATCAGCACATCGAGTCCGCCGAAGGCTTTGAGCGTTTCGTTGACCAGATTGGGAAGCGCGCCGATCTTGAGCAGATCGGCCTGAATGAGCGCGACCGATTCGGCCCGCGCGCGATTAAACTCGGTAGCCAGCGCCCGGGCTTCTTTCGCCGAGCTGCGATAGTGCAGCATGATATTCATGCCTTGCGCGTGCAGCCGGCGGCAGATTGCCGCGCCGACCCGCTTGGCGCCGCCCGTGATTAAAACGCTTTTGGGCTGCATGTTTGAATCAGGAAACCCTCTTTGCGCTAGAGTTTACAAGAATTTGCCCCGCCCCCATGCCCGACGAACCCGTTGCAAGCCGCGCTTTGGCCGATCGCATCAAAGCGGAAATTCGCCGCGACGGCTGGATGAGCTTTGCCCAATTCATGGAGCTGGCGCTCTACTCTCCCGGATCAGGCTATTACGAAGGGCGGTTCGGAGGCGATTTTGTCACCGCCCCGGAAGTCTCAACGCTGTTTGCCCGTTCGCTCGCGAGACAGGTTGCGCAGGTCCTCGACGACTGCGGCGGAGACATTCTCGAATTTGGCGCGGGCTCGGGACGGCTCGCTTTCGACTTGATGCTCGAGCTCGACCGCCTGGGCAAAACGCCGTCAACCTATCAGATCGTGGAAGTCTCGGCTGCGCTCGCGGCGCGTCAGAGGAAATTGATCGCGGGACTCGCGCCCGCGCTCGCCGAACGATTCGAGTGGCTCGTTCGGTTGCCGGAACGGTTTACTGGACTCGTCTTCGCCAACGAAGTGCTAGACGCCATGCCGGTTGACCTCGTTGCGTGGCGAGCCAAGGGGATTTTCGAGCGCGGCGTCGCGCTCGAAGATGATCGTTTCGTCTGGCGCGAGAAGCCGCTTCGCGAAGGCGCGCTTTTTAAAGCGGCGACCCGGCTGCCGGTCGAGCCGGACTACGTCAGCGAAATCTCGCTCGCCGTTCCCGCGCTGGTCGCAACCCTCGGCCAGATTCTCGATCGCGGCGCCCTCCTGTTCATCGACTATGGCTTCGGCGAAGCCGAGTACTATCACCCTCAGCGCTCGAGCGGGACGCTGATGTGCCATTACAAACATCGCGCTCACGACGATCCGTTTCATCTTCCCGGCCTCCGAGACATCACCAGCCACGTCAATTTCAGCGCGGCGGCGCGGGCGGGTACGGCTTGCGGACTCGAACTGCTGGGCTACACAACTCAGGCGAATTTCCTAATCAACTGCGGAATCACCGAACTCCTGGCTCAAGAGTCGCCGGAAAACGTCGCCGAGTACCTGCCGCTGGCCGCCGGTGCGCAAAAGCTCTTGTCGCCGTCCGAGATGGGCGAATTGTTCAAAGTGATCGGACTCGGAAAAGGCGTGCGCCCGCCACTTATCGGTTTTGCTCAGGGCGACAAGACCCGCATGCTCTGATGGCAAGCTTGGAACTTGCTTGACGGCGCCGCAACCTAAGACGACACTGGCCAAAAATATCTGTCGCCTATTAGTAGGTCTCTCATGTCTAAACGTCTTCTGATCGTTCCTAAGAATCAGTTGTCCGACGAACAACGCCGGTACCTGGATGAAAGACTCGCTGTCCCTGAACACAGAAACGACAAAGGGCCTCTCCAAGTCTGGAACAAGTACGAGCGTTTCCTCTACGCATATATCCACAAGGAGCTGAACCTGCCGATCGCCCTGGCGCAGGCCCCGGGTCGTCCAGTCGCCTCACCGGCTTGGTGGATTGATTCAAAGTTTCGGGGTCAAGGCTACGGGAATGAGGTGGTCGATCTGCTTGCGGAATTTCTCAAGAAAGACGGCGTCACCGATATCGGAGCCATCCAGATCGAGTCGTACTGCAACGAGTACGATGAGCAATCGACCAGGCTTGCTCGACGAATTCGAAGTCGTTTTGGTGAACCGGAAGACCGTTAACAGCGCGAGATCGACAACTGAAGGCGCGTTCTCTTATGAGCGCTGGTCTTGCGCGTCCCGCACTTCACGCTCCAGGCATTTCTCGCAGTAACATCCTCGCTCCAAATTTTTCATGGGCATGATCGCGGGAAGTTTTTTCGCGCACCAGCATTCCTTGCCTCGTTCATAGTCGCACGTAAAAGACTCTCCGCAAGACGGGCAGCGCTTTTGTCCGTTTGTCACGTCTGCCCTCAAGAGCCGCTAAGCGCGGGGAAGAGTTGTTTCAGCCCAGCCGCCATGGTTTCGATCGCGATCGCCGCGAGCATCAGTCCCAGCAGGCGGCTTGCGATGTTGAGTCCGGTCATTCCCAACTTCCTGCCGATGGGAATGGCGAGCAGCAGCGTTAGCCAGACCAGAAAACACACCAGCAAAACGCCGCCGATGATCACTGCTTGATGTCCAAGGGAAGCGTTATGGGTGGCGATGATCACCGTGCTGATTGCTCCCGGCCCCGCGAGCAAAGGCACCGCGAGAGGGACTATCCCGCCGCTGTCGTGGCGATGCTGTTGCAGATCCTGGGCTTCCTCCTCGCTCTGGCGAACCCCGCCAGGTTGCGCGTTCAGCATCGCCAACGCCATCAGCAGCAGGATCAATCCGCCGCCGACGCGAAATGAACCAAGACTGGCCCCCATCAGATTGATCAATGCTTCGCCGCCCAACGCCGAGAGCAGGAGAACGGCGAATACAGCCAGTGCCGTGCCACGCGCGATTTTTCGTCGCTCGCCGTCGCTTCTAGAAGCAGTTAGGCTCAGGAAAACCGGCACCGCGAGAAAAGGATCGAGCACCGCGATGAGCGCAATCAAAAAACGTGTGTACTCGGTCCAGGAGGCGAGATCGTTCATTGATTCCCGTACTGCCGACGCCCGCGGCTGAGTGAGTTGAGACGCTCACACTTCTGGATTCCAGCTCGCGCGCTGCCCGCGTGGCCGGAATGACGAATTAGTGCGCTCTTGCGCGGCCGCATCAATCAAGCGTGAGAAAAAGATTGTTCAGCGATTCGGCCAAAGTCGGATGGGCAAAAATCGCCTCCTTGATTTTGGTGTAGTGAATCTTGCCCATCATCGCGATTTGCAGCATGGACATGATTTCCCCGCCTTCGATGCCGAGAATCGTGCAGCCGAGAATCTGCCCCGTGTCCGCGTCCACGATCGCTTTCATGAAGCCGCGCGTTTCCGAGGTTTCGAGCGCCCGCGCGACATGGCTCATTGGCAGCTTGGCGACCCGAATATTTCGCTTCTGCTTCTTCGCTTCGGTTTCGGTCAGCCCCACTGACGCGAGTTGCGGGTCGATGAACACCGTGTTCGGCACCAACCGATCGGTGATGGTCGCGTTGCCGCCGTTGAGCAAGTTTTCTTTCAGCACGCGGTAATCATCGTAGGAAATATGGGTGAAAGCGGGGCCGCCGTGGACGTCGCCGATGGCGTAGATTCCCGAAACGTTGGTTTCCAGCTTGTCGTTGGTTTTGATGTATCCCTTGTCGTCGGTCTTGACACCCGCAGCTTTCAGGTTGAGTTCTTCGGTGTTGGGCGCGCGACCCACGGCGGCAAGGAGATGCGATCCGGTCAGCGCGAACTCACGCTCGCCGCCGCGCACGGCCATTTGAATTTTGCCCTCGCCTGTCGTGTCGATACGCGTCGCTTGCGTGTTGAGATGAATCTCGATTCCATCCTCGCGCAGAATTTTTTCGACTTCTTCCGAAATGTCGGGATCTTCGCGCGAGACGAGATGCGAGGAGCGCTCGACCATGCTTACTTTGGCGCCGAAACGGCGAAACATCTGGCCGAACTCAAGCGCGATATAGCCCCCGCCCAGCACGAGTAGATGTTCGGGAAGGCGGGTCAATTCCATGATGCTGGTCGAATCGCAGACCGGAGCGGTATCGAGCCCGGGAATCGGCGGCAGCGCTGGACGGCCGCCAGTGTTGAGGATGATTGTTTTCGCGCCAAGCTCGCGCTCGCTTCCATCGTCGAGAACAACATGCACGCGCTCTTTGTCCGTGAAGCTCGCCTCGCCAAAGATGAGTTCGAGGTTCGCCGCCTTTTCCAGGCTTTTTCGACCACCTTCGCGAAAGCTTTCGACGATCTTGCGTTTGCGTTCGGTGACCTTCGCCAGGTCGACCGCAACTTCTCCCACATTGACTCCGTAATCGGCCGCGCGCCGAGCGAGATACGCGGTACGTGCGCTCGCCACCATCGTCTTCGTCGGCGTGCAGCCATAGTTGATGCATGTGCCGCCGACATACGCGCGCTCGATCAACGCGGTTTTCCAGCCCGCCTTCGCCAGGGCAAGCGACAACGGCTTGCCGGATTGTCCGCTGCCGATGATGATAGCGTCGTAACGTTGAGGTGAATTCATCTTGGACGCTCCGTCTTGAGATCGTGCGTCCAGATGCTACCTCGAACGAAGGCTTTCAGCGATAATTGTTCCAGGCCAGATGCGCGGAGAAACATGCAGAATCCGAAAATTCTCGCGATCCTGAAGGGCATGGAAGACAGGTATCCCGTCGCGCTCGAACGGCAGTTCCCGCGCATCCTCAAACGCATCGCCGCGCTATGGGAGCTGCCCGAATTGGATCCCTACTTCGAAGAGCTTCTGGTGGACAAGCGCGGTGGCCGCAAGGGGTTTCCGCCGGAGGTCGTCCAGGAAATATTCTTCTTGAGCAATCTGCACGACCGGGTGACCGGGCGCAAGCGCGAGGAGGAGACCGAGATTTGGGAACTCGAGCACGCGCGCGGCGCGCAAAAAAAGTTGCCCGTCGAGTCGTTGGAAAAACGCTTTTTCAAAGCGATCGTCGCTGGAGATTTGACTTCGATCAAGCTCCTGACCGCCGTCGACGTCAACGTCAAAGGCGAAGGCGGGTGGACGCCGCTCATGGTCGCATTGCAGAACCGTCACGAAGGACTCGCTTTGCTGTTGCTCAATTGCGGCGCCGATCCGCTCGCGAGCGACGACGGCGGCTATACCCCGTTGCACTGGGGTGCGTTCAACGGCTGTAAGCGCGTGGTCGGTGTGCTTCTGGAAAAGGGCGCGAAGATCGAAGCGAAAACCACGGGCGGCGCAACGCCGCTTCTGCTGGCGGCCAATCGCGGCCACGCCGCGGTCGTCAAGTTCCTGGTCGAGAAGGGCGCGAATGTGAATCTTGGCGGCGCCGATGGATTGACCGCTTTACATAAGGCAATCGTTTCACGCCAGTTCGACATTTTGGCGCCGCTCCTCGCTTGCGGCGCGGAAATCAATACCATGGCGCCGTTCACCGGGCGCACCCCGCTGCACGAAGCCGCCGAAATCGGCGATCCCAAAATTGTTGAGCTTCTGTTGAAGCGCGGCGCCAAGGCCAACGTCCGCGCGAACGATGGCGCGACGCCGCTTTCGCTCGCGCGGGCGAAGGGTCATCAATACGCATGTGAGTTGCTGATATTCGTCGGCGGCGCGAAATGAGGTGGTGTGTGGTTGCGCTGGCGCTTTTCTTCAGCGCGCCGGCGTATGCCGTGCAGCAATGGGAGGAAAGCGAGCACGGCAGAATGTTGAAGCGCATTCTGCCTCCCGGCCCTACTTCCGCTGACCTGCCGCAAGCCGGATCCCAAGGCGCGAAACTGCTCGAGCGCTACTGCGTGCAATGCCACTATCTTCCGGATCCAAGAATGCACTCGCCCAAGCACTGGCCGCACGTCGTCGATCGGATGGTGCGACGCATGCGCGGCGAAGGTAATCTCGGCGAGCAAATGAAAGACTTGATGCGAGGTGTCGAGGCGCCGGATGACGATGAGGTCGCCGAGTTGAATTCGTACTTGCAGCGTCACGGCCAGCAGCCGATCGAGCCCGCGCGTTACGCCGACCTCGACACACCGGAGGGACGCGCGTTCAGTGCAGCGTGTTCGCAATGCCACACGCTTCCCGATCCAAAAGGGCACAGCGCGCGCGAATGGCCCGAAGTCGTCGAGCGCATGAAGAAACACTTGGCATGGGTCGGCGTCGTTTCTTCGAATCGCACGGTCGCGACGCCGCGTCTCGCCGTCGACAAGATCATCGAGTTTTTGCAGCGGAACAGCGCGCCGTAAGGAGGGACGCAGAACTTGCGCACCATGGTCCTCTCCGCTCCTGGAGAAGCTCTAAAACTCCTGGAGCTTCCCGTACCTTCACCCGATGCAACTCAAGTTTTGCTGCGAATTCTCGCGTGCGGCGTATGCCGCACCGATCTGCACATCGCCGACGGCGATCTCAGGGCGGAGCGTCTTCCGATCATTCCCGGTCACGAGATCGTAGGCGAAGTCATTGCGGCGGGTAAGGCGGCGAAGCGGTTTCCAATTGGGCAGCGAGTGGGAGTACCGTGGCTCGCATCCACGTGCGGTGTTTGCCGCTATTGCGCAAGCGGACAGGAAAACCTGTGCGACCACGCGCGATTTACCGGCTATCACGTTCACGGCGGCTACGCGGAATACGCGCTCGCCGATGAGCGTTATTGTTTCGCGATTCCGGATTCGTATTCCGACTCGCACGCGGCGCCGCTTCTGTGTGCCGGCTTGATCGGCTATCGCGCGCTCTCTTTCGCGGGCGAGGCAAAGCGCGTCGGCCTCTATGGATTTGGCGTGGCTGCGCACATCATCACTCAGGTGGCGAAATTTGACGGCCGCGAAGTCTATGCTTTTACCCGGCCGGGGGACGTGGACCGACAACGCTTTGCGCTCGAGCTCGGCGCCGTGTGGGCCGGAGATTCCCAGTCAATCCCGCCCGAAGCTCTCGATGCCGCGATCATTTTTGCGCCGGTCGGCGCGCTCGTTCCGGCGGCGCTCAAGGTCGTCATCAAAGGTGGGCGGGTCATCTGCGCGGGAATTCACATGAGCGACGTTCCGGCTTTTCCCTATTCGCTGCTTTGGGGAGAGCGCGAGATCAAATCGGTCGCGAATCTCACTCGCCGCGATGGCGAGGCGTTTTTCGCGATCGCGCCGCGCGTCCCGGTGAAAACGGAAGTTGAGTGCTTTGCTCTTGAAGACGCGAATGCAGCTTTGTCCCGACTTCGTCAGGGCAAGATTCGCGGCGCCGCAGTATTGCAGCCGGTTACCTAGAAACGAGTTTCACAATACTGATCTCGGGCGGCACGAGAAAACGCACCGGCACGATGCTCGTTCCGAGTCCCGTCCCGACAAAAAGATGCCGCGCGTTTTCGACGATGTGGTTCGCCGCGTAGCGCTGTCCGTAGTCCGACGGAACAATGGGACGGCCAATCACCGGTAGCCAAACCTGCCCGCCGTGCGTATGTCCCGCGATCGTCACGCTAACATGGTCGGGAATAAGCGGAAACACATCGGGATTGTGAGTTATCGCGATAATCGGCGCGTAGAAAGGAATATTTGCGAGCGCTTTGGCGACGTCGTGTTTACCTTCCCAGAAATCACCGATACCGGCGAGCCAGAAAGAATGCTTGCCGCGATTGATTTCGACATTCGCGTCTTCGAGCACTTTGATGCCGCGCTCACCGAGGCTCGCGCCGACTCTCTTCGCGTCGAACCACCAGTCGTGATTGCCGAGGGTGGCAAAAACGCCGAGCGGCGCTTTGAGTAAAGCCAAATGCGAGGCGATTTCTTCAGGCGGAACTTGCTCGCCGCCAAACACTTCTTGAATCATGACATCGCCGGGAATGACAATGAGATCGGGTTTTGCTTCATTCGTCGCCGCGACGATCTTTTCTAATTTGGCGACACCGTTGAAAGGCGAACCCACGTGAAGGTCGGCGAGCACGGCGATGCGCAGTCCATCGAGCGCGCGCGGCCAGCGCGGAATTTCCAGCGTATGCTCCTTCACTTCGAGCGAAGCGGGTTCGAGCCAGAACGCCCACGCGCCGAGTCCCACAAAAAGCAGAAGAAGCGCGAGAGCGATTCGCTGCTTAGTCATGCTCCAGAATTTTTGTTAACATTGGGGCAGAAGAAAAATGGCTGACATCGAACTTTCCCGAGTGGTCCCGAGCGAAGGAATGGTGCGTCTCACGCACCTCATGTATGGCCTGCACGCGTTTTCCGCGATCATGGGAATCATCAGTTCGACCTTGATCGTGACCGCGTTCCTGACCGGCTGGCCCTCGATCATCGCCGTTATCCTGAACTACATAAAGCGCGGCGACGTTCGCGGAACGTATCTCGATTCGCATTTCGGCTGGCAGCTTCGAACGTTCTGGTTTGCTCTGCTTTGGCTCGTCATCGCCGGCGTTCTCGTCGTGACCATCATCGGCATTCCCGTTGCGTGGATCCTCGTCGTTGTCACCGGATTCTGGGTGCTTTACCGCATCGTTCGCGGCTGGATTGCGCTCGCCGCGGCGGACCCGATGCCGACCTAGGGCGCGACGCGCCGCCCGATTTTTTCGCGGACAAAATCCACGTGCTGTTTGAGGATGTAGTGCCGGTCGGCGTACGCCGGGGGTGTAGGTAGGTGGTTAACCGCGTCTTCGATCCGATCGAGCCTCTCCTCAAATTCCTCGTGCCGCGCGGTATCCGAACTGTTTACCACATCGTCCTCGAGAAAACGCAGCTCGCCATACCAACGATACAAGCGACTTCGAATTCGCCACGAGTAAATGAGCGGCACGACTTTGAAAAGCGGAATGAGCAAGGTCACAATCGGAACGAGCAGCACGGCCATTCGCGTGATGAAGTTGGCGATCCAGAACGGCAGATAGCGCTGCAGAAACGGCGTACCCGATTTGTAGAAGCGCTGCGCTTCGTCGCTCAGCGGAAAGTTGCTGTCTTTCGGTGCGGGAAATTCGCCTTTCTCGCTGAACACGCCCGGTTTGCCGTGCACTTCAGCCGCGGCTTCCAAGATGAGATACATGAGCGCGGGGTGCAAATCTTCGCGCGCGATCAGGGTCGAAGCCGGCGCGATTAGCGTGGTGTTGGCGGGAGGAATGTTCTTGGTGAAATCCACGACGCCTTGCGGCAAGGTGAGCTTGTAAAGCGAACGGATCTTTCGCGTGTACGATTCGGCGAGCTCGAAGCTCATGAGCGAAATGTTTTCCAATTCCAAGAGTTGCTGGATCATCGGCGACTCGAATGACGCGACGAAAAACGCCGCGTCGACTTCGCCCAGGTTCAATGCTCGCGCCGCGTCCCAACCGCCGAGCGCGATCCGATGGTTTGGATTTTCATCAGCGGAATTCAACGCGAGAAGCTCAAGCGCGAGTTTGCGCGTGCCGCTGCCTTCTGTGCCGATCGCGAGTTTCTTACCGAGCAGTTGCGAGAGGCGCGTAATTTTGGGTGCTTCCCCTCCTTCCCGAGGAGGAGTGGCGCGTGGCGCCGGGGTGGGCAGTTTCCCCTCCTTGGCTGAAGGAGGGGTGGTGCGGAGCGCCGGGGTGGTTTTGCCCGTCCGATAAAAAACCCAAAGCGGCTCGTACGCTACGCTGCCCAGCGAAACCAGCCCCGGCGAATCTTCTGAGGTGGAAACGCCGCTCTGCACGAAACCCAGATCGGCCTGGGCTTCGGGCGAAGTGAGCCGCGCAAGATTTTCCAGCGACCCGGCGGAGATGAGGATTTCGAGCGTGATGTCGTCGCGCGCAAGAATTTTCTTGTAGTGCTCGGCGAAAAAATAATACGCGCCGCCGTCAGCGCCAGTCGTGATCGTGAGCTTGTCCGGCGGGGCGGGACGAATGAACTGCGCCGCCGCCCAGAATCCCGCGATGAGTACCAAGACAGCGCCGACGAGAATCGCCGCGAGTTCCCATATTGGTACGGTTGAAAGTTTGAGCTTGCGCAAACGACCCCTTTTTCGAGGATTATAGCGAAGCGGTCCCCTTAGTTGTCCGATACGTTCCGCGGCGATACACAAGTACAAGCGCCCGCGCGTTGCGTATCTTTGCGGTCGTGGCGGACATTGCGGTCGAGAGACTGCGCGATAATGCAACCTCGGTTCATTTAAGTTGCGCCACCAGCATCCATGACTAACGACAACTGGGGAATGTCGCCGCCCGTGTTTAGCGAGATTGAGGCTGCGGCGCTCTGCATCGCGCCGGTCGCGATCGTGACACCGCTTCTCGATTCGCCGGTCGTCAACGAACGTGTCGGCGGCCGCGTGCTGGTCAAGGCGGAAGGGCTGCAGCGGACCGGTTCGTTCAAGATTCGGGGCGCCTACAACCGCATGGCACAGCTCTCGGATAACGAACGCAGCAACGGTGTGGTTGCGTATTCATCGGGTAACCATGGTCAGGCGGTGGCGGCGGCAGCCCGTTTGCTCGGAACTACCGCTGTCATTGTCATGCCGGCCGACGCGCCCCAAGCCAAGATCGTGAAGACCAAAGCCTTCGGCGCCGAGGTTGTGCTCTACGACCGCTATCGGGAAGACCGCGTCGCGATCGGCGAAAAAGTTGCAATCGAGCGCGGTCTCGTGCTGGTGCCGCCATACGAGGATCGCCGCATCATCGCGGGTGCCGGAACCCTCGGGCGTGAGATTGCTATGCAGGCAGATGCAATGGGTGCACGCCTCGATGCGTTGCTCGTCTGCTGCTCTGGCGGCGGCTTGACTGCGGGATGCGCGCTCGCGCTCGAAGCGTTGTCGCCGGAGACCGCCGTCATCGCGGTCGAACCAGTCGGTTTCGACGATACTGGGCGCTCGCTGGCGGCCGGCGAGAGGGTGTCGAATGAATCCGGCGCGCGTTCCATTTGCGATGCACTTTTGGTGGAGACGCCCGGGCTGCTCTCATTCGCAATCAACCGCCGGCTGGTGAGCGGCGCGGTCGCTGTCACCGATGACGAGGCGGTCGAAGCGATGGCAACGGCTTTCCGGGAGTTTGGCGTAGTAGTCGAGCCTAGCGGCGCAATCGCGCTGGCGGCGATCCTCAGCGGGCGTTACGACGCTAGAGATAAAACGGTGGTCGCCACCATCACCGGCAGCAACGTCGATATTGACACTGCAACAGAGTTGATGACATCACGCCTCCGGTTAAGAGCAACAATGTGAGTGGAATTTGCAACTTCGACGCACAAAAGAATTTCCGATTGCATCCGGTCAAGCAGCTCTGGCGCCCGCGCGCCGCTGTGCTGCCTCAGGAAGAGTTTCGGCTGTACTAAATTCGAGAGAAGCGAGAAACCGAGAGATATGCTACTGCCATCGAGTATAAGGCTCCAGTTTCGTTTTCTCTGACATAATTTGGGACATCTATTTCTGTTGGAGCGGAGGTTTACTCGGCGCGCTTCGATACCTGACAAACATGGCCTGGCCCACGATCGAGATCGACAGCTGGCAGCGATTCTCCTCAATCGCCGATCGGCTAATCTTCGCGCGCCCGCACGATGCACCGTATGTGATGCGCGGGCAAGCGGATGAAGCATGGGCACTCTCTCCGTCACTACTCAGGTTGTTTCCTGCAAATGTCACCGCAGCGGACGCGCTCGCCGTAGAACGTATATCCCTGGAAGAGTTTCGCGCACAAGCGCATCTTCATCTTTCGGCTGCCGTCCTACCCAACTCGTTCCCGCAGCCAGCGCTTCCTGAGTGGTGGGCACTGATGCAGCATCATCATGCTCCAACTCGCCTTCTCGATTGGACACGATCTCCGTATGTTGCCGCATACTTTGCTATAGAACAGGAACCTGAAAAAGCCGGTGCGGTTTTCGTCGTTCATTCGCCGACAGCGTCGAGGGCCTTCGCGGAAGCATTCTCAGGGGCGGGCGTGAACAATGACCAGCTTAAGGATCCACAGGCGAGTCAGGCTTTGTTGTTTTGGGAGCCTTTGAAAAAGAGCGATCGATTCGTCGCGCAACAAGGCTACTTCAGTTTCAGCGTCAACGTCCTTGGTGCCCACGATCGGCTCATTGCCGAACAATGCGAAGAGGCCAAAAGAAAGGCGTCCCAGAAGATGTTCTTCGAAAAGTGGATCATCCCACCGAATCTCAAGCTGGAGTTTCTTCGTAAACTACGCGCGATGAATATCGCTGCCCATAGCCTTTTCCCTGGCATCGACGGGCTTGGGCGGTCGCTTGGTGAGGTTGCCAAGCTTGCAACGGT
Source organism: Burkholderiales bacterium (assembly GCA_050741875.1). Lineage (GTDB taxonomy): Bacteria > Pseudomonadota > Gammaproteobacteria > Burkholderiales > JBOIGA01 > JBOIGA01. Next base: position 16,866 of record JBOIGA010000037.1, read on the forward strand.
CGTAAGGTTCGATGCGGTCTAACCCACTAATGAATTTGACCGTCAAACGTTAGAGCGCATGAGGAGGCACGCGATGTCGCGGGAAGATAGGCTACAGACGATTTGGCGCTACAGCTCATACGGCCTCTGGGGTGGGCTGTTCCTAGGAATCGTCGCTGGTATGGTCATTGGTGGACCGCACTTCCGCGAATGGAAGAACCCCGCTGTTACTTGGGGAATCCTCATCGCCTGCTGCGCTGCAGTGGGAGCGTTCATCGGTTGGTTCTATTTCAGCTTACTGGGAAACAGGATCGGTAGGGGTCGTTATGAAGCCGCAGGTGATGCTGGTTCCGACTCCGGGAGTGGTGATGGTGACGGAGGGGATGGGGGCCGCAACGGAGGTGATTGAGTATTGCGCTCTAACAGCGCCTTGCACCTGACCGCCCAACGGCTGCGCTGTTGGGTTCCCTCGTTGCTTCGCGCGTCGGCGGCAGGTTAACGCGAGCGTTGAGGCTGTATAAAAACCCCCCTTCCCCCTTGTCGAGCGGATAACCCGTTGTCATCATCACGGTATCGCCGTTGTTCGAGAGCACGCACGATGCCGCACTTCAAGCCCGTCGATTACAGTCCGCGCTTCTTGCCAGTGGATCTATCGAAGCAGCTTCCTCTTCGATCACGCGATCGATCTCTCCGAAATCGAGTCGCGCTATCGCAACGATGAAGTCGGAGCCTCGGCCTACGAGCCGCGGGTGTTGCTGAAGATCGTGCTGCTGGCCTATTCGCACGGGATCGTGAGCTCGCGCGAGATGGAGGCCGCGTGCCGAGACAACGTGCGCTTCATCGCACTGTCGGGTGACACGCAACCGCACTTCAGTACGCTAGCGAGTTTCGTCAGTGGGCTAGGCGAGGCTGCGGGCAGAATCTTCACCGAGGTGCTATTGATCTGCGATCGGCAGGAGCTGATCGGGCGGGAGATGTTCGCCATCGACGGGGTGAAGCTGCCAAGCAACGCTGCCAAAGCGAAGAGCGGCAAGCGGGAGGACTTCGAGCGCCAGGCGAAGAAGATGGAGGCCGCGGTGCAGAAGATGTTCAGCCGCCACCGGCAAGAAAATGCAACGGCGGTCTCTGTCGAGCCCAGCCAGCGCGAGGCGCGCCAGATCGAGCGCCTAAGGCGTGAGGCGAAACAGATTCGGCAATGGCTCGCAGACAACCCCGAGG
>JBOIGA010000038.1:0-17787 GCA_050741875.1 Burkholderiales bacterium
CCTCCGATCCGGCGGCGACCGCTGAATATGCCGCAGGCTCTTGCGATAACACCGTTCCCTTTCCTTCGACTCGTTTTATCTTCTTTCCCAGCGCCAGCCCATGATCCCGCAAAATTTGCAGCGCCTTCTCCTCCTCGAGCCCCGAGAGATCGGGAACGGTCAGGTTAAGCGGGCGTGCCACCACCAACGCCACACCAGAACCGGGATTAATCAGCGCATCCGCCGCGGGTTCTTGCGCGATCACCGCTCCAGGAGTCGCCGAAGCTGGTTGGTCGCTCATTGCGCCCACTTTGAGCCCGCTTTCCTCCAATGTCGCGCGCGCCTCTTCAAGCGAGAGCCCAATGATGGAAGGCACGTGAATTTGCCGAACACTCGCAACAACCAAGCGAACTCCGCTCTGCGGGGGAACCTGGTCGCCGCCCTCGGGCTCCTGACTAAGGACCGTGCCCGGCGCCACGGAACTGGCCTGCTCGCTTTGCTCGCCCAACGTGAGATTAGCCCGCGACAGGAGACTTGCCGCCGCTTCTTTTGACAGGCCGAGGAGGTGCGGCACGGTAACCAGAGCCTCTTCCTCGGGAACAGTTTTGGGCACGGTCCTGAACGCGAAACGGAGTGTGGAAAGCGTCTCGGGGTGAAGAGTTTCGCCCGGTTCGGGCAAAACCACTTGCAGCGTTTGGCTCTCCTTATCCACCGCGACGAGCGACTTCAGATCCACGTTGAATTCGCTGATCGTATATCCCACTCGGTCGCCGGGCCTGGGTGTCAGGCTGGTTCGCAATTCATCCATCGCCACCCGAAACGATTGCACGAGCTGGGTAGGGGTAGGTTTGACTCGCTGCGCCCGCAGCCCATCGATCGTCTGCAGCAAGTGCTCTTTTTCGCTGGTAAGCGTCGAAATCTGGTCCTTTAAAACGTCGATTTCCTCAGATACTTTGGAAAGCTTGCTGACCTGCTCATTGAGCTCTCCGACCGTGCGCGCTTTAGCAACGAGCTCAGCCTCCGCTTCCCCAAGGCGTCTTTTGGAGCTCGCCAAATCCGCCTCCAATTCGCGGATTCGGTGTCTCAGTTCTTCTTCCGGCATGCGTCGGTCTCAATCGCGACCAGAAAATCCAACGGTCCTCCGTGGCTCAATCGGATTCATTCCGGACGCCGTGCAGGCGGCAGCGAAACGATCTTTGCCCGAATCCGGCTCGCTCCTGTTACGTCGGAATTGAAGCTGTTCTGATAGCTGGCATTAAGCGGAGCCCCATACATTCTCAGCTTGCGCAAAACGACTCGATTGTCTTTCATTCGGTCCTCGCGCCGCATGGTCAGAGCCATCTTGAGCTCCACTTCGACTTCCGGCATGTGGTACCAGGTCGCTTCCAATCCAAACTCCTTCAGCGCGGGATCGGTGGCGAGCAGAGTCTGTGTGGCAATGGAATTGAGATCCATCGTCCGCTGCGCTGTCGCGATTCCTTGTCCCACCTGCGCCAGGATTTCTTCCATCGGGCGGATCAGGACATCTTCGATCTGGACCTGTAAATCGTTAGCCATTCTGTATCCCTCGCATGTAAGGATTCCGCGGCAACGGCATGCCGCGTCTTGAAAAAATCAGGGTGGCGGAGCGGCGGGTTCCTGCACCGTTATCTTGGGAATCGCGCGTTGCGGCGGGGGAACCGGCCGCAGGACAGTCCGGAGCAGGCTTGCTCCTTCCTCCTTGAACGAAAATTTGGACGAATACTTGGCGTCGAACGTCGCGGAATACGCGACCGTCGTCGTATTTTCCAGCGACGCCGACCCCTTGCCTACCAATAGACTCGCAAGACCGCCGCTCTTGAACGAGGTCGTGAACTTGGTTTTGTTCTCGAAGCTGAATTTTGAGCCGAAGCTGACTGTGCTGGCGCGCTCGATCACCATCGTGATCGCCATTTTCACTTCGATGATGGTGTCAGCGAAATTATAGAACGTTGGATTGAGGCCAAACGCCAGCAGCGGCATTTCCTTGTCGTTGTACAGCACCTCCGTGTTGGTGACATTGCCGTCGGCGTCCACGGTTTCCTTGATTGCAACTGCGACAGTACCCTCGGGGATCGTCGTGTTCGCTAAAGCCTGAGCGGTCTTGATGGAGTTGAGGTCTAATGCGAGCTGGCCATGGGCGATCGCCAAAGAGAGCTTTTCGACCATTTCTGGAAAAGGCACATTGAGAAGCTCTTGCCCCACGCTGACCGGTAAATTTGCCATGCTAGCCTCCTTGCTGTGATGATTGTTTCGAGATAGGCCGACCCAAGCAGTCGACCCGGATACGTGTTGTTTCTCTCGGCTTGATCTGAACGCCTCCGATTAGCGCTACTTGCGGCATCGCTCGTACAAACTCCTGCTTGGAATCATCAAGACTCGCCACAATCGTATACCCACCGTCGGTGAGCAACAGCACTCCACCCTTCCATGCGTTGATCTGACTGATCAATCCTTGGACGGCGCGCGCGCCGAAATTCTTTTTAATTTTTACGATAAAAGCGCGATTGGACATGTTTCGATTGCCGATTAGCTGTAAAGCAGTGGTAATTTTCTTGGAGCTACTCTCAAGGTCACCGACTCACATCCAACGCGCGCGCTTGATCAAACTCCATCTCAGAAGATTTCCTGAGGTTTGCGGATACCGTAGTCAGTTTTTTATGTACGAGTGCGAGATCGCGCTTCCATTCAGCGTTGCTGGGATCTTTTTTGAACAGTTCTTCGCGGATGACTATTGCTTCGTTATATTTGTCCCTCGCCGCGGACCATTTCTCTTGCCGCGCCGATAGCTCCGCGATTTTTTCGATGCTCGTCGCAATTTCGCTTTGCAGTTTCGCGTTGGTTCGGTCGCGTCCGGCAAGCTCAGTGCGAATAGCATTCGCCTCCTCGTATTTTTTCAACGCATCGTCATAATTTTTCGCGGCAACCAATACATCGCCGAGATTTTGCTGGCTCATCGCAAGAACGCGCTTCAGAGGAAAGCCGCCCTCACGCCCACCCGCCAGCTGCTTTCTTATCGCAAAAGCGCTCTGGTACTGTTTCTCAGCGGCATCGATCTGGCCTATTGAAGTTAGTAAGTCACCCAAGCAGTCTTGGCACGTAGCAAGGTCTGCTCTATACGTCACGTTGGTCTTATCAGCTTCGGAGAGCTCCTCAAACCTTTTGCAAGCAATTTCATAGTCCCGACGCGCTGCTGTGTAGTTCTGCGCCGCTTTCGATAGGTCGCCAAGATCACGGTGAAGAGCTGCAAGATAGTGCCGCCATATCGCGTTGTTCGGTTCCTCCGCCTCCATTTTCTCCATAACCTTGTGAGAAGTGTTCAACGCCTCTTGAGCACGGTCATGTTGGCCTCTATATCTATACAGGTTTCCCATTCGCTCATAGGCTCCAGCAACTTCCAACTGCCAAGCTCGGTCAGCTTCGAACGGTCCGATGGCGCTCAATGCAGTTTCGAGTTGGTTCAGCGCTCCGGTGAGATCACCCTGCTCTTGGAGCACATCGCCGACATATATATGCGCCCAAACCAGGCTTCTTTTTTTGTCAGGATTCTCCGGCTCGTCTTGCTCAAGTTCGTGCCGGAGCGCAAGAGCAGAGCGGTAAGATTTTATCGCCTCGGCAAGGTTACCCTCTTGATGCAACACGTTCCCCACGGCCTCATAGCTAGCGCCCAGACGCTCCTTCCACCAATTGACGGCCAAACCTTGCTCCCCCCATTGCTCACCAATGGATACGGCCTGTTTGTATGAGTCAAGTGCGCCCTGATTATCACCTTGGTTGATCATTATGTTCCCGATTTGTTCATAAGCTTGAGCAAGAAAGCCTTGCCATTCCTCGCTGCTTGGTGCTTGATCGTTCTCTTCGACCATGACTTCGTTCCGCGTCAAGATTCTGCTTGTCTCGGCGTAGGCTGCACCCAAGTCGCCAAGATTGATCAGCGTGTTCGCTTTCCCCAGAACATTCAGGGCCATTGCAAAATCAGTAATGGTCGGTTCCAACGAAAGATCGAGAAGTTTCTTATCGTTCACCTCATAGATCTTCCGCACGGTGTTCAGGTTGCCCGGTTCTTTAAGAAGCTCAGTGGGAACATCGAGAACAAAAGTTTGCACGACAGTTTTCACGCTGTTGGTCATTCTGTCCGCTCTCGCTTTCTCGTTTTCAGCTTCCATTTTTAAGTGCGATTCCCTTGCAGCGAAGACGGCAAGACCCACCATTACCGCCGCTGCTGTTCCCACAAGATAGGTTCGTCTGCGCTTGACCGCGCGTATTTCAGATTCGTACTTGCTCTTGCTTTGATCGAGAAAGCTCATCGCGAGTTGAAAGTCGGCGCCATAGAGCTCGCCCCATGCGGCATTGGGTTTTGCGCGCTCGACCCAGTCAAGCGAAAGCTTCAAGTCGAGTCCGGGCCACAGATCGCCCTTTCCCGCTTTGTGGCGCTGCGCCGCCTCATTGAGCCTCGTGAGCATAGCGCGGGACTCGGCCTCCTCGTCTAGCCAAATATGCAGCCGATCCCACTTTCGAATCAGGCTCTCGTGCGAAATATCAATCACCGTCTCTTCGTTGAGCGCGACTTCGATAGGAGGCATCAGAAAAGACCGGCCCGGCCGGCGAAACACGTCAATCACAGCCGCAAGCTCAGGTAATTCGCTTCCCGCAACCGCGGATAACCGCTGGCAATTGGTTGGACGGCGTATTTCGCGGTTATCGGCTTCTTTCTCGGTGAGACATTTGAAGAGCTTTTCCGCGATCTGTTTCGCCCGGTCGGAGGCGAGTTCGTTGTAAGCTTCCTCCGCGTGGCGCATCAATGCTTCCTTCATCGTGCCGATCGCTTCGTAGTCGGACAGGTCAATAGGCGCATCGGACTGGCGATGCTTCTGCCAGTGGTCCCAGGTTCGCATCAGCGCGTGCTGTAAAACGGGAAGCTGGTCGGGGTCGCCACCTAGATCATTGAGCAGTCGCTGCACTAATCTGCGCGCGATTTTTCCGCCGCCAACGCCAACCGGGCCTTCAATCGCTTCGCGGCGTTCGTCGCGGGTCATGCGCGGAATCAGGTACTGCCCATCATTGATTGCTTCGGGCAAGCCGCGGAAGATCGCGCAGTCCCCAAGAAAATCCGAACGCATGGTCAGGATGACGTAAATCGGCAGTTCTTTTTGGTGGGAGGCCTCGAGCAGCAGTTTGATGAATGCGTCCGCGTCTTCGTGGTAAGCGGCATCGCTGCTCGCGGCGCGCTTGAAGCGAAAGATTTCTTCGAACTGATCAACGACGACGAGTAGGTTTTCGTCGGCGCCCATACGCGCTTGCTGGCACGCTTCGACCAGTCCTAATTCGCCCCGGCGCAGCGTGGTTTCAACTATCGCGCGGCGCACCAACTCATTTTGCTCGTCGCCGCGCTGGCCCCATGCTCGATCCAGAGCGTGCGAGAGGTTACCGATGGGATCATTTCCCGGGCGAAACAGCGCGATTCGCCATGCCGACCCCGCGGCCGCCATCAAACCACCGTTCAAAGACGGAAAGAGTCCGGCGCGGACGAGAGAAGACTTGCCGCTGCCGGAGGTCCCGACGACCGCGAGAAAGCGAGAGCGCGCCAGCCTTCTGATCAGCTCATCACTTTGCCCATCTCTGCCGAAAAACAGGTGCGATTCGTCTGATTCAAAAGGCCGCAGGCCTGGGAACGGATTGAAAAGTTCAGCGCTCATATGCCCTCTTCAGCTGCGCCATAAACGATTCCAGTTGTGAGGGTTTGGAGCTTTCGATAACGCATGCCTCATTGCTGCGGAAACGCGCTTTCTCGGCGGTGTCGGGCGCGCTCACATAAACGCCTTTGCCCAGCATCGGCTTGGATCTCCCATAACCCGGCGCCTTTTTAAGATCGAGCAATTTGCTGCGCAGCCAAAGCTCATTGCCCGCTCCCCAAAAAATCAGCGCTGAATCGCACTCGCGCAAGTTTTCCTTGTGCCATTCGCGCAGGCTTGATTCATCACCCTCCAGCGCTGAGCGGTTGACTTCGAAACCGCGCTTAAAAAGCTCTTCATCCAGTACGGCAATTGCCTCGATGTCGCGGTTATCGCAAATCAGGTAAACAAGAGGTTGCGCCGCATCACTCGCAGGCAGTTTGTCTTTTGCAGGCTCTTGACTTAACTTTGCTTGCACGAAAGTCTTCACGCTCTCGAGTTTTCCCTGAATCATCTCGGTGCGCGGTTGATTGCATGAATCACGCGCGATGTAATCAATGAGCGCCACCTGATGAGAGTCTTTCGGCTTTGCATCAGGCGAAATCCAAACTAAGCGGCACCCATCCGGTTTCAGGGCTGCCTGCTCACCGGCCAGGTCGAGTTGAATTCTTGCACTGCAGTCGTCTTCGCCTTCGGGAACGACGGCATGCATTTCGCCGACCAAATGAATCGACATCCGGCAGCGGGTGAGAAAGGCCCGAACGTCTTCCCTGAACTTCGCGCCATTTAAAGACAAGGGCCGGTCGGGCAGCACAACACAGCCGTACTGTTGGAGTTCGCGTCTTATGTTGTCGCGCGCAGGGTCGAGGTCCGAGGTCGTTTCCGCAATGTAGACGGTCGCTTTGGGATCGGCCTCGCGGCCGGACTTGAAAACCTCGAGTAATTTGCAAATGTCCTGCGCCACGTCGTCCAGTTTGTGGCGAAATTTGAGATACCCTTCCTTATCGCCAGGGTCAATAGAGAACTCACGAAGGCGCTTTGTATCCTGATCTATCTCAAAGAACGGATAGTCAAGAATCTCCCGGAGCTCAACGGGAAGCGCTTCTCGATCCACACTTGTCTTGACCACCTTGAACACGCGCGACCAATTGCCGACGCGAACACCTCCCGTTTGCTGCGCGGTGTCGAAAAAAGTTGCCAGCTCCTGACGACAGTAACCAGATTTCAGGTATCGCGGCGATAAAATCGAAATCAGGACGGCAGCCTTGGCGATTCGCTCCCTGATGGCATCGTCCAGGTAGTCGTTTCCCTGCAATTTCGCATCGCGCCAGATGGCAACGTTTTCGCCAAGTAGCTGCGCAAGCCGTCTCTCGAGCTGAACATGGAAATACTCGACCCACGGTTCCGAGCTGCAAACCGGTTCGTTATCAATATGGCCATAACTGAAGAAGATGTCTTCTTCGAAACCGCGTGCATAAGCCATGACGATCGCCTTCTCTGGCTAGTTGCTCGGCGTGACCCGCGTCCTGGTGGCGCGACGAGAAGCGTCGAAAAGCTTCAAAGCGAGATAGATCTTTTTTTCACTCGTTCGCCGTTTTCCGACTGGCGCCGCGCTGATCACATCGTCGAACGATTTGCCGGGCGGAATGCTGCGGTCCCACCACACCGACCACCCCTGTGCAGCAAGCGCATCGGCGACTTGTTTCGCATGCGAGCGATCCGCGCTCGCATGGCTCAGAAAAATGTCATTCATATCCCCTCCTGGCGAAACTTCGCAATCCATCATCAAGGGGCAATCCGGCAATCGGCCATAGGTCTTAGTAGCGTGAGGGACATCAGAGCGTCTTCAAGTATTCGATCAGCGCATCCTTGTCCTGCGAAGAAAGACTTGTTCCGTACTCGTGCCCCTGGTTGCTGTTGCCCTTGTCGTTGACGTCATATCTATTTCCGACTCGCTCGGCTGCTTCGCCTTCCGTGATGAATCCCACTTTCTTTGGGTCGTAAACATCGTAGCCGCGGTAAAAAATTTTCGGCCGCGTGTCCACGGGTTCAAGCAAATCGCGCAAGGTCGGCACCGAACCGTTATGCAGGTACGGCGCGCGCAGCCAGATGCCGTCGAGGAAAGCCGCGATGTAGCCGTTCAGATTTTCCTCAACCAGACCCTTTCTCTTGATTCCCATATCGGTGACGACTTTGTTCGCTGCGATCGCCGCGTCTTTGTTCCAGGTCGCCAATCGCGCGCCGCTTGTTTTCACTTCGGTCACCGGAACACGAGTTCCGGTGCGATCGGAAGCATGGCAACTCGCACAGTTGTCCTCGAACACGGCTTTTCCTGACGCCGCTTTTGCTTCATCTATCGGAAAAGGAAATTTTGGCGGGGCTTTTTTGGAAAGATAGTCGTGCAGCCAATCAACGTGTTCCAAGAATTCGTCCTCGTCGTGCGGCTCGGCGCCGAGTAACCCGAGCGCCGAATCGATGATGACGGAGTAGGCATCATGGCTATCGCCGGCGAAATTCATGAACGTACCTTGTTTGTACTTTTGCAAGTTCCAGATGGATGGCATGTCAGTCGGGCCATATGTATCGTCCATCGGCAGCTCGATCATGAAGTATTTGGTGAGATTCATCGCGTCGTCGCGGCCGTGCCCCCAATCCGGAAAATCGCTGCGGTAAATCCACTTGAACTGTTCCTCACGCTCGATGAGTCTCTTCTTGACGATGGGAATGATGAAAAACCGGTACAACATGCGGTCGATCAGATCGAGATCGGTCACGAGCGCGATTTCACGCATCAAGCTGTCGGGATTGAAGCGCGGGTCTTTGGCGCAGTCCACGAGAAAGCGGAAATAGGCCTCAACATTCGTCGTGTGGCCGGGAGACGCGACTTCATACCGGCGGGGCTCGTTTTCATTCGTGCGATAGACAGCGGTGTGACAGACCGCGCAGTTGTTGGCGACGCGCGGAAAACCGATTGTCTTCTTGGTAAATCCGACGGGAAGTTCCTGCCCCTCCTCCCAGGCGACTCCGAGAGCGGCGTATCCTCCAGGCCGCGGTAGATGTTCGGGAAACATGCGCGGCAGCACGTAGAAAATCCAATATGGAATTCCGGCATCATGTTCAGCGCCGATCGAACCGTACTTGAAGCGCGCTTCGGGCGTCGCCGTGACCCACTCGGGTTGTGGATGCTCGCGGAAACCGCGGTCCCAGCCGATGTAGCCGCCCACCACCAGGAGCACGGCAAGAACTACCAGAAATATCTTTTTCCTGCTCCAGGTTTTCTCCACCCGCTCCTCCCTATCCCCGGTTCCTTTTCCAAGCCGCTATTCCCGCCCCGCTTCAAAACGTTTTCAAGTACTCGATCAGAACCGCTTTCTCCTCGACCGAAAGTTCAGTCCCGTATGCTTTGCCTTCGTGCCCCTCGTTACCGTTGCCTTCGGCGTTCGTGTCATAACGAAACAACTTGTGTCCCTTTTCTTCTGCGATGCTGGAGATGAAACCCACATTCTCTTGATCGTAGACGTCGTAGCCCCGATAGAACTCTTGCGGCCTTTTATCGCTCGGCTCCAAGAGATCTTTCAGCGTCGGAACCGAACCATTGTGAAGGTAGGGCGCGCGCAGCCATAAGCCATCCAAAGGCATGCTGGCGTAGCCGTAGGTTTTCCGAAAATTCTTGAAGCGATGGTCTTCGTAGCCCGCATAGACCGCGCCCATATTCGCGGCGAGATCCAGAGTGAAGGAGTCGAGCCGGAAGCGATCGGTGCCGATATCTTCGATCGCCACGACTTTTCCAACGGCGTCTCCGGCAAAATTTTTCCCGCTGGCGCCGTGGCAGTTGGCGCAGTAATCCCTGTAAATCGGCGCTCCCTTCTCGGCCAGCGCCTGGTCGATGGCAAAGGGGTAAGCCGGCGGCTGGGCGGTGAGGAGCCAGTCTTCGATGCGTTTGACCTGGTCGTGCTCGACGATTGGAGGGGTAGCGCCGGTGCCGAACGCGGCGTTCAAATTGCGCTCTTCGACCCGGGTGTTGTTGCCGTCCCAATGCAGTTGCATTCCCTGACGCTGCCTCTGATTCCAGATCGAAGGAAAATCGGCGGTGCCGATCAGCTCCTCGCGCGGCAGGCGCTCAAAGGGAAAATTGAACAGCGCTTTCCCCGAGCTGAAAGTATCTACGCGACCCGGTCCCCAATCGGGCTGGTCCCAGATGAAACGGAAGCGGTTAGCCAAGGTGAGAACGCGCTCGCGCATGATGTAGATGGCAAGCGGATAAATGAGCTTGCGTTCGATGACGTTGAGGTCGGCGCCGAGCGCCTGAATTTGGGGCACGATCCATTCCGCGGTGAAGCGAGGATCGGCTGCGCAGCGAAAAACGAACTTCTCGAAACCCATGAGGTTGAAGGTGTTGGCGCCTACCCCCAGAACGATCAGCGGCTCGGCCTCGGGCTTGTCTCGCACGGTGCTCGCGTGGCATGCGGCGCAGTTGAGAAATACACGATCGATTCCCTGGTGGCGCCGCTTGGACATGCCGATCGGCAGATCGCGGTCCTTCTCGTAGATCATCCCGAGCGAAGCGTAGCTCTGGCCCGGAAGATATTCGGGGCAGACCTGCGGCAGCGCGCGGAAAATCCAATAGGGAAACCCTAGATTGCGCTCGCCTCCGAGCGAGCCGTATTTGAAATGGTCTTCGATCTTGTCGTACCTGACCGGAACGTCTCGGGTGAATTGCCAGACGAAGTAAAGAACGAGCAACGCAACGATAACGACGATCGCGGCCGCGATACGGACCCAAAATTTTGGAACAATGAAATGCGAATGCGATTTTTCCATCGGCTACCTCGGTAAACACTCGCGCAAGTTCTCGTAACCTGGAAGCAGCAACTCGTCGAGCGGGGGGACTTTCCCGCGCCGCACCTTGATGAGATTCGCGGCGTAATCGCGCAGGGCGTTGAGCTCTTCGGTTTCGAGGCCGTCGCGCGCGAACGCCGGAGGCATCGGCGTTTTCGCGCGTTCGTGTTCAGGCAGATCGTGCAGCGCGAGCCGCGCATAGATCCTTTCGGCGCAATGCTCGAGTTTTGCTTCCACCGCGGCGGCGTTGCCCGACAAGAAGTTCGGCGGGAAGCGATCGTTACTCCGATGGCAGTTCGCGCACCAGCGCACGAAGGGCCGTAATGAAGGATTCGTGATGGGCCCACCAACTACCGCATCGAGTTTCGGGGGCGCCATTTCCGCCGGCCGCGGCGGGCCGGTGTGCGAGGGGATGATCCGATGCATAACGACCGCCCGGCGAAAGGGATTGGCGGAAAGCGCGTCGTGCTTTTGCTCGACGACTTGGGCGACGCTGGCGCGAAGCGACTTAAAATCCTCGCGCACCGCAAGCGTCATCTTCCCTTGCCAAGCCGAACCGGAATCCTGTCTCCAGGCAAGGTGCAAATGTTCGATCGCATTGCCATTGCGCAAACGCGCGGAGATATTGCCACGTTTGAGCCGCAAACTTTCGGGCCCGGCGCTTTCGACCTGCAAATCGCGAATTTCCGAATTCCCAATCGCAAGACGATCGATCCTGCCTTTTCTGATTTCGTCCGCGTCGAGATAAAGTCGCCCCTGCAAGGCGAAGGCACCCGTGCAGTCGAGATCGAGCGTGTCGTCCTCGCCGCGCAAGAAATTACACGCGCTCTCATATTCGGCCGTGGAACTGGGCTGGCGCAGCAGCCATTGATCCAGCCGATCGACGTCCGACGCCGCGATGAATTCAGACATTCCCGCGAGCGCGCGGGCAGCCCCTTCCCGGGCAGGCCAGATTTCGAACGGTTCGCGCGGGTGCAGCGCTTCCATGTTCGCCCGAAGTTCGTGCGCGGCCGTTTGCAAAAAAGGATCGCGGTTCGGAATGTCGGGATTCGGAACCGCCAGACCTTGCGGCCAGCGCTCGCTCCACTTTCGCGACCATTTCTCAACGTTGAGCCGCCCGCTCAAACGATATTGCAAGATATCGAGCAGCAGATCGCCGCGGCACGCCTCGTCTTCGCAGCCCTCGCGCCACAGCAGTTGATAAAGAGAAAAAAGATTGGCGCGATCGGTCGCATCATCGATTTCGTTCGGCGTGTCAATTCCGCGCTCGACAGGAATGCCATGAAACTCCCTGACTGTTTCACCGAGCTTCGCCGCGATTTTTGCGTTCGAGTTGGTTTCGTCCCACAGCGGGCGCGAAAAAATCGGGCCAGCGTTCTGATGGCACGAGATACACACTGCACGATTTGCATAAAAAACCTGCGGCTTGGCGCCTTCTCGATAGTCCTTGACGATCTGAAACTCGAAGCGCCCCGCCGCGTCGTTGTAGCTGATGACCTCGATCGTTTCGGCTTTTTCGTTGTAGCCGAGAAAAAACCGGTCTTTGAGAAAAAGCGCCGACCCGTCGGATTCGCCCGCGGCCGCGGCGACGATCCTCGGCCAGGCAAAAAAATCTGGAGCGGCGGCCGTGCGCTGCAATGAGCGCGAAAGCGGGATCAGAACAACTTTGGGTTTCGGCGAATACCGCTCGACCGTCTTCAAAAGCGCCGAGAAAGGAAAAGGCACCCTTCCCTCCGGTTCCTGCGCGAGCAGAACATCAAAAAGAGAGCGCCCTTGTGGCGGAAGATTGCTGCCCGGCGACTTCGGATTGATCGCCCACCTCGGCTCTGGCGACTCCAGCGGCGGCGGGGGGGCGGGATCACGGCTTGACACGCCCACCCCGATCGCGATGAGCAGGAGGATGATCGCCCCTATCCCCCATTGCATTTAACCTAATTGCCGGCAACCACTTGCGTTCCCGTCCAGCAATCCTGTTTGGCCTCGGCAACCGTCGACTTGTCGCTTTTCTGTAGAGTGAAGTTCAGGAGGAACGCGCGGTCGGCGTACGCGCGCCCCAGATAGAATCCCGGTCGCACCATGCGGATTTCATCGCGGATTTTCAGGCCGCGCCTGCTCGCGAGAAAATCCGGCCATTCGCGATAACCTTCAATTTCGTCGCTGAAGGCATAGTCGATGATGATCGACTCGCGGCGCGAATCGAGAAGACTTTGCCCGCAGTACAGCCGCGCGGGGAAAAGCAGCCAGGCGTCCTTGCCTTTGACGTCGATCTTGGGCAAGTCCGACAGCTCGCCTCCGATCAATGGCTTCAACAGCCGCAAGTCTTCGATGCGATTGCGCAGCAGCCGCTCATCGCGGTAAAAAACTTTTCCCTTCCACAAGTTTCTGCCGATGAACTCAAGTTTTTCGGTGCTGAGATTGACGAAAACGCCTTTCCATCCGCCGATGATTTCAGCGATTCTCTTGTCGCCGCTCGTGCCTTTGGGAAAGAACAGGTTTCCATCGAATGGCCCGTCGGGAATCGGACCAGCGCCAAGACGGGCATAGATCTGGTCAACCTGCTCCTGATCGAGCGATTCGAGATAATCGGCATCGATCTTTTCGAGCTCCGAGGCAGAAAGCGGATGCCGGTATTCGACTTCGGCGAAATCGGGCTTACTCGAATACTGCTCGCCATATTCGAGAAACGCGATGTCGGGTTTCGAGTCGCAACCTACGAGCAGAAATGCCAGGGAGAGGATCAGAAGTTTGCTCATGGCGTTTCTCACAAGGTTGCGAGAAAAGCGGTCAAGGCCTGCTTGTCGGCGTCCGACAATTCGCCGCCAAACTCATGGCCGGCGTTTTCCACGTCCGCGGTGCATGAAACGTAGACTTCGCGAGTGATCCACGGCCGCGTTTTGACGTCATCCACGATCTGTTTGGGATTCGAAAGCACGTCGTTCGCGAGCTTTCTCATCTCGCTCGCGTATTCCTTGCCTTTGGCCGGTCCGAATCTAGTGACGAGTCTTTTCTCCGTCTCGGCGGGATCGGTTTTCGCCTGTACGAGATCGACGACGAAAGGCTTGTGCTGGAAGTTGCCGAGCAGGCCCGCGTTCGTGCCGGCGGGAACTTTGAGCTCGAATCCCAACAGTCTTTTCTCGTGCTCGCCGCTTGCATCCAACACTTTCGGTCCCAGGTCTATCACGATGTCCTGATCGAGCTTGGTGATTTTGGGTATGCGCTCTTTCGGATTCAGAAGCTCGCGCACCGATTCCTTGAACAGTTTGTAGCGCCCTTCGACGCCCGGATCGAACGGCCAGCACGCAGGCTGATCCTCGCTCGGCAGAAGCGTCTTGGCGGCGCCGACGTACGAGCTTCGGTAAAAATTGTTTTTTTCGTCCGCGGGAGCGCCACAGAGTTCGGGACCGAGCGCATTGTTGTGCATAAATGGCGCGTGCGCCCACAAACTCACGAGCGAGATGTTGCGGTAGTAGCCGCGCCCGCCGCTCGTGTCTTCCTTCACTGCCGCCACCTTGGCTTTTTCACGATAGGTTTCGGAAGCGAACTCCTCCCACACGTGTCCTTTCATGTGGTTCGAATGCAGAGCCCGGCAGCGGAACGTTCCGACTTCGGAAACCGGAATTGACTTGTCGTTGCTCAAAAAATCCTGCCGCAGTTGTGTCTTGTCAGACACCGCATGAAAGTCGTGATCCTTGAATGAAGCGGGCTTTTCGCTCGAATGGCAGCTCGCGCATTTGTCGGCGAAAATCGCGCGTCCTTTCGCTATGGCGCCTTCGCCGAATTCTTTTTCCAGATCATCTCTGAACTGCGCAAGAGTGTAGTCCGCGCCCTTGGTTTTCTTGCGCGCTTCAACCAGGTCGGTCGCGTCGGTTTCTTTCGAGAGCAGGAAATTGACGATGTCGGACAGCCGGTCTTCGATCGCGCGGAAGTTCGGACAATCTCGCCGGCACTGCCCGATGTTGAAAGGCGTCTGCCCGAAAGACCGCTGCTGCGGATCGACTACACGCAAATCGGTGAGATGGTTGAGCCAGCATTGCTCCGAGCATGAGCCGATGTTGTTGTAAACGCGCTGCACCGCTTCGTGAATGCCGATCGAGTCGCCGCCGTCTTTCAGAACGTGATGCACCGGCTCTTTTTGCAAACTCCTCGTCCAGCACTTGTTGCCCTTTCCCGGTTCGCACCAGCACGTGTCTTTGTCTTTGGCCTCGCAGGAAGACGTGAAACGCCACTTGAGCACCGATTCGTTGTCGAACACCGGCCGGTGTTTGAAGTTGTGAATGGCGTTGATCGTGCCGGGATTGTTGACTTGATCCGTCGGCACCGCTGAAGTGTCCGAGGTCCCCGGCCGGGCGTGCGCGAACACCTGCCATTCGAGACTGTCCTTCGGCATTCCCGAGACCATGATTTCGGAGATGCGAATGTACTGGTTGCCGATCGCACCCTTGATGTTCTCCCACGCAGGATGCGTCGGATCTTTCGGCGGATTCAAAGGATCGAATGCGATGTGACACGCTCCGCATGACATTCCGACCAAAAACGGCGGCTCGATCGAGCCGTCGAAAAGGTGGGAGATCCGCTTGTCAGAACTATCTTCGCGGTCGGTGAGCTTCTTGTTGTAGCCCGCCCATGTTCCCATCGTGCCGCCGTTCACTTCGCGCCAGCGCTCGGGCTGGAAGCGCGGATTCGGAAATTTGCGAAAGCCGAGCGCGCCGGTGCTGGTGCCGAAAGCGAGATGGCATGCGGATTCGCGCAGATCGTTGGGAACGTAGTGCGCTTCCTGCTTTTCCGATAAATCCTTTAAATCGCAGGCAGGATCGCGGTACCCGTTTTTGCCGACGAAATTTAGCAGCGTCTCGTCTCCGGGACACCAGTCGAATCCGTAGGTCTCCTCCAAACTTTTCGCAGGGCAGTCGGGGCTTCCCGGTTTGCAGCACGATGGATCATTGATGAGTCCCCAGGTTTCAAAGCGTTCGTCGCGCGCTTCAGAATCGAGGACGCGAAACCAATCGATCAGCACGCCGATTCTTTGCTGGAAAACATAGGTGTGAAAGCGATCATTGCCGGCGGTCGCTTTGAACCAGATCTCGCGGCCGGCCTTTTCCGATTCAGTCATTCCCGCGGCGCCGGCATGAAAACCATCTTCGTTGTAGACCGGATGTTTTGCGGGTGGCGGAGAATCGGTCGGCGTGACCGCGACCGCGGCGGCGACGACAAAAAGCAAACCGGCGATTGCGATTCGCTTCATTGCAACCTCCTCCTTTGCCGCGAGTTATTCTTATTCGGCGGGTGACAATTGCGCTCTCCCTCTTAAGAAGCGCGTGCGTTGCTGTAGTATTTATAGCGAAAAAAAATCTGCAAAGCAATTTTTACGGCGAAATACTCACATTTCGACAGATTTCGAAATCGCAATTGAACAAGTTCATCCGCCGCGACTATCCACAAAGTGTCTACGACGTTCTCGTGCGCGACGGCGTCTTGCCAACGATGGCGAGAATCTACGCCGCTCGCAAAGTTGAATCGGCGCGGCATTTGGAAACCGCGCTTGAACATCTGATTCCACCCGCCTCGCTCAAAAACGCCGATGAGATGGCGCGCATCCTCGTCGATGGCATCGCCGCCGGAAAACGTTTCCTCGTCGTCGCTGATTACGATGCCGACGGCGCGACGGCTTGCGCCGTTTGCATTCGCGCGCTGCGCGCCTTTGGCGGCAATGTGGGCTATCTCGTCCCGAACCGCTTCGAATATGGCTATGGCTTGACGCCAGAAATTGTTAGCCTCGCGTATGAACAAAAGCCCGACTTTCTGATCACCGTGGACAACGGCATCGCCAGCATCGACGGCGTGCGCGAAGCGAAGCGTTTAGGCATGGCGACGCTCATCACCGATCATCACCTCGCCGCGGATGAACTGCCCGAAGGCGAATGCATCGTCAATCCCAATCAGCCCGGGTGTGAATTTCCGAGCAAACATCTCGCGGGGGTCGGGGTCGCGTTCTATGTCATGCTTCAGCTTCGCTCCGAACTGCGGGCTCGCGGCGTCCTCACCGCGGAATCGCAACCTAACTTGAGCAAACTCCTCGATCTCGTCGCGCTCGGCACTGTCGCCGATGTGGTGAGACTCGATCACAACAATCGAATCCTGGTGGCGGGCGGACTGAAGCGAATTCGCGCCGGACGAGCGTGCGCCGGAATTCGCGCGCTGTTCCAGGTTTCCGCGCGCGATCCGGCGAAGGCCGCAAGTTACGATCTGGCTTTCTGCCTTGGCCCTCGATTGAATGCCGCCGGCAGGCTCACCGATATGTCGCTCGGAATCGAATGTCTCCTCACCGATGACGAAGAACGCGCACTGACGCTGGCGAGCGAGCTCGACCGGCTCAATCGCGAGCGACGCGAGATTGAAGCCGAAATGCATGAGCAGGCGCTCTTGGCGCTCGAAGAAGTCCGCGCGGACGATGGCTTTGGCTTGTGCGTTTTTGATCCGCGCTGGCACCAAGGCGTCATCGGCATTCTGGCCTCGCGCCTGCGGGAGAAATTCAACCGCCCGGTGATCGCTTTCGCCAGCGGCGGCAACGGAGAACTGAAAGGCTCGGGCCGATCGATCGCGGCTTTGCACCTGCGCGATGCGCTCGATCTCATTTCCAAGCGCTATCCCAAACTCGTGCTCAAGTTCGGCGGGCATTCCGCCGCCGCGGGTCTCACAATCTCCCACGGCGACTTTGACCGTTTTGCCCGCGCTTTCGAAGCGGCGCTGCGTTCGCTGTTGGGCCCCGCCGATCTCGAGCGCGTGATCGAAACTGACGGCTCCCTCTCGCGCGACGAACTCAACAACAATCTCGCGCTCGCCATCGGCAGCGAGGTATGGGGGCAGGGATTTCCGGCGCCACTTTTCCGCGACGGTTTCGAAGTCGAAAGTCAGAGCGTCGTCGCGGACAAACATTCGAAGCTCAAACTCAGAAAAGACGGACGCGCTTTTCACGCGATGCTGTTCTCGTATTCGGGGCCACTGCCCTCGATGATTCAGGCCGCATACCGCGTCGAGACGGGCGAATACGGATTACGCCTGATCATAGATTCGTGGAGCGACGGAAGCTTAAGTTAGAATTTCAGTTTTGAAAGGAACGACCATGCAAGCCGAACAGCTCAACGCTCTTGCCGACGATCTCGATGATCTCAAGTCGCGGGCGGCCGAACTGTGGAGGTATCTTTGACTTAGACGCCAAGGAGAAGCGCCTCGCCGAAGTCATCAAGCTCGCCGAAGACCCCAACATCTGGAGCGATCCCAA
>JBOIGA010000039.1:0-17069 GCA_050741875.1 Burkholderiales bacterium
GGACAGCACCAGAGTTGCGACCACGAGCCACAGCACGGACAAATCCAGAGACACCGACAACGCTACGGCTGCGTCCATTCCTCGAGGGGAGAACAACGCGACCCAGGCAATCAGGGTTCCGCTGATCGCAGTCGTCATGAATCCGAGGACGAGCGGAGCAACGGCACGCACCCGGCGATTGAGGCAAAGCAGCATGAGCACGGTTGGAACGCCGTTGGCGACGAGCCAGATTTTCATCATTCCCGGTGGCGTTACCGAAGAACGCGCCGGCAACGCGATCCCGCCAAACTTGAGCGCCGGGATGTCGGTAATCGAGGACGCCCAGAGCCCGAGCGACAGTAACATCACGAAGTAACCAGCCACGCACGAAGTACGCAGCCGCGTGGAAGCCGGGACGATCAGCAGCAACGCCAGCACCGCTGGCCAGGCATAGATCCAGACCGACAGGAGGAACCCGGGCGCCCCGAGCCTGTAGGCAAACGCGAATCGCCAAGCCAGCGCAAACACGAGCGCGAATGCCAGTCCGGCAACGGCGTAGCGAATCGCGACATGCCAGGGTCCGCGCATCGCTCGCCGGTACAAGTCGCCGCCGGGAGCGTACCGGATGGCCGAGTTGGCGGGCTTCGGCGTGAACCGCAGGGGCATCGAAGCCTCCCGTGACGGCCATCTCGCGAATCACGGCCCTGCGATACCTCCATAGCATGAGCGCGGAGAGCATCAGCGTAAGAGTCGTCACGGAGGCGGTGACCAGAAACAGAAGAACGCTCAGGATCTGGGGTGTCAGTTCTTCAATCATGGCGGCCGTGCGCGGTCCCCGCGCCAACAGCGCTGGCGGTCAGCGATCAATCTTTGCGGCGGATGGCGCTGCCTTCGTGTTCGAGGAGCACCGCGCCCTTCCAGTCCTTCACGACGGTAGTCCAGCGCCGCGTGTTTTCGTCGGTAAAAATCAAGCGCCCGCTCCATGAGATGTCCGAGTTGGGAGGATTCGTCCATTCCATAGTGCGCTTGCGCGCATCCCAGGTGGCCGGAGCCAGGTAGACATAAGTGCCCGACGACGAGAAAATCCAGAACGGGTATCCCTTGACCAGCGGGTCGTAGGTTGCGTAGATCACGTCCTCCGTGCCGTCGGATTTGCGTCCGGTCATGCCCCTGAGAAACTGCCTATCGAGCACCCACTCGTAGGTTTCTGTGTACGTCACTTCCGACACTTTCGGGCGCAGCGTCTTCACGCGCACGTCCCATCGCCCGAGGAACCTGTCGAGCGCATTCTCTTCTGCACGGGCACTGTGCGCAGCGACAAAGAACGCGGCGACTAGCGCTGCAATGATCACGTTTCGTGTGCGGGTTGCCATGTCAACCTCCTGTTGAGACGGCTTCACGGTTTAGACGGCGGCCGCGTCAAGCCGCTCCGGCTTTGCGTTGCGCCGCGACGGGCAAACCTGATCCGCATCATTTCGGCAGTCTTCAATACCGATGGAGCGCGCAGATAAGCAAGCAGCATCGGCATCGCGTCGAACCCCCAGAACAACTCGTCGCCGACCGCAAATGTCGGCACGCCGAACACGCCGGCAGCTTTCGCGTCCTCGAAGTTTTGACGCAGCTCATCCTTGACGCGCGCATCGGCGATTTTCGCCTCGGCGTCGGCTATGCCAAGTCTGTCGATCAGTTCTCGCCAATCGTGCAGCTCGCCGGGCAACCGTCCATCGCGCCAGATGCAGCGAAATATCGTGCGCACCGCGGCGATATCGTTGCCGAGAGCGATCGACAGCCGCAGCGCGCGTACCGGATTGAACGGGTGCGCCGGCGGGAATTTGAAAGGAATGTTGTTGCGGTCAGCGATCCACTGCACGTGCTTGTAAGTGAACTCGCGCTTGTACGGAATTTCGGCCGGGCCGCGCTGATTCAGATGCGTGAGTAGGGCGCCGAACAGGATCGGCTTCAAGTCGATCTCGAATCCGAGGGTAGCCGGTCAAAACATTCGAATTGCAGATACGAAAACGGCGAGACGAAATCGAAGTACCAGATGAGCTTCATGAGCGATACCCCAAACGGGTACCGCAGTACAACGAACCAGGTTTCGCCATGCGGGGAGCGGGTAAGTTCTCTACTTCAGGATAGGTCTGTCGTTTGCGATATTCAAGCATCTTCGTGACGCAGAACTCGCCGACGTGGAATGTGCATGACCGAGTGGCGTCCGGGATTTTTCGTGATCTGCCTGGGCGTTGCCGGCTGGATTTTCAAGACCGGGTATCGGTTGAAGAACTGATCAGGCCGGGATGCTTGCACGAAAGTTCATAGGCGTTGGCTTTACCCGGCACGCCGCAAGTCATCGAAGATTGTAGAAAGAGATTGCGGAACGGGCTTTCGCTGGCAACTCATGATTTCGAAAACCTATCCCGGTTCGCTGTGCGCAAAAATAAAAGAACGCGTGCACCCTAGACGAGAGGTGTTTACCTCGTGGATTGAAGTTTCGGGCGACGTTCTTGCCTACGTTCTGTCTTTCTTACCACGCTTTGCCGGCGTGGCCATCCGCTGCCGGGCAGCGCCTGACTTGACCGTTGCGGCTTCAAGTTTGCACTCGCTCGCCACCTGCTCGCGAATGATTTCCGCAAGACGCAATGTTCCAGGGCCGGCATGATCGCGGTCGGCAAACACGAGATAGAGCTGGGCGAAGCGCTCGCTGCCTTCGCGCATGGGGAGCGTTTTCAGCGTGCCGGCTGCGACCTGATCACGAATTTTCTCCTCGGGCAGCCAGGCAAAGCCGTAGCCCGAGCGCGCCGCTTCGATCGAGGTTGCCATGTTGCTCACCGTCCAGCGCTGCGTCGCCTCCATGGACGCAGGCGTGTCGCGGCGCGTGCCTGACTCACGCACCATAAGCTGACGATGTCTGCGCAGATCGTTTATCGAGAGTTTGCGTCCGAGCCGGTGCAGCGGATGATCGGGATGCGCCACCGGCACGAAGCGGATCGGCATCAGCGGATCGCCCAGCCATCCTTGCGGAATTCTTGCCGTAATAGCGAGATCGGCCTGCCCGTGCAACAGCGCCTCGGGTGTGCCGCTCATCACCGACTCGATCACTTCGATTCGCGTGTGCGGGCTTTCCGTACCGAGGCGATCGAGGCAGCGCAGCAAGAGCCACGTCGGAAAAAGCACTTCCACCGCGATACGGATTTCGGCCTCCCATCCCGCGGAAAGTTTTTTCGCGGCCTGCTCGAGACCGCCGGCTTCCTCCATCAGGTAGCGAGCGCGACGGTACAGCAGCTGGCCGGTCGGTGTTAGCGCCGCTTTGCGCCCTTCGAGCTTGAACACCTTCACGCCCAGCACCGATTCGAGCTTTTGCACCGAGTAACTCACGGAGGACTGGGTCTTGTGCAAGGCTTCAGCGGCTCTGGCGTAACCGCCCGCCTCGACCACGGCGATCAGTGCGCGCCATTGCTCAAGGGCGATGCGTGGCGAGTTGGACATATCTACTATACCGATGGAATTGAGCTAAATATTCCGCTTTTTTATCGAATCGGTAAATGATTGAATGACCACATCGCAATCTTACGGATCATCTTGAAGGAGACTCGGCATGAAAACGATCACAAGCATCCACCGCAGCACGGACGCCCATTGGGTGGGCGATGGCTTTCCGGTGCGCACGGTATTTAACTATCAGAACGCGTCCCTGAGCCCGTTCTTGCTGCTCGACTATGCGGGCCCCGCCGATTTCGATCCAAGCGAGGAAGCGCACGGAGTTGACTGGCATCCACACCGCGGCTTCGAGACGGTCACCATTGCCTACCAAGGCGAGGTCGAACACGAAGACTCCGCCGGCAACCGCGGTCGCATCGGACCCGGCGACGTGCAATGGATGACCGCGGGCGCCGGCGTTTTGCACAAGGAAATGCATGGACGCGAATTCGCCCGCCGCGGCGGCAAATTCGAGATGGTGCAGCTTTGGGTCAACTTACCGGCGAAGTTCAAGATGACCGAGCCCCGCTATCAGACACTACTGGCTCGCGATATCCCCGAAGTCAGCGTCGCGGGCGGTGGCCGTCTGCGCGTCATCGCCGGTGAATTCGACGGTACCAAGGGGCCGGCAAGAACTTTTACGCCGGTCAATCTGTGGGATCTGCGTCTCGGGGCGGGACGTCGCGCCGAGCTTCGTGTGCCCGAAGGCTATACCACCGCGCTGTTCGTCCTGAAGGGAAAGGCGTTGATCAACGCTTCAGAGTCGGCGGGCGAAGCCGAGCTGGTGCTGTTCGAGCGCGCCGGAGACGCGATTGCGGTCGAAGCCGAAGCCGATGCCACCGTGCTTCTGCTGAATGGACAAGCGATTGACGAACCGGTTATTGGCCATGGGCCGTTCGTAATGAACACGCAACAGGAGATCCGTCAGGCGATCGTCGATTATCAGAACGGCACGCTCGGACGCATTCCTTCCCTGGCGCAATGAGGAAACCAAGATGACAACTTTGCTGCAGCTTAACACCAGCATAAATTCGAGCGCGGGCGGCGAACCGACCCTCGAACGGAGACACCCGTGACCAAGATTCTCGTCCTTCACTACTCGAGTTACGGGCACATCGAGACCATGGCGGGAGCGATCGCCGAAGGGGTCCGTGAGACCGGCGCCGAGGTCGCGGTGAAACGGGTGCCGGAACTCGTCCCCGAAGAAGTCGCGAGGAAATCGGGATACAAGCTCGATCAGACGGCGCCGGTCGCGACCGTTGATGAACTCGCTGGCTACGACGGCATCATTTTCGGCACGCCGACCCGCTACGGCAACATGACCGCGCAGATGAAAAACTTCCTCGACCAGACCGGCGGGTTGTGGATGGAGGACAAGCTGGTCGGAAAGGTCGCGTCCGTTTTCACTTCGACCGGCAGCCAGCACGGCGGGCAGGAGTCGACGATCCTCACCTTCCACCCGGTGCTCTTCCACCTCGGCATGATCGTCGTCGGGCTCCCCTACAGCTTCAAGGGCCAGATGAGGGAAGACGAAATTACCGGCGGGAGCCCCTACGGGGCCTCGACGCTGGCCGGCCATGGCGAGCGACAGCCGAGCGCCAACGAGCTCGACGGCGCCCGTTTTCAAGGCCGGCATGTTGCGCGCACCGCCGCCAAACTCGCCGCTTGATCGAAAGCTGCGTGACGCGTAACGATTCGTGCAGATACGTGAAGGATGTTATTCCGAATCGAACCCAAGCGAATTATCTGCGACGTGGTCAACCCACAGGACACTTTATTTTATTCAAAGGAGAAATAACCATGAGTGTGAAACATTTCACGAGCAACGATGCGAAGTTTTACCAGTACCTGGACCGCGAGATATTCGTCGGCGATGTTCTGGATTCATCCAACAGCAACACGATGAGCGTCGGTTTTTATCGGAACAAGAAGAAGGGCGAGAAGAACGAATGGGTCGTCACCTATGACGAAGCTCTCATCGTAACGAAAGGCGCGCTGACCATTCGTTTCGATGAGGGCGCGAAAACCGCCAAAGTGGGCGAGGTTATTTTCCTGACCAAGGGCACAAAGATCGCCTACGAGGCCGGAGAGGACGACACGGAGGTCGTGTATGTGAGCTATCCGCATTGGATGGACGCGCAACAGAAGTCGAAGCATGCCCACCTGCTCGATTCGTATCACTCGGTGTGAACATGGCCAGCAGTGCTTCGCAAACTTCAATCTCGCGTCACCTAACGACGATGAAAACGAGATCTGACGAGCGCGTCGCAGGTTTCGACCTCGACGCCTATCTGAAGAGAATCGGCTACGCGGGCGAGCGTGCGCCGACATTAGCGACGCTCGCCGCGATTCATCTGCGGCACACCGAAGCGATCGCATTCGAGAACTTGAATCCGGTGATGGGATGGCCGGTTCGTCTCGACCCGCAATCGCTGCAGGAGAAAATGGTGCGCGGCGGGCGCGGCGGCTGTTGCTACGAACATAACCTGCTGCTCAAGCACGCGCTCGATGCGCTTGGCTTTCGCGTCAAGGGTCTTCTAGCCCGCGTCTTATGGAGCGCACCGGAAGATGCGATCACACCTCGCAGCCATATGGTGCTGCATGTTGATCTCGACGGCGAGCCATACATCGTCGATGTCGGATTCGGCGGCGTTACCTTGACCGGACCTCTTCGTCTCATCGCTAATATCGAACAGACCACGCCGCACGAACCTTTCCGCTTACGGAGAGTGGACGACGAATTTATCGAAGAAGTCAAAGTCCGCGACAAATGGGTGCGACTCTACCGCTTCGGTCTGCAGGAAGCTTTTTTGCCCGATTACGAAGTCAATAACTGGTACACCGCGACTCATCCCGACAACCTCTTCGTGAATGAGCTGCTCGCCGCGCGGCCAGTGTCCGATCGACGCTATGCGCTGCGCAACAATCAATTCACCGTGCACTATCTGAACGGCAAAACTGAACGGCGCATCCTCATGGACGTCGACGAGATGCGCGAGATTCTCGAAGGCCCCTTCGGTCTTACCTTGCCTGACGTGCCCGAACTCGAAGCAGCTCTCAAGCGCTTGGCCACGTCGTCGTAGCGCGGGCGTCGCCGTTAGTAGACTGGTCAGCTTCGGCCGATGATCCAAGCAAGCTCGCGGTTCGACGCACCAAGTGCCAACAACGACTTCACCAGCAGATCCAGCGATACAGTCGGATCGCCTGCCTCCATCTTCGCCACACGTGACTGGCTGGAGCGAACCGCCTTGGCCAAATCAGTCTGAGTGAGGCCTTTGGCGCTGCGGCGAGCTTTGAGCCCTTCGGCAAGTTTCAAGCGCAGCTCAATGTACGAGGCCTCTTCATCGCTCAGGTTGAGCAACTCTTTCGGCGTACCCACTCTCCAGCCTCTTGCCTCGAGGCGCTTACGCTTTTCGGCTCGCATCGTCGTACTCCCTAAAACGTCTCTGGCAATTCTCGATCACACTCTGTGGGGTCGTTCGGGTCTTCTTTCCGAAAACATCGGCGATCACTATCGCGTCCGCATCAATCCGATACCAGATGCGCCAGATTGCATTAGCATCGCCGACACGAAGTTCGTGACCAGCGCCTTCCAACACTCGGCATGGGTCGAGAATGCGGCATCGAGGGCTGCTCGCCCCGCTGCAAGCGGCGCAGCAGGTAGCCTGTCTCAATTCGCGCCTCGCTAGACATGGGCGGTGTTTTGATTTGCCCGTGCAGCCAAACCAAGGGCTTGTCTTTCGGGCTCATATAGAGGCATTGTATGTCCGATCTGACATATGCGCAATCGGTAGCCCATTTGCGCACGGAAGGACCGTGGTTATCGCGCTAGCTGCGCGTTGTGGCTACGCAATCCGCGACAATCAACTCACTGTGCATCATTTGAATGGAAGAATTGACTGGCGCATTTCGCGAACGCAACCGAGATGCGCGAGATTCTCGAAGATTCTTTCGGTCTTACGTTGCCTGATGCGCCGGAGCTTGATGCTAGTCTCAAACGGTTGACAGCGCCGTCATGACGCTCGCGGGTGAGAAGCGACGGTTTAGAACGTGAAATTGGTCGACGGAATCTGGTAGCCTGCAATCCTTTACGCACGAGTCTTGCACGTTAGGTGCAAACAAAGGAGGCAAGCATGAAGCAGTTACAAAAAGCAAAGATCGACGAGTTCAAGTCGCACTTCCAGGGTGATGTGCTTTTTCCTGGCGAAGCGGGCTACGACGAGGTGCGCCAGATCTGGAACGCCATGATCGACCGCACGCCCGCGCTGATCGCCCGCTGCGCCTCACCTGAAGACGTCGTCCGGGCCGTCAAGTTCGCGCGCAAGCACAACCTGCTCGTTTCGATCCGAGGAGGCGGGCACAACATTGCGGGTAATGCCGTCTGCGACGATGGCCTCATGATCGACCTCTCGCTGATGAAGAGCGTCGAGGTGGACCCGAACGCCCGGCGGGCGACCGTCGAGCCCGGGTGCACCCTCGCCGACGTCGACGCGGCCACGCAGGTGCACGGTCTCGCCACGCCGCTGGGTATCAACTCGACCACGGGCGTGGCCGGCCTCACGCTCGGCGGCGGCTTTGGCTGGCTGAGCCGGAAGTACGGCATGACCATCGACAACCTGCTCTCCGCGGATGTCGTCACGGCGGATGGCAATCAGGTGCACGCCAGCGAAACGGAGAACGATGATCTCTTCTGGGGGCTGCGCGGCGGCGGTGGGAACTTCGGTATTGTCACCAGCTTCGAGTTCAAGCTCAATCCCATCGGGCCGGACGTGCTGAGCGGGCTCATCGTCTACCCGTTCGGCCAGGCGAAGTCCGTGCTTACGCAGTTCGCCCGCTTCACTGAGATGATGCCGGACGATCTTAACGTCTGGATGGTCACTCGAAAGGCGCCCCCGCTGCCCTTCCTGCCTGAGGACGTCCACGGGAAAGAGATCATCGCGTTCGCCCTGTGCTATGCAGGCGACCCCATTAAGGGCGAAAAGCTGATCGAGCCGCTACGCGGGTTCGGCACGGCGCACGGCGAGCACATCGGCGTGCAGCCGTACACCGCTTGGCAGCAGGCCTTCGATCCGCTCCTGACGCGAGGTGCGCGGAACTACTGGAAGTCGCATAACTTCTCGCAGCTCAGCGACGGTGCTATCGACGCCATCATCGAATACGCCGGCAGGCTGCCGTCGCCGCAGTGCGAGATCTTCGTCGGTACGATTGGCGGTCAGACGGCCCGCGTAGCGCCCGAGGCGGCGGCCTACTCGAGCCGAGACGCCAACTACGTGATGAACGTGCACGGCCGCTGGGAGTCGGCCGCCGAGGACAAGCGCTGCATCGCCTGGGCGCGCGAATTCTTCGGCAAGTCACAGCCGTTCGCGAGCGGCGGCGCGTACATCAACTTCCTCACCCAGGACGAGACCGACCGCATCGCGTTCGCCTACGGTGCGACGTACAACCGGCTCGTGGAACTCAAGAAGAAGTACGACCCATCGAACCTCTCCCGGATGAACCAGAACATCAAGCCGGTCTGAGAGGAGGTATGAGAGGGCGTCCTTACCAGACGCTGATCACCAGCGTCCTTTATAAGTTCGTGTCTGGCCGGCTACATGAGAAGAAATCACGTCTTACGGCCGCCGCAACAGCGATCACCCGTAAGCGGGCCGCGCGCTAGCCGTAGGCGTGGTCGCGGCTACGGTGTTCGGGTATCTGCCGCTGGTGCCGTGGCCGGACCTGCTAGATAGAACATGCCCCGCACCAACACACTCGCCGCACCGGTGAAGAAGAATCTCGTACGCAGGGCCGCTTGGGGTCCGACTACCCTGATATTTGCCGCCTGCGCTACGAATTCGTATTTCGATCCCGCTAAACCGCACCACACACGGGACGGTTTCCGCAACCGCTATCCTCATGGCGAAAAGGGCAGCTTCTGGAAATGGAAATTGGAGCAATGGCGCCAGGGCAAACCGCAGACGCCGGCGGACGGCTGGGCTTCACCGTGCTGCGGCCTGACATCGACTTTCTCAAGTCGAATCGCTCGATTGATACCCTCACCTGGATCGGCCATTCGAGCTTTCTGTTGCAGCTCGATGGAATCATAATCCTTACGGATCCGCATCTGACGAAGCGGGCTTCGCCGGTGTCGTTCGCAGGTCCCACGCGCGTCGTTCCGCCAGCGCTCGATTTCACCGATCTGCCCCACATTGACGTGGTGGTCGTCTCGCACAACCACTACGACCACATGGACGAAGAAACGCTGGTGCGGCTCGCGGCGCAGCCCGGCGGCGCACCGCGCTACTTCGTCCCGCTCGGGCTCAAGCGCTGGTTCGAGGCGCGCGGCATCGAAACGGCGGTCGAGCTTGACTGGTGGGACAGCCACGTCGTGGAGGGGATCACCCTTCACCTCGTGCCGGTTCAGCACTGGAGCAAACGTACGCTGTGGGATACAAACCAAACTTTGTGGGGCGGCTGGATGATTGAGTCGCCGCGCTTTCGCTTCTTCCATTCGGGAGACTCGGGCTACTCGCCAGATTTTGTCGACATCCGAGAACGGTTTGGGACGATCGATCTCGCCGCAATTCCCGTGGGCGGATACGCGCCGCGCTGGTTTATGCGGATCAATCATCTCGATCCTGACGAAGCGGTGGCGGTGCACAAGGACCTTGGCGCTCGCTTCTCGGTCGGGATGCACTGGGGAACGTTCGCTGATCTCACCGACGAGCCGCTAGACGAGGTGCCTAGGCGTTTCGCACAGGCGCTCGCGCAGGAACACATTTCGCCGGACGAGTTCTTCCTTATGCAGCACGGCGAGACGCGGTTGCTTCAACGCGAACGCGTGAACGCGCTGCGGCAGCGGCGCATTGAGCCCTTTTCGAAACGCGCGGCTACGCCATAAGTCTGCCAGAGAGAGACCCATCAGCGCAGTCGCTCGATCACAACCGCTATTTAGCCGGCGATTAAAGTGCGAGGAATTCGCGGCTGTTGGAAAGTGAATCGGACCCGTGGAATCTGGTAGCCTGCGATCCTTGATGCAGAAGTTTCGCGCAAGACCCGTTCAAGCAAGGATGCTGCGGCGAGCTTCTAGTCTTCGTTTAGGGTGCTCTAAACATGACAACCATGAAGGCACAAGGGCCTATAGGGTTATCCGCGGTTTATACACCTTGCTGGTGCATATGCCACTAAGGTTTCGGGTGTCTACTTCTAGTTGGTCGGCGCGCAGCGCCTATAAAGTGCAAGATGAATGAGCCTCGCGGTAAACAATCGCTCTCGCATCACATCTCTCGTCGCGGTCAATGCGCTGCGCTTTGCCGACCAACAGGGCCGAGTTAAGCTGCTCGAACGCTCGTCATCCGGCGCTGCGCGCCGTCCAACCATCGTTCAAGTCGGCACCGCGGGCACCAGGCCCGCGGCTGCGCCCCACTCGTCGGGCGCGCCAGCCCGCAAGCGGGCGGTCACGCTCGCTCGGGGGTGCCGCTTAACTCGGCCCCTATAAGGGCTTCACCTACTTTGCAACGAGCTCGCTGTGATGGGTAGAAGGTCGGACTGCATGTCTATAACCGGCCTGTTTGTGAGCGTGGTTTCGCTCTGGCCCTGATGAAAGCCGCGCCTCCGGTCCTCAATCGTTAGTCGGTATCAGTTGCCGCCGCCAAGTTAACCAGAGTCTCCGGAGGCCGGTCTGACCTATTGCCATCCACTATCGGCGCAGTCTCGTCGCGGGGGTTCTCCTATCCATTTTGGTTACCGCTAATTGCTCACACCGTAATGGTGGTACGCAGTGCTTCACCCTTCGCGAGCAACGCCCGGGCAATTCTCGCGTTCTTCGCCGCCACCGCGATGATCGTCTTGTGATAGCCGATGCGCGAGTGCAACTGCACGATCCAGCGGCTCATCCGATCGGTGCGTCTTTGGGCGACCTGGACCGCGGAGCGCGCACCCAACGTAAGCAGCATGCGCAGGTACGCATCGCCTCGGCGTGTGATGCGCCCGAGCCGCACCTTCCCACCTGAAGACCACTGCCTAGGGACCAGGCCCAGCCAGGCCGCGAACTGCCGGCCGCTGTCAAAAGAGCGGGCATCGCCCACGGTCGCCACCATCGCCAGCGCGATGATGGGACCCACGCCGGTGATCGCCATCAGCCGGGACGCCGCTTCATTCTGACGTGCGAGCTGCACGATCTGTCGCTCGTAATCTCGAATGCGTTCATCGAGCAATGCCAAGTGAGCGTAGAGATCCGTCAATGCCCGGGTTGCGAGCACCGGCAACTGATCCAACAAAGCCGGAACCCCACGGCGCACGGCGATCGTCTTCTGCGGTAACACGAACCCAAACTCACTTAAGAGTCCGCGGATGCGGTTGATCGTGGCGGTGCGCTCCTCAACGAAGCCTTGTCGCACCCGATGAATAGATAGTGTTACCGATGTGTCTAGACCGTACCGACCGCCTGTCTAACCCTTTCATCGAGCGGATAACCACCGGCAAGCCGATGCCTTCCGCTCATGTCGAACGTTAAACGTGACTTGGCACTCGCGGCAGGGCTGATGACAAAAGGCACACGCCACGCTAAACTGCCTGCGTGAAGCCGTTTCGGTGGGATCCGGACAAAAATGAACGCCTGAAGGCCGCCCGCGGTATCTCCTTCGAGGAGATGGTTCTTGCAGTAGAGGAAGGCGGGCTCAAGGACATTCTGGTCCACCCGAACCAGAGGCGTTATCCGGGACAATTGGTGCTGGTTGTGTCTTATAGGGAGTACGTCTTCCTTGTTCCATCGGTCGAGGAAAAGGAGTACTACGTTTTGAAGACCATCATTCCGAGCCGGAAGGCGACACGCGACTATCTAGGAATGGACGAGCCCGATGAAAAAACTTGACCGATACGAACGAGAAATACTGGGCGCCTATGAAAAGGGCACATTGGTTTCCGTTCGCCCCACGAAGGCACAGCTCGCGGCCTTTCGCGATGCCGCACGCGCAACATTCATCAAGAGCCGACGCGTAAACATTCGCCTTTCTGCCGCTGATCTCATGGACATCCAGGCGCGAGCGTATGAAGAAGGTGTTCCCTACCAAACGCTAATTGCCAGCGTCCTTCATAAGTATGTGTCGGGACGCTTGCTTGAGAAGAAGTCACGTCTAACCGCGGGCTCAACAGCGACCGCCCGCAAGCGGGCGGCGCGTTAGCCCGGACTATAAGGGCTTCCCCGTTTTCGCAACGAGCGCTTTTGGTTGGATGGCGTGTTGGTCGTACTGCATGTCTATAACCGGCCTGCGTGTGAGGGTGGTTTGCTCCGGCCCCGATGAAAGCCGCGCGTCCGGTCCTCGATCGTTAGCCGGCATCAACTGCGCCGCCAAGTTCATCCTTGCGCGCGTCTGGCCGTCCCTGAGCTTGGCGTTGGGCGTCACATCCCGCCCGCCCGCTGGCTGGTCTCAATATAAAGGAGAAAACACATGATCCATAAAGGTAGCTGTCACTGCGGCAAAGTCGCGTTCGAGGTCGAGGGTGAACTCACCGGGGCGATGGCATGCAACTGCTCTATCTGCTCTCGCAAAGGTTCCCTCCTGTGGTTCGTACCTCGCGACAAGCTCCACTTGCTCACATCGGGAGAAGGCCTTCGTACCTACACGTTCAACAAACACGTCATCAAACACCGATTTTGCCAGACATGCGGCATTCATCCGTATGGAGAAGGCGTCGATCCAAAGGGCAATCGAATAGCTGCAATCAACATCCGCTGCCTCGAAAACGTTGACCTTGCATCCGTTCCGGTACAGAACTTCGACGGCCGCTCGATGTGAATGCTGTCTTCAATATTTAGCCCGGTACAAGACTTGCAGCGATGTTCAAGGGCAGCAAATCTCGAATTGGTAAGCTGGTCCGAACAATGGCTACACGGAAAAGAAAGGGCGTGAGACAAGCGTCATGAGTACAGAACCTAGGCGCTGCGAAAACGAGTCGACTTCACGAACAGAATCGCCAGCATCGGCAGTACCAATCCGAGCGCGGTTACGGTGATGAGCAGAATGCCGAGCTCGCTGTAATCGGCCGGGACCTTGACCGCGCCCGCCGGACCTTCGACTTCGCGAGTGACGGTGAAAAGTTGATTCAGATATTTCGTTCCGAGCTGCGAGGCCGACAACGCGAGGTTCGTGAACGAAGCCATCACCGCGAAGAAAGTCGCCTTCAGCCGGTCGGGCGCCGAGTTCGCGATCCATGCGAGCATGGGCACCATTGCGATCTGTCCGAGCGGCGACTCGAGTGCGGTATCAATGAGCGCGATCGTGCGCGCATCCACAACTCCACCGGTATGCGCCGCAGTCCATTCGTGCAGCCCGTAATACATGCCGACGATCGGCAGGCTGAGCAGCGTGCTCGCGATAGTGAGCACACCGACGATGTAAGCGATCGATCGCTCCGCCATGAAACGGCGGAAGATGAACAGGCCAAACAGCGTCAACACGCTGCCGATCAGCGAGAGAGTGGCGATGAATTGCTGGTCAAAGCCAAGGTCATCAATCATCCACCAAGTTGAGCCCGCGCCCGGTCCCGGCATCGCTCGGAAAACGAACACCACGATCGCCGTGCCGACCAATACATGACGCGCCTCTGGCGAAAGCTCGCTGGTGAGCCGCCAGATGAGAAACAGCACGATTGCCATCGAGGCCGCGAAAACGATTTCCTGACCGCCGGCCATGTTGCCGAGACCGACGCCGAGCGAAACCACGGCGAACGCGAGCCCGCCGCCGAGAATCCACCAGTTGATCGGCGGGCGCTCGCCGTGCGGGTTCATCATCGCGTGCACCTGCTCTTTCGTGAACTTCATAGCCAGTTGACTCGCTTCATGCCATCTGAGTACCAAGCCGAGGGCGACGCCGAGCACCGACACCACCGGAATGATGAGCGCGAGCTTGTAGACCAGGAGATAGAGCTGCGCTATCTCAGTTTCGGACAGCGCAGCAGCGTCGCGCAGCAGGTACACGTTGGCGAGCGAAACGAGCACCGTGCCGCCGATGATCGCGACACGGCCCAGCGTCTGCATCGTGGTGTGCATCGAACGCCGCTCGGCTTCGCCGATGGGCCGTCCGTCGCTGTCGAAGCGCGGCACTGCTTCGACGGTCATCGCATCCGCGACAGTGTCCTGCACGACGTACCCGATTGGCGCCAGCAGCGCAGACAATACGAACCATGCCTCCACCGTGGCCACTTCGCGCATGGACTCGGTATAACCAAGGAGGCCAATCATGATGACGATGCTCGCGGTAATCAGCCCAGCGCCGACGAAGACGAGCCCGGCCTTCCAGCGCCAAATGAGGTCTACCAGATGTCCGAGCGGCATTTTGAGCGACCACGGCAACGCGGCCCAGAATGCGAGCGCGGCAAGAAATTCCGCCGAGAGCCCCAACCGCTCCTTGACGAAGAAAGTGCCGACGATCGCGGTCAGGCCTGAAACGCCTGCCGCGACGTAAACCATGAGCGGCGGCAGATATGACAAGCGCATCTCGCGCCCAAGCGCGAGAATGTTGCGGTCGATCCAACGCCACACGGCGGCGAGCGGGGCAGGAAGGGAAGAAGCGTTCGCGTCAGGCACTAGAGAGTTCGGGACGCATCAGGGTTGTAGTCTTGCATTTGAATTATGCACTCGCGACCCCGTTTTCCTTGCCATAATTTCGGCGTCTCCTTCAAGTTAGTTTGATCTATGACACTCCGACTCATCAACGATGTCGTAAAGCCTTGGGAGGAACTGAACACCCTCCTCGTGCAACGGTTCGCATTTCAGCCAGATTTATCGGATGTCACGCGTCTAGCATCGGCACTCGCAGTGTCGATCAAACACCAAGCCGATCTGAGGGGTGCCTCACGAAGTTCTGTCGACAAAGCATCAGGCGCGAACCGGATCATGTCTGATGTAGCAGATGCTGCGAAGCATGGTCGTCAGCTTGACAATCCATCGCGTAACAACACGCTTTACGTTGCGTCCTGTTTCGAATATGCCGCTGGCAGAGGATTTCGTTTCATCAGGAACTCCATCACCGTCTCGCATGTGTCGTATGGCGAAGTGGACTTCATGGCTACTGCCTTGGAAGCCGCGCAATATTGGATCCGCGTCTTAGGTTTTTCGTTGAATCGTAACCTCGCTGTGTTCGAAGGCCCGGATGAGTTCTTTCCGACGGCCTACCTCTACTTCAATCCGAAGTACTGCATCAACATGAGCCAAACTCGGTTGAAGTTTTTTGAAAAGCAGAATGACAGGAATTACCGACCTTTCGATCCGCCGGAAGTCAGATTCGAGGTGTTCGAAATTCCGGAGGAGGGCAATCTAACTCTAGGTGGAACGGACCGGCAGCGACCGGTTGGCCGTTCACCACAACGTTAGTTGCAATGTGTAGTCCGTCGAAGTAGCTAAGAGAAGTTGGATATCTTCGCGCCGTCGTTCGAAGGTTCCGCTCCAATCCGGAGGCCAGACCCCGAGTTCCTCATCGCCTTCCGCGACCGGGTGCGGGCGGGACTCCTCTCCGGCCAGCCGCACCCGCGCTCGAACTACGTTGTGAGTCATGCGGACGCGCGTCGCCTTCAGGTGCGCGCAGCGGACTGGCGGACAGCTATTGCCGTTGGCCTCAACGAGTTGGGCCTCAAGGTCGCCGGGTCCGGCCGCGTCCATTACCAGGTGCGCTACTGGCGCTGGGGCGCGTATGCATTGGCACTCTCCGGAATCATCGGGGCCACCATGGCCGTCGTTTTCCTCGCCATGGATCTCCCCGGCTATATTGAGCGCCACCCCCGCACCATGCTCTTCGGCCTCTCCGTCGAGCAAGACGTTGTCTTCGCCTGGGCCATGGTCGCGTTCTGGGGCTTAGGGTTCGCTGGCGCACGAACTTAGCTGCCTTTGCGCGCGAACCAGATTCCGGCCAACACGATCGCACCGCCCACGAATTGGATGGGGCCGATCGCCTCGGCAAATAGCGCCCACGCGAAGATCGCCGCCATCACCGGCTGGATAAGCAGACTCACCGACGACAGCGACGCCGGCAGGTGCGCGAACGCGTAGGTGATCAGCCCCTGACCGAGGATCTGAGTGACCAGCGCAAGTCCGGCCAGTACCCACCATCCATACGCCGATTGCGGGAAAAAAGGTTGCGGCGAAACTAGCGCGATCGGTAGCAGCGCCACAGCGGTGATCGTCGTGCTCCACGCCATCAGCTTGGCGGTGGAAGCTTCCGCATCGCGCGCCGCCTTGATTGAGAGCAAATACCCCGCGTAGAACACGGCGGTGAGCGCGCCCAGCGCATCACCGATCAGCTTCGTTCCTCCCACCGCGAAGTTCGGCCCGACGAGAATGAACATGCCGATCATCGCGATAACCATTGCCGTAAGAAACGTACGTGTTACTGCCCGACGCCAGAAAAGCCAACCGGCGAGCGTGACAAAGATCGGCGTGAGATTCGCGAGCAGTGTCGAGTTCGCGACCGACGTGTAGATGATCGACCAGTGCCACACGCCGAGGTCGGCGGCGAAGAAAAGGCCGGCGCCGAGAATCGCAGCGGACGGAACACGCGCCTCAGGCTGCGAGCCGTGCTGGCGCCATGCCCAAACCCACAGCAGCGGCGCCGCGAGCGCGGTGCGCCAGAACGCGCTTG
>JBOIGA010000040.1:0-16793 GCA_050741875.1 Burkholderiales bacterium
CGGCCGAATTCGCGGCCGAGGGGATCGCGGTCAATTCGCTCTGGCCAAAGACGACGATTGCGACCGCGGCAATCGAAGTGCATTTTCCGCAAGAGATTCTGCGCGGCAGCCGCAAACCCGCGATCATGGCCGATGCGGCTCACGCTATTCTCACTCGCGACGCCAGAAGTTGTACTGGAAACTTTTTCATCGACGAAGACGTGCTGCGATCGGCAGGCGTTAACGATTTCTCGTTTTACGCTGTCAATCCCGGCGAAAAATTGTATGCGGATCTGTTCGTGAGTGAATGATGAAGCGTTTCATCGAACCCTCGGGAGGAAAGATGCCAGCTGAGCGAATCGTGATTACTCCGGAATCGGCGCTTACTCTCGATGGGCTGTTCCGCGAGCGCGCCAAACTCACTCCCGATGCCCTGGCGTACAAGGAGTTCAAGGAGTCCGAAGGAACATGGCAAGAGTTCACCTGGGCGCAAACCTATCGCGAGATCGGGCACTGGCAGGCAGCATTGCAAAAAGAAGTTTTGCAGCCGGGAGACCGCGTCGCGCTTCAGCTGCGGAACTGCTCGTCCTGGGTTGTTTTCGATCAAGCGGCCATGGGATTGGGCCTCGTTACGGTGCCGCTTTATACTCAGGACCGCCCCGATAATATCGCCTACATCATCAAGGATTGCGGCGCGAAGCTCCTGCTGGTCGAAAAAAATGAACACTGGAAAGCGCTTGAAGATTCAGGTTGCGACTTTTCGTCATTGCAGCGCGTGCTTTGCCTGGGCGCGGTTGCCGGAAACAGCGACCCGCGAGTCAGGGCGGTCGCGGATTGGCTCTCCGCAAGCGACCAACCGCGGCATGTCAATCGAGATCCTCAGGCGCTCGCCAGCGTCATTTACACATCAGGCACGACAGGCAAACCCAAGGGCGTCATGCTGTCGCATCACAACATGTTGTCGAATGCTTACAACACGCTGACGAAGCTGGCGATACTTCCCGACGACATTTTTCTTTCGTTTCTGCCGCTGTCGCATACGTTTGAACGCACGGTTGGCTACTATCTGGCGGTCATGGCCGGGATTCCCGTTGCTTATGCGCGCTCGATTTCCCAACTCGCCGAAGATCTCGGCATCATCAAGCCGACTCTGCTCATCTCGGTTCCGCGAATCTACGAAAGAGTCTACGGCGCGATCAGCGCGAAACTCGCCGAAGGCAGCGCGGGCAAGCGCAAACTCTTCGCCAAGGCAGTCGAGGTCGGCTACAGCCGGTTTGAGCATTCTCAGGGCAGAGCGCCATGGCGCACTGATCACTTGTTGTGGCCGCTCTTGAAAACGCTGGTGGCAAAAAAAGTTCTGGCAAGGCTGGGCGGCCGATTGCGCGCCGCATTGAGCGGAGGCGCCGCGCTCTCTCCCGAAATATCGCGCGTGTTCATCGGGCTGGGGTTGCCGATCCTACAAGGATACGGCTTGACTGAAACGAGCCCGGTGGTGTGCGCCAATAGCCTCGAGGACAATTTTCCGGCGAGCATCGGCAAGCCGATACCCGGCGTGGAAGTCAAACTCGGCGACAAGGACGCGCTTCTCGTCAAAGGTCCGAACGTGATGCTCGGATACTGGAACAATCCTGAAGCGACCAAAGCGATGTTCACCGCCGATGGTTGGTTGAACACCGGAGACACCGCGCGAATAGACAGCAATGGACGCGTGTTCATCACGGGGAGGCTGAAGGAAATCATCGTCCTTTCGAACGGCGAAAAAATTCCGCCGGTGGATATGGAAACGGCGATCCTGCGCGATCCGCTGTTCGAGCAGGTGATGGTGCTGGGTGAAGCGCGGCCGTATCTTTCGGTGATTGCCGTTCTGAAGCAGGACGAATTGAAAAAGCTGGCGCGGGAAAATGCTTTGGATGAAAATCGTTCATTGAATGACGAAAAAACGGAAGCGATCGTGCTGTCGCGCATTGCGCAACAGATCAAGGGATTTCCCGGATACGCGCAGGTGCGGCGCGCGGCGCTTTTGCTTGAGCCGTGGACGGTCGAGAACGGGATGCTGACGCCGACGTTGAAGCTCAAACGTCCGACCGTGCTGGAGAAACATCAGGCGGAGGTCGAGGCGCTATATGCGGGACACTAAGTAGAAGAAGCGTGAGGAGTGAGGTGTGAGGAGTGAGGAGAAACAACAAGAGATTACGTGTCTTCCAGACCACGAACCCGTGCTGCGAGTCGTGCCGATGCCTTCCGATGCGAACTACGTCGGCGATATTTTCGGCGGCTGGATCATGTCGCAGGTCGATATCGCGGGAAGCATCCCCGCGCTGCGCCGCGCGAAAGGACGGGTCGCAACCATTGCCGTCAATTCGTTTCAGTTTAAACAGCCGGTACTGGTCGGCGATCTCGTCAGCTTTTACGCGAAAGTTATCCGCGTCGGAAATACTTCCATCACCGTTGATGTCGAAGTCTACGCGCAGCGGCGGCGCTCGGAAGAAGAGTGCGTGAAAGTAACCGAAGCGGTATTAACCTACGTCGCAGTGGATAGCAACCGTAAACCGCGACCGGTTCCGCCAGAGGAACGATAGAGGGGAAAACCGATGAAAATGCCTACCGCAAAAGCCGCGTTCGCATTCGGAGCGGTGCTGAGCAGCTCTACCGCGCTCGCCGCGGGATTTCAACTGTTCGAGCAGAGCGGGAGCGGACTGGGAAACGCGTTTGCCGGCGGCGCCGCGGCGGCCGAAGATGCGAGCACGGTTTTTTTCAATCCCGCGGGGCTGACACGAATTCCGGGACGACAGTTGGTGGTCGCGGGTCATCTCATCCACGTTGAAGCCGAATTCGAAAACCAGGGATCGACCCTCGGCTTCGCGCCGATTCCACTGAGCGGTGGAGACGGAGGAGACGCGGGAGGTAGTGCGCTGGTGCCCAATTTGTATTACGCGATGGATCTGCCCGCCGATCTGAAATTCGGCCTCGGGGTCAACGCGCCGTTCGGATTGAAAACGCATTACGACGCGGGCTGGGTCGGCCGCTATCACGCGCTGACTTCACAACTGGCCACGATCAACATCAATCCTTCGCTCGCTTACAAAGTAAATGATGTTGTATCGATCGGCGCGGGTCTGGACGCCATGTACGCGGATGCGCGGCTTTCGAATGCCGTGGACTTCGGTCTTCTCGCGTTGGGGCCGGCCGGTTCACAGCTCTTCGACGGCCGCGCGGAAGTCGAAGGCGACGATTGGGGCTACGGCTACAACCTCGGCGTACTGTTCAACTTGAGCGACGCGACACGCATCGGCGTCGCTTATCGCTCGAAAATCACCATCGATATCGATGCCGAGGCAGACTTCAATGTGCCCGCACTCCTGGCTCCCGGCTTCGCGGCCCTTGGGGTCTTCAGAGAGACTGACGCGAGTGCGGCCGTTGATTTGCCTGATTTTGCGTCGCTCAGCGTTTTTCACCAGCTTAACTCCGCGTGGGCGGTGATGGCCGATGTGACCTGGACCAACTGGAGCCGTTTCGACGAGCTGCGGGTGGAGTTCGATAATCCTGTGCAGCCCGACGCAGTCACCCCGCAGAACTGGGACGACAGTTACAAAGTTGCCGTGGGCGCCACCTACCAGCACAATGATGCCTGGAAGTTCCGCGGCGGAGTCGCATACGACAAATCGCCCGTTCCCGACGAATTCCGCACGCCGCGAATTCCCGACGAGGACCGTCTCTGGTTGTCGTTCGGCGCACAGGTCAAGTTGTGTCCGACATGCGCCCTCGACTTTGGCTATACGCATATCTTCGTCGATGACCCGGAGCTTAACTTGACGAGCCTCACGGCCGGCAATTTGCGCGGCGAATACGACAGCAGCGTGGATATTTTTTCGGTGCAGTACAGCCACGGTTTTTGATGGGCCTGCAAGTACGCAAGGCAGCGGTCTTGGGCGCCGGCGTCATGGGCGCGCAGATCGCCGCGCATTTCGTCAATGCGAAAGTGCCCGTGATCCTGTTCGATCTCGCGGCGAAGGAAGGCGGTGCCGACAGCATTGTCGAAAAGGCGCTCGACAATTTGAAGAAGCTTGACCCCGCTCCGCTGGCGACCGGTTCTTTGGTTGCGCACGTTCAGGCGGGGAATTACGACCAGCATCTGTCGCTGCTAAAAGAATGCGATCTCGTGATCGAGGCGATCTCCGAGCGCATGGATTGGAAAGCGTCGCTGTACGACAAGGTCGCGCCGCACTTGAACGAACAGGCGATTTTCGCCAGCAATACCTCGGGGCTTTCGATCGCCTCGCTCGCGGCGTCCTTGCCCCAGAATTTGCGCCGCCGTTTCTGCGGCATCCATTTTTTCAATCCGCCGCGCTACATGTACCTGGTGGAACTGATCGCCGCGAAAGAAACCGACCCCGGGCTGCTCGATGAGCTCGAAACCTTCCTCACGACTACACTCGGGAAAGGTGTCATTCGCGCCAAAGACACGCCCAACTTCATCGCCAACCGAGTCGGCGTTTTCTCGCTGCTCGCGACGATTCATCACGCCGAGGAGTTCGGTCTCGGCTTCGATCTCGTGGATGGACTCACTGGAACCCGAATCGGCCGCCCGAAGAGCGCGACTTTCCGCACCGCCGATGTCGTCGGCCTCGATACTTTCGCGCACGTGGTCGGCACGATGCGAGACAGCCTGCCCGACGATCCGTGGCACCGCTATTTTCGCTCGCCGGCGTGGCTGACGACGCTCATCGAAAAGGGTGCGCTCGGGCAGAAGGCGAAGGCCGGAATCTATCGAAAAACGGGAAAGGAAATTCATGTTCTCGATACGAAGTCCAGCGACTATCGGCTTTCATCGAGCGAGCTCGACGACGAAATCAAGAACATTCTGAAGACCCGGGATTGGGGCGAAAAACTCGAGCGCTTGCGGGCATCGGGGCGGAAGGAAGCGCAATTCCTCTGGGCGGCGTTTCGCGACGTTTTCCACTACTGCGCTTTTCATCTCCAGTCGATCGCCGAGAACGCGCGCGATCTCGATTTCGCGATTCGCTGGGGATTCGGCTGGGACCGCGGGCCATTCGAAATCTGGCAAGCGGCGGGCTGGGAAAAAGTCGCCGGCTGGATTCGCGACGACATCGCCGCGGGAAAAACGATGGCGAGCGCGCCGTTGCCGGCTTGGGTTTTTGGGCGCGACGGCGTGCACGGCAAGGAAGGTTCTTACTCGCCGGCGGCAAACGCCCCGCAGCCGCGATCCTCATTGCCCGTCTACAAACGCCAGCTCTATCCCGATTCCCTGATCGGCGAAACACCGAATTACGGGGTGACGATTTTCGAAACCGACGGCGTGCGGTTTTGGCACACGCTCGACGACGTCGCGATCTTGAGCTTCAAGAGCAAAATGCACGCGATCGGCGACAACGTGCTCGATGGCGGTTTGCGGGCGATCGAGGAAGCCGAGCGCAATTACAAGGCGCTTGTCATCTGGCAAACCGAGCCGCCGTTTTCGGTCGGCGCGGATCTTCTGCAGGTGATGCAGGGCTTGAGGAGCGCGAACGGCGGCTTCATGACGAAGCTCAAGGACACGACGCAACGGCTCAAGTTTACCTTCGGCGCCAAAGGAGGTTTCGGTCAGGTGGTGCAGGCTTTGGCGGGAAAGGGTCCGTCCGTCGCTTCGGTCGTCGCGCAGTTCCAACAACTGACTTCGCGTTTGCGCTATTCATCGATTCCGACGGTCGCCGCGGTGCGCGGCTTGGCGCTCGGAGGCGGCTGCGAAGTGGTGATGCACTGCGATCGCGCGGTGTGCGCGATGGAATCGTACATTGGACTCGTCGAAGTTGGCGCCGGACTTCTTCCCGCGGGAGGCGGCACCAAGGAATTCGCGTTGCGTGCGGTCGAGCAAGCCAACGGCAACGACATTTTCCCATTTCTGCAGAAACACTTTCAGACCATCGCGATGGCCACCGTCGCCAAAAGCGCCGAGCACGCGAAAGGGTTGGGCTATCTGCGCGATTCCGACGTTATCGTGATGAATCAGTCCGAGTTGCTCTACGTCGCAAAAAAAGAAGCGGGAACCTTGGCCGAAAGAGGCTACCGGCCACCGTTGCCTCCGCGCCAAATCCCCGTCGCCGGAAAAACCGGAATCGCCACCGCCAAGATGCTGCTTACCAATATGCTCGCAGGCGGCTTCATTTCGCAGCACGACTACGACATCAGCGCGAAAATCGCCACAGTGATATGCGGCGGTGAAATCGAACCGGGAAGCAAGGTGGATGAGGACTGGTTTCTCGCGCTCGAGCGCGAAGCGTTCGTGGAACTTCTGGCGACGCCGAAAACCCAGGAACGGATTGAACACTTGTTGAAGACCGGAAAGCCGTTGAGGAATTAGGATTGGGGATTGAATGAAATGATACAAGTACAGGATGCCTACATCGTCGCGACGACGCGAACTCCAGTCGGCAAAGCGCCGAAAGGAATGTTCAAGAATGTGCGGCCCGACGACATGCTCGCGCACGCGATCAAGAGCGCGCTTGCGCAAGCGCCGGGTCTGGATCCCGCCGCGATCGAGGATGTGATCGTCGGCTGCGCCATGCCCGAAGGCGAGCAGGGGATGAACGTCGCGCGAATTGGTCTGTTGCTCGCGGGGCTTCCCGATTCGGTTCCGGGGATGACGATCAACCGCTTCTGCTCCTCGGGATTGAATGCCGTTGCACTCGCGGCCGATCGCATTCGCGTCGGCGACGCCGATGTGATGATCGCCGCGGGAACCGAAAGCATGAGCCTGATCCCGATGGGCGGAAACAAAATGGCGGTCAACCCAGAGGTGTTCACCAGCGATGAAAACTTGGGCATCGCCTACGGCATGGGAATCACCGCCGAGAAAGTCGCCAAACGCTGGAACGTTTCACGCCAAGCGCAAGATGAGTTCGCGGCGAGAAGCCATGAGCGAGCATTGAAAGCGATCGCCGAGGGAGAGTTTAAAAGCGAGATCACCCCGTACGTCGTTAACGAAAGCGTCGCCGATCTGGAATCGAACGAGGTAAAGAACAAGTCGAGAACCGCGGAAAACGACGAAGGTCCTCGTGCCGGTTCTACACCCGATGTGCTGGCCAAACTCAAGCCCCTTTTCGCCAAAGACGGGACGGTGACCGCCGGAAATAGCTCGCAAATGTCGGACGGAGCCGCCGCGGTGATTCTGGTTTCGGGCGAGGCCGCGGCGCGTTTCAACTTGAAGCCGATCGGCAGGTTCATGGGTTATTCGGTCGCGGGTGTTCCGCCGGAGATTATGGGAATCGGGCCGATCAAAGCGATTCCAAAAGTGCTCAAACAAGTTGGATTGGTCGACGACGATCTCGACTGGATCGAATTGAACGAAGCCTTCGCCGCGCAAAGCCTCGCCGTGATTGGCGAGTTGCGCCTCGATCCGGCGAAAGTCAATCCATTGGGTGGCGCGATCGCGCTCGGTCATCCACTCGGCGCGACCGGCGCCATTCGCGCAGCGACCTTGCTGCACGGACTGAAGCGCCGCGGAAAAAAATACGGCATGGTCACGATGTGCGTCGGCACCGGGATGGGCGCGGCGGGAGTGTTTGAGTCGGTGGCGTAGTTCTGACGGCTCGATTACTGCCGCGGCGCGGCGGTTTAAGCGTTAAAACCGCGCCGGATACAATTCGCCGCTGCCATCGAGGTCGCCGGTCTCGGCATACGCGAGCGGTATCGCATCTGGCGCGAGAATCGCGCCATCCAATGCTCTGCCAATTATGATCTCGTGATCGCCCGCGCGCATGCTGTCGGCGACTTGGCATTCGAAGTACGCCAATGCTTCCAAAAGGATTGGAGCGCCGAGTTGCCCCGCACGCCATGGCACTCCGGCGAGCTTGTCGATGTCG
The DNA here is from genome assembly GCA_050741875.1 of Burkholderiales bacterium. Taxonomy (GTDB): domain Bacteria; phylum Pseudomonadota; class Gammaproteobacteria; order Burkholderiales; family JBOIGA01; genus JBOIGA01. The sequence goes on from JBOIGA010000040.1 coordinate 7,839, forward strand.
CGGCCCGAGTGTGTCCCGAAGTGGCGCGCGATGTCGAGCTGCTCGCGGCTGAGGACATTCACCACAAAGCTGCCGCCCGCTTTCAGAAGCTGATACGACGCGTGGTCCGGGTTGATGGTGAGCGCGAGCAGCAACGGATCGAAAGATACCTGCATGATCCATGCGGCCGTAAAAGCATTCTGCCGCTGTCCGTTCGACACGCCGACGACGTACACGCCACTAACCAGTCGGCGAAAGAGCGGGGCGAGGCTGTCGTTCATCGGCGTTCTCTATTCTGTGAGCGCTAGAGCCTGGGACACCGGGTACTCAAGCTGAGTCATCTCGTCCTATTCGTGCACACCTCGCTCATTAATGCCAAGCTGTTTGAGCATGGGGTGGAACGTACCAGTTTTGATCTCATCCTTGAGATTGCGCAAAGTGGTCACACGTTCTCCGAAATACAAAGTCGTGTGACTGCCCTTACCGCGTTTAGCGGCGAGCCGAACTATTATCTCCCGGCCTTTTCCAAGCGCGTTTACCTTTTGATAAATTCGCTCTCCCTCACGATTCAGGCAGGGACAAAGATGCCCGGCCTCGCAACCTTGGCATTTCGCCACTTCATTTGGGAACGTGTAAGATTCGACCCCGTTAATCGCATTGTCAATTGAATCAATGGCCAGCCGCGCTGAAACCAGAACCCATCGCGTCTTAAGCTTCGCCCGCAGACCGTTCAGAAATAAAACGCTGCGCCGAGTGCTGCTGATTGGCGCGCTGCTGGTGCTCTTCCCTGGGTTCGTGATTTTTTATCTCATTTGTGGCGCGCTCGATGTCATCCGCAATCGCAATCTCGATTGGCCGCTCGTGCAGAAGTATTTTCTTGGTCATGGCGCGCTCACGTGGTACTTGTCGCCGTTCAATCTTCTGATGGACGTTCTGACGCTGCCTTACTGGAACAAGGGAGTCTACGAGCTCAAGGATTTGCCCAAGCCGTATCAGGACGAGCTGACTACTTTGGTCGAGACGATCAACACGAAAAACATCGTCGGTCAGCTCGAGGACAAATTGAAAAGCCACGAGCGCGAGATGATCTTTTTCAAGTGGTACGGCCACAACCTCGACAACGTCATCAACTTCCCCGAATTTCACGCGAAGTACAAATACATTCGGACGATCGGTATTTCGGTGTTCAACAAGAGGATGTCGACGAGCAAGCACTTCGGTCCATTCCGGATGACCTTGCGAGTGCTCTACAACATCAACGAAATCACGAGCGATCAGGTCTACATCGAAGTCGGAGACAGAAGAAACTACTGGCGGGAGAGCAAGCTATTCATCTTCGACGACACGCTCTTGCATCAATCGGTCAACGAGTCGGACGCGCGCCGCTACTGCGCTTTCATAGACATCATGCGGCCCAGCCTGATTGCGCCTGTCATGAGCGTAATCGTCTATGTTTTTGGCTGGCTCTTCATGAAAATGAACCGCATTTTCTACAACGGCTGGGAATTCGTGAAGTAGCGCGCGCCGGCGAACTTCTTTTTCGCCTGATTGGCTTCTTTACGACAGTGCCCGGACACGCGCCTGCGGCATTCCGCTTGCCAACGCCGCAGGCGACCTGCTATCTCTTGACCATACGGTAGATCAGTAACAGCACGATCGCGCCGACAATGGCGATGACAAAGCTGCCGAAGTTGAACCCAGTAACGTCGCCGAAGCCGAGGGCGGTGGCGATGAATCCGCCGATTAGCGCGCCCGCGACTCCGAGCAGGATGGTGACGATGAAGCCGCCGGGGTCATCTCCAGGCATGATGAGTTTGGCGATAGCTCCGGCGATGAGGCCAAAAATAATCCACGATATGATTCCCATGCTGATCTCCTTTTTGTTGTTGAACTGCCGCGCCATTGTAACCCCGCCGGGGGTCTAAAAGATTACATGGTTCACTGCCTGATGCACTTAAAAAAGTCGCGTCGAATTTTCACTTGAGTGAGACTCCGCGAGTCGAATGGAGAGGACAATGACTTTCATCGAAACAATCGAGGTCCGCTGGGGAGACATGGACGCTCTGGGGCACGTCAACAACGCCGTGTATTTTCGCTATATGGAGCAGGCGCGAATTTCCTGGCTGACCGGGCTCCGGTCCGACATTTTCATGAGAGAAGAAGGGCCGATCCTGGTCGCGGCGCGTTGCAATTTCATCCGCCCGATCGTGTACCCGGCGACGATTGCGGTCTCGTGCACGGTCGGTGAACTAAAACGCAGCAGCTTCCCGATCATCCACGAAATCACATTGGCGAATGATGTTTCGGTCAGGTTCGCCGAAGGCGAGGTGACAACCGTGTGGGTCAATTACAAGCTTGGCAAGTCGGTGCCTTTACCCGAGTGGCTGCGCGCGGCCGCGGTTACATGAACGCGCCAGTTGCGCTTTTTGGCGTCTACGCCCGAAACTAGGTTCCTAAAATCAGTCGCGCGCACCTAATTCCGCTTCTCACCGCGGCTTCGATCGTTCCCGGAAACTCGCTCGCGGTGTAATCGCCCGCGAGAAAGAAATTCTTGAGCGGCATCATTTGCCCTGGACGTTCGAGCGCGGGAGTGCAACTGAAAGTCGCCCGCTTTTCCGCTATGACCTTGTTCCATTCAGGCAGCGGCAAATCCGGCAGCAGCGTTTTCAATTGTGCATGAACGCGAAGAGCGAGATCATCATTCGATAGTTTTTCGTGCGCGCCTCTGGCGCTAATCACCGCGGCCAGCAATCCCTTCTGACCGCAGAGCGCGCCGCGGTCGAAGACCCAGTGCGCGGGTCCGTCAGCCATCCCCAGCATCGGAAAATCGAGCTTCGTGGCCTCAGGGTACTGCAGATAGATCGAATAGATCGGTTGATATTCGAAACGGTCGATCTGCCGGCGGATTTCGACAAGTTCGGGAAAACCAGCGATGAGCCGGGACACGGCGTAAGGCGGCGTTGCGCAAATTACGTGGGCGAAAGCCTGGGAGCCTCGCGCAGCCTCGAACTCGAATCCGCCCGCGGTCTTCCGCACGGCAGCGACAGGGTTTCTGAGCTGCATGCTCGCTCCGCGCCGAGCAAGGTAAGCGGCGGCGCGCTCGGGAAAGAGACGCGAAAGATCTTCACCCGCGACGAGCAAATCGCTCGCGCTTCTGGCGGCAAACGCCTCACGGAGCACGTTCAAAAAGATTCTCGCTGACGCATGCTCGGGTGGAGTATTGAGTGCGGCGACGCAAAGCGGCTGCCAGAAAAATTGCCGGAGATTTTGTCCAACGTTGCTCAATAGCTCGCTCACGCTGATATCACAGGGAAGTGGGCGGCGAAGCGCGCGCGCGAGAAATTGCGCCGATCGGATTTTTTCGGCGAGCGATGCGCCACGGGCTGATTGCAAACCGAGAATCAGATTGAGCGGCGCGGCGAGCGGGATCGCTTTCAGGTGGAAGCGATCGGCGATTCGCCACTGGAAAGGAAAGCGATTGATTTTGGGCGGCTGTCCTTCCGCGACGAGCGCGATCAGTCGCAGCGTCTCTCGGTAGGCGCCGATCAGAACGTGCAGTCCGTTGTCGAGCGCGACACCACGGTATTCGACTCTGCGCGCCCGTCCGCCCAGCACCTCCGCCGCTTCGAAAACGGTCGCTGAAATATCTTGTTCGGCGAGCGTGACGGCCGCCGCCATTCCCGCGTAGCCTCCGCCGATAATCCCGACCTTCCCTTCACCTTTCACCCTTCACCCTTCACGCGGTGACATACGTCTTCCACGCGATCCACAGTTTGCGAAGCGGAGTGAGCGAAACGCGGTGAGTCAACACGCGGCAGCCTTCGTCCCTGATCTCATCGAGCAGCGCGCGGTAAATCGCGGCCATGATGATTCCCGCGCGCTGCGACTTTCGATCGGCGGCGGGAAGCAGCGCTGCCGCGCGTTCGTAATAGTCCTGCGCTCGGGCGATCTGGAACTCGACGAGCTGTTTGAACCCGTTCGTTTCACGCCGGCGAAGCACGTCTTCGGCTGAAACCATGAAACGCGCCATTTCGTCGAGGGGAAGATAAATGCGGTCACGGCGCGCGTCTTCGCCGATGTCGCGAACGATGTTGGTGAGCTGAAGCGCCATTCCGAGTTCGCGCGCGTAATCGAGTGTGCGCGAGTCGGAATAGCCGAAGATTTCCGCCGACAACTCGCCCACCACCGAGGCGACTCGATGACAGTACAAAGCGAGAGAGGAGAAGTCGGCGTAGCGATTGCGCGCAAGATCCATTTCCATGCCGTCCATGATCTCCTGCAACTTTTCCCGCCCCAATGCAAATCGCGTGACCGACTCCGCCAGCGACCGCGCGACGGGATGCTGGGGATTTCCGCTGTAGATGCTGCTGATTTCGTTTCGCCACCACGCAAGCTTGACGCGAGCGAGCGCGATGTCCGAACAGTCATCGGCGATGTCGTCCACTTCCCGGCAGAATGCGTACAGCGCGGTGATCGCCCGCCGTTTTTCAGGCGGAAGAAAAAGAAAGCTGTAATAGAAACTCGAGCCGCTTCGCGCGGCCTTGTCCTGGCAATACTCGTCAGGAGTCACAGCGCACGAGCGAACATGAGTGCCCAGTCGGGTTTGCGTAAGACGGGGCGGCGTGTAAAAACGTCGCCGTTTGCCGCGGAAAGCATCTCCAGGATTCGCTCGCCGCCAGCGACGATCATGCGCAATTCGAGACCGACTCGTCCGTGCAGGATCCTGCCGAGCGGTTTTGCCGAGTCGAGCATCTGCCGTGCTCGGGCGATTTGAAAGGCCATGAAGTTTTGCCAGTTTTCGCCGTGTTCCGCGGCCGCAATCGTGTGCTCGGTGACGTCGAAGTTCGCCATTTCATCCTGCGGGAGATAGATGCGCCCCTTGCGGTAGTCAATCGCCACGTCCTGCAGGAAGTTGATGATCTGCAGGCTGCTGCAGATAGCGTCCGAATACACCGCGTTTTTTTCATTCATCGCGCCATAGACGTGCAGCAGCAATCTTCCGATCGGATTGGCCGAGCGTGCGCAGTAGTGCAAGACTTCGCCGAAGTCTGCGTAGCGATGCTTGGTCACATCTTGAGTAAACGCGTCGAGGAGCCGATAAAAAGATTCAAGCGGAAGGTGCAAGCGCGAAACCATTTCTTCGAGTGATCGAAAAAGAGGCATAGACGGTTCTTGGCGCCTCGCTATCCGATCGAGCTCTGCGCGGAGGCCGGCGAGCTGAAAAAGACGCTCTGCCTCTGAAGCGTCGCCTTCGTCGGCGATGTCGTCCGCATGCCGGGCAAAGGCGTAAATGATTTTAACCGGCGCGCGCAAGCGCCCCGGCAATAGCACCGAGGCGACTGGAAAATTCTCGTAGTGGGACGGGGACGCGACGCGCATGAGTTTCACAACGCTGACAACGCGCGGGCGATTAGTTTACACTCAAGTTTTCGCGAAAGTGGCGGAATTGGTAGACGCACCAGATTTAGGTTCTGGCGCCGAAAGGTGTGGGGGTTCGAGTCCCCCCTTTCGCACCAATCTCATCAATGCAATCCAAGATTGAAAACCTGACCACGCTTGGGCGCCGTCTTTCGGTGAGCTTGCCGGCGACGCAGATTGACGAAGAAGTAACGACTCGTCTCAAGAAGCTCGCTCGCACCGTCAGACTCAAAGGTTTTCGCCCCGGCCACGTTCCTCTGAAGCTCGTCCAGCAGAAGTATGCCGGGGAAGTACGAGACGAAGTCGTGGGCGATATCGTGCAGAAAAGTTTTGGCGAGGCGGTACGGGAACAGAATCTGCGCGTTGCCGGTTTGCCGAAAATTGAAGCTAAAAAATCCGACGACGGCCAATTCGAATACAGCGCGACTTTCGAAGTCTATCCCGATGTGGTCATCGGCGATCTGAGCGAAGTCACCATCACTCGCCCTGTGGTCGAGGTGACCGACACTGAGGTCGACAAGACTCTGCAAATTTTGCGCCGCCAGCACACCCGCTTCGAAGAAGTTTCGCGCGCCGCCATGACGGGCGATGAGGTCACGCTCGATTATCACGGCTCGATCGACGGCGTGGAATTTCCCGGCGGGCACGCGCACGATCAGAAAGTCGTTCTCGGCAACGGGCTCTTGCTGAAGGAATTCGAAGACAACGTAATGAACACGATGGCGAATGCGTCGAAGACGTTTGAATTGCGCTTTCCCGACGATTATCATGGCAAGGAGGTCGCCGGCAAGACCGCGAAATTCGAGGTAAAAGTGAAAAGGGTCGCCGCGCCAGTTGTGCCCGAAGTGGATGCCGAGTTCGCGAAAAGTCTCGGAGTCGCCGACGGCGACTTGAGCAGAATGCGAAGCGAGGTCCGCGCCAACCTCGAACGCGAAGTTGAAGGGCGTATCAAAAACAGTCTCAAGGAAAAAGCGATGCAGGCGCTCGAAAGCCGCGCGCAAGTCGAGCTTCCCAAAGTGCTGGTCGAGGCGGAACTTGCCCGGCTGAAAGAACAGTTCAAGAACGCCAATGCCGAGACGCTTGCCGCGGAAGCGAAAAAGCGAGTGAAGCTGGGTTTGATCGTCGCCGAATTGGTCAGGACGCACGAATTGGGCGCGAAACCCGAACAGGTGCGCGGAATTGTGCAGAAGCACGCGCAAAGCTATGAGCGCCCGGACGAAGTCGTCAGGTGGTATTACGCCGAACCCGCGCGGCTCAAAGAGGCCGAAGCTCTGGCGCTCGAAGACAACGTGGTGATGTGGCTGGTTGACAAAGCGAACGTGGTAGACATGCCCACGGCTTTTGATGATCTGATGGGGAACAAAGCATGAACTACGAGCCGCAAGGGTTGGGATTGGTCCCGATGGTGATCGAGCAGTCGGGGCGCGGTGAACGCGCGTACGACATCTATTCGCGGCTGCTCAAGGAACGCGTGGTTTTTCTGGTTGGGCCGGTCAACGAAGTCACCGCCAATCTCATCGTCGCGCAGCTGCTTTTTCTGGAGTCCGAGAATCCCGACAAGGACATCTACTTTTACATCAACTCGCCGGGAGGGTCGGTCGCGGCGGGATTGGCGATCTACGACACCATGCAGTTCGTCAAGCCGCATGTTTCGACGCTCTGTGTCGGACAAGCCGCGAGCATGGGAGCGCTGCTGCTCGCCGCGGGCGCGAAAAACAAGCGCTTCTGCCTGCCCAATTCGCGCGTGCTCATCCATCAGCCTCTCGGTGGATTTCAGGGCCAGGCCTCGGACATTGAAATTCACGCGAAGGAAATTCTTTACTTGCGAAACCGTCTCAATGAAATCCTGGCCAAGCATACGGGTCAACCGATACAGACGATCGAGAAAGATACCGACAGAGACCGCTTTATGTCGGCTGAAGAGGCGGTAAAATACGGCTTGGTGGACAAGGTCCTGAAGAACCGCACCGAAGAGGTAATGTCTCAATCCAAAACCTTGAGCTAGTCATGTCAGACAAAATCGGCGGCGAAAAACTTCTCTACTGCTCGTTCTGCGGGAAGAGCCAGCACGAAGTCAGGAAATTGATTGCCGGCCCTTCGGTGTTCATCTGCGATGAGTGCATCGAGCTTTGCAATGACATCATTCGCGAGGAAGTTCATGGCGACCACGGCGCGCGTCCGGCGAAATCCGATCTGCCCGTACCGCGCGAAATCCGCGAAATTCTCGATCAATACGTCATCGGTCAGGAGCAGGCGAAAAAAATTCTATCGGTCGCCGTCTACAATCACTACAAGCGACTCAAGAATCTTGGCAAGAACGACGATATCGAGCTGGCCAAGAGCAACATTCTTCTGATCGGCCCGACGGGCTCGGGCAAGACGCTTCTCGCGCAAACGCTCGCTCGGCTTTTGAACGTGCCTTTTGTCATGGCCGACGCGACCACCTTGACCGAAGCGGGCTACGTCGGCGAAGACGTCGAGAACATCATCCAGAAGCTGTTGCAAAAGTGCGATTACGACGTCGAGAAAGCCCAAAGAGGCATCGTTTACATAGACGAAATTGACAAGATTTCGCGCAAGTCGGACAACCCGTCAATCACCCGCGATGTGTCAGGCGAAGGCGTACAGCAGGCGCTTTTGAAGTTGATCGAGGGCACCATCGCTTCGGTTCCGCCGCAGGGCGGGCGCAAGCACCCGAACCAGGAATTCGTTCAGGTCGATACGACGAATATCCTGTTTATCTGCGGCGGCGCGTTTGACGGCCTGGAAAAAGTCATCAGCAACCGCAGCGAGCAAGGCGGGATCGGTTTTGGCGCGAAGGTCAAGAGCCGCGATTCACGCAAGGAGATCGGACTGATCTTGCGCGGAGTCGAACCCGAAGACCTGATCAAGTACGGGCTCATTCCCGAATTCGTGGGGCGGCTTCCCGTGGTCGCCACGCTCGAGGAACTCGACGAGGCGGCGCTCATCCAGATTCTGATCGAGCCCAAGAACGCGCTTTTGAAGCAGTACCAGAAGATGTTCTCGATGGAAGGCGTCGAACTCGAAGTTCGCGACCAGGCTCTGAAAGCCGTGTCGAAAAAAGCGCTCGCGCGCAAGACCGGGGCCCGCGGGCTTCGGTCGATCCTCGAACATTCGCTGCTCGACATCATGTTCGATTTGCCTTCAATGGAGAACGTCGTCAAAGTGGTTGTTGACGAAGGCGCCATCAGCGGCGACATCAAACCGATACTGATCTACGCCGATCAGCCGAAGGTCGCAGGTTCGGCTTGATTGCCCGCCCCGGGGCGGTTGAATTCGTGTTGCGCCACCCCAATGTGAATTGTGGTCCCGCTCAAACTATAGAAACTCATGTCCTATCCGACCAGTGAACGCGTGATTCTTCCCTTGTTGCCCTTGCGCGACGTCGTCGTCTTTCCCCACATGGTGATTCCGCTTTTTGTCGGACGCCCCAAATCCATCAAAGCGCTGGAGACCGCGATGGAAAGCGGGAAGAACATTTTGTTGATCGCGCAGAAGTCGGCGGCGAAAGACGATCCGACCGCGGAAGAGATGTAC
>JBOIGA010000041.1:0-16553 GCA_050741875.1 Burkholderiales bacterium
GGCTTGCCTACGAGGAAGTCAATATTACGACAGCGGATAGCGAGAAGCTGCACGGCTGGTTTGTTCCGGCGGATCAGTCGCGGGGCGTACTGCTTTTTTTTCACGGCAACGCCGGAAATATTTCGCACCGCCTCGACTGGCTTGAGCTGTTTCACGCGATAGGAATGGCGACACTGATCGTCGATTACCGCGGCTACGGCACAAGCAGCGGCAAACCCTCCGAAGAAGGCACCTATCGCGACGCCGAGGCAGCGTGGAAGAGCCTGGTTGAAAGTCGCGGATTCAAGCCCGATGAAATCGTCGTTTTCGGCGAGTCGCTCGGCGGCGCGATCGCGGCGCATCTTGCCGCGCGAAAACAACCTGGCGCCCTGATCGTCCTCTCGGGCTTTACTTCAGTCCCCGATATCGCGTCGGAAGTCTATTCGTTCGTTCCGGCGCGCCTTCTCGCGCGCTTCGAGTACAACACGCTCGAAAACATCAAAAAGGCCGCGTGTCCCGTGCTCGTGATTCACAGCCCGGACGACGAGATTATTCCGTTCGAACATGGACGGAGTCTTTACGACTCGGCGAACGAGCCAAGACAGTTCCTTGAAATTGAAGGCGGGCACAACGATGGATTCATCGCGAGCCGCGAAACTTTAAAAAACGGGATTAGGGCTTTTCTCGCTACCGCCTTATCACGATAAGGAACGCCGCCGCGGCGCTGGATTGGTGCTGCGTAGACGGCGCGCCATCACCCGCATCACATCGAGCGCGAACATCGGCGACTGCGAAATCAGAAACAAAAAGCGCCGCTCGTCTATCTCGATAAGCTCGCACGCCGTCTTTGCGATCGCGGTCGCGCTCCTCGGCGCGCCATCAAGAAGCGACATCTCGCCGATGATACCGCCCGCTCCGACGACTTCCATTACGGTGTCGCCGATGCGAATCTCGACTGAGCCGGAAGCAACGATATAGACGACGTTGCCCGGCTGTCCCCGCTGGAACACGAATTCGCCGGTTCCAAATTTCCTGGCTTCCTTGTAATGGCCAAGGTAGTTGAGTAGATTGGAATCGCTCATGATGCGCGAGAAAATTGTACGCGCCGGCTCGGTCAGAGCAAACCTGTGATTGGACTCCTGCAAAGAGTCGCTCGGGCAAGCGTCGACGTTGAAGGAGAAACGATCGCGGCGATTGAGCGCGGTTTGCTCGTGCTCGTCGGGGTCGAGCGAGGCGATTCGGAGCAAAGCGCCGAACGCATGCTCGAGCGCATTCTGAGCTATCGCGTCTTCGCCGACGGCGACGGCAAAATGAATTTGAGCCTGCGCGACATCAGAGGCGGGCTTTTGCTCGTGCCGCAGTTCACACTTGCCGCCGATACGGCCAAAGGAACGCGGGCGAGCTTTTCCTCCGCGGCCTCGCCCGAAACAGGCAGGCGCCTATTCGACACGCTCGTGGAAAAGGCGAAGCTCGGCCACTCACCGGTCGCGGCTGGCCGGTTCGGCGCGGACATGCAAGTCGCGCTCGTTAACGACGGGCCAGTCACTTTCTGGCTTCGGGCGGGGATTGCCAACCGCATAAGCCCGGCGTAACATCAGCCATCCCCCAAGCACGAAAAGGAGAGCTAAGAATGTGCTACGAATGGTACGAAGAATCCTTGCTCGACGCTGCCATCTGGCAAAGCAAGGAAAAGGCGGAGAAAAAAATGGCCGAGCACGCTGAACCTCCGCCGGCCCCCAAAAAACCTGTCGAAGAACCCGTCGCCGCCTAGAGCCTGCCCCGGAAGTCTTAAGCCGGGGGACGAAGCGAAAAAACCCCGCTCATATCGAGCGGGGTTTTTTATCGCCTCTCTTCCGGCGAGACTTTGAAAGAGATCAGCTCCCAAACATAGCGATCGCCGCGGATAAGCGAGTTATCGAAAAAGCCCCGATCGCGGCCGCGCGCAATGTCGCGGTATTCGTCGGATGTCGTACGCCTGACCACCCATTTGACCTCCGGCACGTACCAGTCAACGATCGTGCGCCGCGTCTGCGTCCGCCACCATTCTTCATCGCCGAGATACATGTCTTTGACGATCTTGAGAGCGACGAACTCACCTGCCGGAACGCTGACTTTCTGCCAGCCTCGCACTCTGCCGTGCAGACTAACGACAGTCTTTCTTCCCGTGAGGAGATCGGTCGCGGCGACTCGTTGACTCCAACTCGCTCCCGGAGCGATCGGCAGGGGTATCACATTGAGCGGTTGTGCATACGAAAAGCTCTGTCCACCGGGAAAGACTTCCTGCAGCAACCCGCCATCGAGATGATCGACGATGGCCTGTTTGTTCTGCTCCTTCGCGGTGAGCGCGAGTGTCGTGCTCGTCCCTTTGGTTTCGGTGACTTGCCGCGTCCAAGTCTTCAGCAACACGCCGTTGTAGCCGTTGTGTTCGTTGTAGTTCCAACTGTCGCCCCTGACCAAGATTGGCGTCTCGATAGGACCGGGCGGACCTGGAACGGTATTGGTCGCGCAAGCAGTCGCCAGCAACGCGGTAAGTAACGAAATTCGTTTCATCGATTCGCCATTTCTTATCTGCTTAGAATTGCAACTCACCAATAAGTTACGCCCGCCGCCTCGAGAAGCCTTCTCGTCCCTTGGTGAACCGCCAACGATTATGCGGCAGAATGGAACTTTGATCGGCGGAGTAGCGAGGTGAACGGGAATGAAAGAATCTTCTAACGCTAAGCAAGCGTTCGATGGGGCTCCAATTCCTATTTCGCGGTTCTTCGCTGAAGAGCGCCGGCGCCTCTCGAGGCTACGCCTTGAACATGGCCAGGGCGCCGATATACCGGCGATTGCATTCATCAGCCGGTTTCTAAATCCAACGATCGTTACTGCGAGCCTTGCGCTGCTCTGCCTGGCCTACGGAGAATCTTTTACCGGGAGCTATCTCATCCTCGCAATCTTCGCGTTCTTGTTTTCGCTCAAGGTCCTCAGTGACGCACCAATGACGTTGGCGAACAGTGAATTTGCCGCGGCTTCGCGCCGAAGCCGCCTGGTATCAAAATGGGTCGTCACTGCCGCCCTGGTAATGTTGATCGCGCTCGTAACTGGAATCTCGACCGAGTTTTCGACAGCGCTGATCCTCACTTGGCTTGTCGTCACGCCATTCTTGCTTGTCGCCGCGCAGAATCTGGTGCGGCGCGCGCTTCTGAAACTCGTTTCCTACGCTCCAAGGACCGCTCTGATCGTGGGAGCAAATCCCCTCGGAGTGGAGTTCGCCCGTCGCGTCAACCAGGAGCCGTATTCACTAAGGGTGCTTGGGTTTTTCGATGATCGCGCGCTTGAAAGGCTGCCCGTCGGCGTACACAAGCGTCAGTTCCTGGGCAAGCTTGCCGATCTGCCGAGCCATGTCCGCAGCAACCCCATAGATCTCATTTACATTTCGCTGCCGATTGTCGCGAAGGCGCGAATCCTCAAATTGCTTGATGAGCTTCGAGACACCACGGTTTCGGTTTGCTTCGTTCCGGATTTGTTCGCGTTTGATCTGATGCAAGCGAGACTCGACGAAGTGAACGGGATCCCAGTCATTCACGTTAGGGAGTCGCCGTTCTACGGTCTGGATGGAGTCATGAAGCGCGGCAGCGACGTCTTGTTCTCCAGCGTTGCTCTGCTGTTCATCTGGCCGGTGTTGCTCGCTGTCGCTCTGGCCGTGAAGCTAACCTCCCACGGCCCAATTTTTTCCAGACAACGATACTACGGCTTGTGTGGTGAGGAAATCGTCGTCTCCAAGTTCCGCACCGCATACGTAGGCGATCCCAAGAGCGCTGAGCGCGTGACTCGTTTCGGGCGCTTCTTGCGCACAACGGGGCTAGAGCGCCTTCCCCAATTTGTCCATGTCCTGCAGGGAAAAATAAGCATAGTCGGGCCCGAGCTGCATACGCCTGCTCAAGCTGAGTTATACCGCAAGCTGATCGACGGCTATATGTTGCGCTACAAGATCCGTCCGGGAATGACCGGTTGGGCGCAAATCCACGGCTTTCGCGCCGAGGCGGAGAACGTCGAAAAAATGTACATGACGGAAAATACCGAAAAAATGCGCAAGCGAGTCGAGTACGACCTCGACTATATCCGCCACTGGTCTCCTGCGTTGGACTTTGAAATTATCGCCCGCACGGTCCTGCAGTTCAGGCGCGATTCCGCGTCCTAGAAGCTGGGCTCAACGCGTAGGACTCATTCCCCCAGTTTGCGATTACCGCAGAATGTCACCATTTTCGACGCTTAGGGTGCGCCAACACGGTCAAAATTCAAACATGAAATAACGTAACTACAATACCTTAACCAATAAAGCTCATGTGGTATGGCAATTGCCTCTTGAGACCCGTCTCATTCATTAATTGGGGAGAAAGTTATGGAAATCTATCGCCAAGGCGATGTCATGTTGATCAAGGTTCGCAGGCTTCCGATGGAAGCGAAAGAAGAGAAATGCAATTCCGACCAAGTTAGTGTCGCTGACGGAAAAGTGTTGTCGGCAAAATGCGCGCGTGTCTGGAATGCCGGAGCCGAGCGCTTTATTCAAGTCATGCAGCAAACCTCGCTCGAAGGCCTAAAGCTTGATTCGGGTGTCTACCGAGTCGTCTTACGCGGACAGCATGCTCCGAAAGAAATCAAAAACCTGTTCGCTCGCAGCGAAAAGTCAAAAGCGAATAACGCGGCGAGGAATTTCGCCATGCACGGTTACAAGAAGGCCGCCTGATCCGCGCAGCAAATCTGAAGTTCGAAGCTTCAAATGGAACGAGGGCAGATTTTTTCTGCCCTCGTCTATTTTGAGACATCGTCGGCGTACGGATAACCCGAAGTAAGCGAGCGCCAAAGAAACTAGCCGCCGTTCTCAATGGTGGGCCGTGCAGGATTCGAACCTGCGACCGTTGGATTAAGAGTCCACTGCTCTACCAGCTGAGCTAACAGCCCACGTCGGGAAGTGTTGCGGAGGTGAAGCGTCTTTTCGCTGTCACCGCCGCGATTTTAGCGTATCAACTCAAAACATGTCGCGCATAATCAGCCGCCGGCGCTCTTTGCCTTCAGTCCAGAAAACCTTGAATCGTCCCGGCACGGCAACAATCCTGGGATGGCTTGCACGGACGCCCGGCGCGGACAGGCGTGAGATCGCGGACTAGTGACGTCCGCCGTGCCAAGCGCATCCGGGCTAAGCTTGATTGGCGCGCTCAAAGCCCTCGACCCACGAACACGAATCGTCGTGCTCACCGGCTACGCCAGCATCAGCACGAGCGTCGAAGCAATCAAGCTGGGCGCCATTCATTATCTCGCGAAGCCCGCGACAGCCGATGAAATCGTCGCCGCCATGCGGCAGGATGACGGAAACGCCTTTGCTCCGATCAGTGCTCAACCGCTTTCGATCAAACGACTGGAATGGGAGCACCTGCAGAAAGTCTTGGCGGGGAATCAGGGCAACATCTCCGCGACTGCGAGAGGCCTGGGAATGCAGCGTTTTGCAACGCAAGCTCAAAAAGCGTCCGGTCAGAACCTAGCGCGAGCCAAGGCGGCAAGCAAGGCGCTACTCGGCCTTACCTTGCCAAAGCCCGAGCGCCGCGCCGTCGGGAGCGACGATGATCGTAAACCAGCCGTGCTCTCCGACTTCGGTTACGTCCTTGCAAACACTCGCACCTAGTTGCTCCGCTTTCTCCGTCGCAGCGCGAACGTCATCCACGAGAACGTAAGGAAGCCAGTTCGACGGCGTTCCGGGCATGGGATTCTTCATCATTCCCCCTCCAGCCCCCTCACCAACTCCGATCAAGGTATACGTCATCTCGTCCATTGGAACGTCTTCAAGTTTCCAATCAAATAATTTCTGATAAAACGTCTTTGCCTTGCTCAAATCGTTGCTGCTCAATTCCACATGACAAAACGGATTAGCCATCTTGATTCTCCTTTCGATTGTCAGCTACGAAAAACTATTAGCGCATTCCGGTGACTAACAAAGCCAGCGGCAGCACCGCAAGCAACTTTCCCATCCATGCTAGCTTTTGTCACGCGCTTCTCGCTCGCCAATGTCTCATACTTGAGAACGAACTCACAGCCCTCACATAGTTTTCCGAATTCGCCAATCGCACTTAGAATTCCCGCATGGGTTACCAATTTCATCCCGCCGTTCGCGCCTGGTTCGACCGAACTTTTTCACACGCGACAGAACCGCAACGCCTCGCCTGGCCCGCGATTCAGAGCGTTGAAAACGTTCTGATCGCGGCGCCGACCGGCTCGGGCAAAACACTCGCCGCGTTTCTCGCCGCGATTGACGATCTCGTCAAACGCGGAGTGCAGGCGCCGCTTCCCGATCAGACGTTCGTCGTTTACGTTTCGCCGCTCAAAGCCTTGTCGAACGACATCAAGCGCAATCTGGAAGCGCCGCTCGCGGCGATCCGCGACGAACTGCTCATGCAAGGGCTTCCCGACGTCGAGATTCGTACGCTCGTCCGTACCGGTGACACGCCGCAGAAGGCGCGCGCTGAAATGCGTAAGCGGCCTCCGCACATCGTCGTCACCACTCCCGAGTCGCTTTACATTCTGCTGACGAGCGAATCGGGCCGCGCGATGCTCGGAGCCGCGCGCACGGTGATCGTTGACGAAATTCACGCGCTCGCCAAAGACAAGCGTGGAGCGCATCTCGCACTTTCGCTCGAACGACTTGATGCCTTGGCTGAAAAGAAGCTGACTCGCATAGGCCTTTCCGCGACCCAACGGCCGATCGAAGAGATGGCTCGCTTTCTCGTCAACGATCGCAACTGCACGATCATCGACTCGGGCCACGTTCGCGCACGCGACCTCGCGATCGAAGTCCCGCCTTCTCCGCTCGAAGCCGTCATGTCCGGGGAAGTGTGGCAGTTGGTCTATGACCGCATCGCAACGCTCATCGCCGAACACCGAACGACGCTCGTTTTCGTCAACACTCGCCGAATGGCCGAACGAGTCGCGCGCCACCTTTCCGAGCGAGTCGGCGAAGAACACATCGCCGCGCATCACGGCTCGCTCGCGAAAGAGCAACGTCTGAACGCCGAGCAACGCTTAAAGAACGGCGAGCTGAAAGCGCTCGTCGCCACCGCGTCGCTCGAACTCGGCATCGACATCGGCGAAGTGAATCTCGTCTGCCAGCTTGCCTCCCCTCGTTCCATTTCGGCTTTCCTGCAGCGAGTCGGACGCTCGGGTCACGCCGTGACGGGGACTCCCAAGGGCAGGCTTTTTCCGACCTCGCGCGACGAGCTGATCGAATGCGCGGCGCTCCTCGATTGCGTTCGGCGCGGCGAGCTTGACGCGATCGAGATCCCGAAAAAACCGCTCGACGCTCTCGCGCAGCAGATCGTCGCCGAATGCGCTTCGCGCGACTGGGCGGAAAACGATCTCTTCGAGCTCGTCCGCGGCGCCTATCCCTATCGCGGCCTCGCTCGCGACGAGTTCGACTCGACCATCGCCATGCTAGCGTCCGGATTCGCTACCCGCCGCGGAAGACGCAGCGCGTATCTGCACCACGATCAAGTCAATAAACGTTTGCGCGGCAAGCGAGGCGCGCGGCTTACCGCGGTGACGAGCGGAGGAACGATTCCCGATACCGCCGACTATACGGTGATCCTCGAACCCGAAGCGCACGCGATCGGCAGCGTCAACGAAGACTTCGCGGTCGAAAGTCTGGCGGGAGATATTTTTCAGCTCGGCAATGCTTCGTACCGCATCCTCAACGTCGAGACGGGACGCGTGCGAGTCGAAGATGCGCGCGGGCTGCCGCCTTCGATTCCGTTCTGGCTGGGAGAAGCGCCGGCGCGCTCGGACGAATTGTCTTTCGCTGTTTCCCGGCTGCGCGAAGAAGTCGTGAGCGGCGACGGCGCCGACTGGCTCAAGCGCGAAATCGGTTTGGACGACTCGGCGGCGGCGCAGATCGTCGAGTATCTGGAAGCGGCCAAGGCCGCGCTCACCGCGTTGCCGACGCAAGACACGATCGTGTTCGAACGTTTCTTCGATGAATCGGGCGGCACACAGCTCGTCATTCATTCGCCTTTCGGCAGCCGGATCAACCGTGCGTGGGGACTCGCTTTACGCAAACGTTTCTGCCGCAAATTCAATTTCGAACTGCAGGCGGCGGCGGACGAGGATGCGATCGTTCTGTCCTTGACTTCCGCGCACAGCTTTCCTTTGCAAGAAGCCGCCCGCTATTTGCATTCCAACTCGGTGCGACAAGTCGCCACTCAGGCGCTGCTCGACGCGCCGATGTTCAACACGCGGTTTCGCTGGAACGCGGTCAATTCGCTCGCGCTCACCCGGTCGCAGGGCGGCACGCGGGTACCGGCGCAGTTGCAACGCATGCGCGCGGAGGATTTGCTCGCCACGGTCTTCCCCGATCAGGTCGCGTGCGCGGAAAATCTCGTCGGCGAACGACAGATTCCCGATCATCCGCTGGTCAATCAAACCTTGCACGACTGCCTGCACGGCGCGATGGACATCGACGGCCTGGAAGCGCTGCTGCGCAAATTGGAAAGGGGCGAGATCAAAGTCATCGCGCGAGATCTGACCGAGCCTTCGCCGCTCGCGCAGGAAATCCTGGGATCGAAACCGTACACGTACCTCGACGATGCTCCATTGGAAGAGCGCCGTACCCGCGCAGTGATGAGCCGGCGCTATCTCGACCCCGAGAGCGCGGCGGACATCGGCAGACTCGATCCAGCCGCGATCGAGCGGGTGCGCGAAGAAGCCTGGCCGGAAGCGAGAAATCCCGACGAATTGCACGATGCTCTTCAATGGCTCGGATATTTGACCGAGGAGGAATTGAACGAAGAGTGGCTTGACTACGCTAGGGCTCTTGCCGCCGAGCACCGCGCCACTCGGATAGACCCGAAGATCTGGATCGCAGCGGAACGATCGTGCGAGTTTCAGGCGCTGTTTCCGGGCGCGAGACTCGATGCCAAAATCTCCGTGCCCGAGCGAGGTAAGACTTGGACGAGAGAAGAAGCGTTGAAAGAAATCGTGCGAAGCCGGCTTTCCGGACTCGGGCCTGTGACCGGCGAAGCGTTCGCCTCTCTCTCCTTACCTTTAGCAGAGATCGAAACAGCGTTGATCGCACTTGAAACCGAAGGCGCGATCATGCGGGGACACTTTTCCCCGGACTTAACCGAAACCGAATGGTGCGAACGAGGCTTGCTCGCGCGCATCAACCGTTACACAGTCAAGAAACTTCGCGCCGAAATTGAACCCGTCGCCGCGCGCGATTTTCTACGCTTCCTGTTCGAATGGCAGCACGCTTCGCCGGTGAGCCGTATGGAAGGACCCGACGCGCTCATGGCGCTCGTCTCTCAGCTCGAAGGGTTGGAAGCGCCCGCGGCGGCGTGGGAAACCGAGTTGTTTCCGGCGCGATTGAGCGAATATGAGCCGGCGTGGCTCGACGATTTGTGCCTGTCGGGAAAGATCACTTGGCGACGATTGACCGCGCCTAAAGGCGACATGAACCGCGGGCCTCTGCGCACCACACCGATCGCACTCATCTCACGGCGTAACGTCAAGCTATGGAGCGCCGCCGAACGCGCCCTCACGAATGTAAGTTCGCGTGCGAAGTTGGTCGCCGACCATCTGCGATCGCGTGGAGCGTCGTTCTTCGACGAACTGATGGAGGCGACGAACCTCTTGCAAACGCAGCTTGAGGACGCACTCGCCGAGCTCTCGGCGCTCGGCCTCGTCAACTGCGACAGCTTTGCCGGTTTGCGCGCGCTGCTGGTGCCGAGCGACCGCAGAGCCTCGATCAGCGGGCGGCGACGGCGGATGGGGCTGTCGCTCCACGACGCCGGGCGATGGGCCATGCTGCCTTCAGGGACGCAGTCAGCTGATCGCGAAACGACGGAACACGCGGCGAATAGCCTGCTCAAGCGCTATGGCGTAGTCTTCTTCCGCCTGCTTGAACGCGAACCTTCATTTCTTCCGCCTTGGCGTGACCTACTTTCCGTCTATCGACGGTGGGAAGCGCGCGGCGAAATTCGCGGCGGACGCTTCGTCGCGGGAGTTCCCGGCGAGCAGTTCGCGCTTCCCGAGGCGATCGGGCTGCTACGCGAAATCAGGCGCAAGGAACATGACGGCACGCTAGTCTCGATCAGCGCGGCGGATCCGCTGAACGTTGTCGGCAGTGTGGTGCCTGGGCCGCGCGTTCCCGCCTTGACTGGCAATCGTGTTTTATATCGCGACGGAATTCCTATCGCTGTCATGGTCGCGGGGGAAGTGCAATTTCTCGAAGAACTCGATCCCGCATCGGCGTGGCGAACACGAAACGCGCTCATCAGAAGACAAGGCGCACCTGTTAGCTGACGCCGTTCTCCGTGACTTTGTCAAAAGCTGCGCTTATGGTCGTTTTGTTGACCACCGGACTAGGTGCATCCGCACAAAAGGAGAGCGTCATCACCCTTGCATTCGGCGGAGACGTGATGCTAGGCCGGCTGGTAGATGAGACGGTGAAAACACGCGGTCCCCGTTACGTTTGGGGGAATGTTTTGCCGTTGTTGCGCGATGCTGACGCCGCTTTCGTGAATCTCGAGTGCGTAATCTCCGAGCCCGGAGAGCGTTTTCCCAACCGAGTCTTTTATTTCCGTGCTGAGCCCGAAACTGGACGAGCTTTGTCCGAGTCGGGGATTGATTATGTGTCCCTTGCCAACAATCATGCGATGGATTTCCGCGCGCAGGGGGTGATCGAGACGATAGGTCACCTTGACCGCATGGGTATTGCTCACGCCGGCGCGGGGCAGGACCTTGAAGCTGCCGCGACGCCGGCGTTTATCAACGTATCGGGAATCAAGATTGGAGTGGTCGCTTTTGCCGACCACTTTCGCGAGTACGCTGCGAGCCACGACTCACCAGGAATCAATTGGATCGAACTGAAAAATTTTGCACGGGTGCGCGCTGCCATTGACGCGACGCGCAAGGCGGGCGCCGATCTCGTCGTTTTCTCGATCCATTGGGGACCGAACATGCGAGAGACGCCAACGCCGGCGTTTGTTGAATTTGCGCACGCGGTGATGGATGCCGGCGCCGATATCTTCCACGGCCATTCCGCGCACATTTTTCAGGCAATCGAAATCTACAAGGGAAAACTCATCCTTTATGACACGGGAGACTTGATTGACGACTATTACGTTGATGCTCACGTGCGCAACGATCAACAGTTGCTATTCATCGTGCGTGCAAGCTCACAAGGAATCGAGAGTATAGAACTGGTTCCACTACTCATTCGAGACATGCAGGTTAATCTGGCTGAAGGTGTGGAGTTTTCGGAAATTCTTGAGCGCGCTCGCCGTCTTTCCACGAGCTTTGGCACTTCCATTGACCGTAAAGGCAGCCGCTTGCACGTTCTAACGCCTAACAGTGGGAGTAGACCTTGATACGAGGTGACTCCAAGGCGCTTCGCTTCTGGGAGGAGCGCTACCAAACCGACCGCATCCCGTGGGACCGCAGCGGAATCAGTCCGGCCATGACGCAGTGGCTCGACTCCGCAGACCTGCAACCTTGCCGAATCGTCATTCCAGGTTGCGGTTACGGATACGAAGTAGCGGAGCTTGCGCGTAGAGGATTCGACGTCACCGCGATTGACTTCGCACCGAGCGCCGTTGCGGCTGTCAAAAAAGATCTCGAAAAATCGAAATTGCGCGCGTGGGTCATCGAGGCCGATATCCTCAAGTGGAATCCAGAGCAGCCGTTCGACGCGATCTACGAACAAACTTGTCTCTGCGCGCTGCCTCCCAAACTATGGAAACGCTACAGCGAGCGACTCGATCGGTGGTTGAAGCCCGCCGGAAAACTTTTCGCGCTCTTCATGCAAACACACGAACCCGGCGGGCCGCCATATCACTGCGATCTGAATGAGATGCATACGCTCTTTCCCGATGACCAATGGACGTGGCCAGACGGACCGCTCTTGAAAGTCCCGCATCCGGTGGGCTTCTATGAACTCGCGGGAGTGATCGTCAAAAAATCGTGAGCGAACCACGCGGCGGATGCGGTTGTCAGACGCCTTGAAACGCCGCGCAGCAATTTCGCGCACAATGAACTATGTTTCGGGAAAGACGATTCATGCTTCAGCGAAATATCTTTGTAACGTTTGCGCTCGTGCTCGCGCTCGACGCCTCGGCGCAGGACGCGGATCGGCAGGTCGAAAGCGAAAAGCTGTTTGCCGATATCTATCGGGTGCTCACCCACCCACGCTGTTTGAACTGCCATCCGAAGGGCGACTCGCCCAAGCAGGGTCTCGATGCGCATGTGCACGTCCCGCCTGTGAAACGCGGGCCGAATAATCATGGAGTCGCGGGCTTGCAGTGTTCAGCCTGCCACCAGGCGAAAAACTATGCGGCGAGCGGCGTACCAGGCGCAGCCAACTGGCACCTTGCGCCGCTTTCGATGGCGTGGGAAGACCTGCCGCAGGGCGAGCTGTGCCGCGCGCTGCTCGACAAAAGCAGGAATGGCAACAAGGACCTCAAAGCGATCGTGGAGCACATGACGCGCGACGAACTCGTCGCATGGGGATGGGCGCCGGGAACCGACGCGAACGGCAAAGCGCGCGAACCCGTACCGATTGCGAAATCCGAGTTCGACCGAATCGTGCGCGCCTGGGCAAATCTCGGCGCGAAGTGCCCGCAATGACAAGGAGCTTAGATGACTTCACTTAACATCAACGGCAAAACGTATCGTCTCGATGTTCCTCCCGACATGCCGCTTTTATGGGCGATCCGCGACGCGATCGGCTTGACCGGCACCAAGTATGGTTGCGGCATCGCGCAGTGCGGCGCGTGTACGGTGCACGTCGACGGGAAAGCGACGCGCTCGTGCAGCATGCCGGTGTCCGCCGCCGTGGGGAAACGCATCACCACGATAGAGAATATCGGCGCCACCCGAGCGGGAAAAGCGACGCAATCCGCATGGGAGAGGCTCGACGTCGTGCAGTGCGGCTATTGCCAGTCCGGGCAGATCATGTCGGCAGCGGCTTTGCTTTCAGCCAATCCTAAACCGACCGATGGCGATATCGACTCCGCGATGTCAGGCAACATCTGCCGCTGCGCGACTTACGTGCGCATCCGCGCCGCGATCCACGAAGCGGCGAAAGCGCTCGCTTAATCGCCAAGGAGTAGTTATGACTGCAACTCATTTGAGCCGCCGCGAGTTTTTGAAAGCCAGCGCTGCCGCGGGCGCTGGATTGACTCTTGGCTTTTATCTTCCGGCGAGCCTTGGCCAGGCGGGACCGGGAAAGACCACGGGCAACTTCGCCGCATCTACTTTCGCGCCGAACGCCTTTGTCCGTATCGGCACTGACGGCAGCGTCACCGTGATGGCCAAGCACGTTGAGATGGGCCAGGGATCTTATACAGGGCTCGCCACTTTGGTGGCCGAAGAGCTCGACGCCGATTGGTCGAAGGTCAAAGTCGAAGGCGCTCCCGCCAACGCCAAGCTTTACAACAATCTTGCGTGGGGCGAGGTGCAAGGCACAGGCGGAAGCTCGGCGATCGCCAACTCCTACGAGCAACTGCGTAAAGCGGGCGCCACCGCGCGCGCGATGCTGCTTGCGGCAGCTGCCGAACAATGGAAAGTCCCTGTCGAAGAAATTACCGTCGAGCGAGGTGTCGTCATGCACGGGAGCCGCAAGGCGAGCTTCGGACAATTGGCGGAAAAAGCCGCAGGTTTGCCCGTGCCTACTCAAGTCCAGTTGAAGGACCCGAAAGACTTCCGTTACATCGGCAAACAAATTCCACGCAAGGATTCCAAAGCCAAGTGCAACGGCAGCGCGCGCTTCACCATTGACATGAAGCTGCCCGGCATGCTGACTGCGGTCGTCGCGCATCCACCTCTCTTTGGGGCGAAAGTGAAATCGTTTGACGCGGCCAAAGCGAAGACGGTGAAAGGCGTAAAGGAGCTGGTGCAAATTCCGGAAGGTGTCGCGGTGCTCGCGACTAACTTCTGGGCCGCCAAACAGGGGCGCGACGCACTTTCGATTCAATGGGACGAGAGCAACGCGAACAAACTGGGCAGCGACGAGATCCTCGCGCAATACAAGGCGCTGGCAGAGAAACCTGCGCTGCCTGCGAATAGCACGGGGAATGCCGAGACGGCCTTGGCCTCCGCGGCTAAGACGCTGGAAGCAGCGTTCGAGTTTCCATATCTTGCGCACGCCGCGATGGAGCCGATGAACTGCGTGGTCAAACTCGGAAACGACGGCTGCGAAGTGTGGAACGGCGAGCAGTTCCAGACCGTGGATCAAGCCAACGTCGCGGCGGCGGTCGGAATGAAACCCGAACAGGTCAAGATCAACATGCTCTACGCCGGCGGCAGCTTCGGCCGGCGCGCGAATCCTGCTTCGGATTATGTGGTGGAGGCTGCGCATATTGCCAAGGCGATCAACGGCCGCGCGCCAATCAAGCTGCAATGGACTCGCGAAGACGACATGCGCGCCGGCTATTTCCGTCCGATTTACTACCATGTCTTGCGTGCGGGACTCGATGCCAGCGGCAATCCGGTGGCCTGGCATCACCGCATCGTCGGTCAGTCCATCCTCACCGGAACACCATTTGAGCCGATGCTGGTGAAAGATGGCATCGACGCAACTTCAGTCGAGGGCGCGGCCAACTTGCCTTATGCCTTTCCTAATCTGCTCGTGGATTTGAATTCGCCCAAGATTGGCGTGCCAGTGCAATGGTGGCGCTCGGTGGGCTCGACCCATACGGCGTTTTCCGCTGAGACTTTCATGGATGAACTCGCCGCAGCGGCGGGCAAGGATCCCGTTGAATTTCGCCGCTCTCTCCTTTCAAAGCATCCGCGGCATCTCGGCGTGCTCAATGTCGCGGCGGAAAAAGCGGGCTGGGGAACACCGCTTCCGGAAGGCAAGGCGCGCGGAGTTGCGGTGCACGAGTCATTTAACTCCTTTGTCGCGCAGGTCGCCGAGGTCTCGCTGAAACCCGACGGCGCATTCCGGGTCGATCGCGTCGTATGCGCAGTCGATTGCGGTGTCGCGATCAATCCCGACGTCATACGCGCGCAAATGGAAGGCGGGATAGGCTTCGGTCTTGGCGCCGTGCTCGACGGCCTGATCACTTTGAAAGACGGGCGGGTCGAGCAGAGCAACTTCCACGACTATCTTGTTCTGCGAATGAACGAGATGCCGAAAGTGGAAGTGCATATCGTCGATTCGAAGGAGAATCCGACGGGAGTCGGCGAGCCGGGCGTTCCGCCGATTGCTCCCGCAGTCTGTAACGCGCTCTTCGCCTTGACTAGCAGGAGGATTCGAACGCTGCCGATCCGCTCTCAACGGAAAGTCTGATGGAAAGCGTCGATCTTCGTGTTCTGAATACCTTGGCGGACTGGCTCGCCGCCGGAAAGCGGGCGTGGCTTGCGACGGTCGTACAGACTTGGGGTTCCGCTCCCCGGCCGGTGGGAGCGCTGGCGGCGTTTTGCGAAGACGGCCGCCTGGTGGGTTCGGTGTCCGGCGGCTGCGTCGAGGACGACCTCATCGAACGTTTCAGAGCACAAACCCTCGCACTGCCCGAAGTCGTGGTCTACGGAATCGACGACGACGAGGCGCGACGCTTCCGCCTGCCGTGCGGAGGCACACTCAAACTGGTAGTCGAGCCAATAACTGAGGTCGAATGGGTCGCAGCTCTGATCGAAGCAATCGAGCGGCGCGGACTTCTCGCTCGCCGACTCGACCTCGCAACCGGGGACACGCGGCTTGCGCCTGCCGATGTCGATCAGAAGTTATTCTTCGACGAGAGAACGCTGATCGCGATCTACGGGCCACGCTGGCGTCTCGCTTTGATCGGCGCGAGCGAGGTTTCGCGTTATCTCGCCGAGATCGGCTTGGCGCTCGACTATGAGGTATTGGTCTGCGACCCTCGCGAAGAGTATGTAGCTTCGTGGGATTTTCCCAGCGTGCCGGTAATAACGGCTATGGCGGATGATTTCGTAGCCGGATTCAAACCCGATTCGCGCACCATCATTCTCGCGCTGAGCCACGACCCCAAACACGACGATCTCGCGTTGCTCGAAGCGTTGAAGTCGCACGCGTTCTATGTTGGCGCGATCGGCTCGAAAGCGACCAATGCCAATCGGCGGGAACGCCTCGCGCTTTTCGATCTCTCTGCGGCGCAGATAGCGCGTCTCAGAGGGCCGATAGGTTTGCCTGTGGGCAGCCGCACTCCACCGGAAATCGCCGTGGCTATCCTTGGCGAGCTGACTGCGCTGCGAAACGGAATTGAACTCGCCAAGGTGGCGGTTGAGCCGGCGGCGTATCACGCAGCCGCTGCCAGATGATCGCAGGCCTTTTGCTGGCTGCAGGGGCAAGCAGCCGCTTTGGTTCGAACAAGCTTTTGCATCCGCTCTCCGACGGTACTCCGATCGCCGTCGCCGCCGCACGCAATCTCAAGCATGCTGTAGAACGTGTGCTCGCCGTCGTACGGCCAGGAGACAATGTACTGGCGCAGCGTTTGCAAGCCGAAGGGCTGGAGATCGCGGTCTGCGACAGCGCAGCCGCAGGAATGGGTCACAGTCTTGCGTGCGGTGTCGCCGCGGCAAGCGACGCG
>JBOIGA010000042.1:0-16411 GCA_050741875.1 Burkholderiales bacterium
GTCGGAGCCTTGACCGTTGACGATCCGTCCGCCCTTGGACAAACGCACGGTGACTTCGCCTTGGGCGTCGCTGCCTTTGGTGATGTTGTTCACCGAATAAAGCAACAGCTCGGCGCCGCTCGTCACCATGCTTTCGATCGCTTTGAATGATGCGTCCACCGGACCACTGCCTTCGCATTCCGAGGCGCGCTCAACGCCCTCTTCAGAAATAACGATGCGAGCATTCGGTGTCTCGCCGGTCTCGCTATGCACGCGCATTGAAATGAGCTTGTAATGCTCCTGCACGTTTGCTACCGCTTCGTCCGAAACGAGAGCCTGAAGATCCTCATCGAAAATGTCATGCTTTTTGTCGGCGAGTTCTTTGAATCGCGCAAAGGCCGAATTCACTGCTTCTTCCGAAGCGAGCTCGATTCCCAATTCACCGAGACGGCTCTTGAAAGCGTTGCGACCGGAATGTTTGCCGAGCACGAGCTTGTTCGCGCCCCAGCCCACGTCCTCCGCGCGCATGATCTCGTAAGTCTCGCGGTTCTTGAGCACACCGTCCTGATGGATTCCCGATTCGTGCGCGAAAGCGTTGGCGCCGACGATGGCTTTGTTCGGCTGCACAGGAAAGCCGGTGATGCCCGAAACCAACTTGCTTGCGGGAACGATCTGGGTCGTGTCAATTCGCGTGTCGCAGGGGAAAACATCCTGGCGCGTGCGCACCGCCATGACGACTTCCTCCAGCGATGCGTTACCGGCGCGCTCGCCAAGACCATTGATCGTGCACTCCACTTGCCGCGCGCCGGCGAGCACGGCATGGAGCGAATTCGAAACCGCGAGTCCAAGATCGTTATGACAATGGACGGAGAAAACCACTTTGTCCGAATTGGGAATGCGTTCACGCAACTGCCGAATGAGATTGCCGAACTGATGCGGCATGCTATAGCCGACGGTGTCGGGAATGTTCAGCGTTTTTGCGCCGGTCTTAATGACTGCTTCGAGAACGCGGCAAAGAAAATCGAGCTCCGAGCGCCCCGCATCTTCCGGAGAAAACTCGACGTCGTCGCTGTAGTTGCGCGCCCATTTCACCGCTTTTGCCGCCTGCTCGATGACTTGCTCGGGTTGCATGCGAAGCTTCTTTTCCATGTGGATGGGCGAGGTGGCG
This sequence comes from Burkholderiales bacterium, assembly GCA_050741875.1. Lineage (GTDB taxonomy): Bacteria > Pseudomonadota > Gammaproteobacteria > Burkholderiales > JBOIGA01 > JBOIGA01. The sequence continues at coordinate 1,148 of JBOIGA010000042.1, forward strand.
ATGAAAGTGTGGACCCGCCCCGATGCGGCGTCCTTGATCGCTTCTCCGGCGAGCTTGATGTCGTTTTCGGTGGCGCGCGCAAGCGCCGCGACCGTGCAGCCCTTGATCGCCCGAGCGACCGCTCGCACCGCGGCAAAATCGCCCGGACTTGCGGCGGGAAATCCCGCTTCGATCACATCCACGCGCAAGCGCTCGAGCTGGCGCGCGATTCGCACTTTTTCTTCCTGCGTCATCGATGCGCCCGGGCTCTGCTCGCCGTCGCGCAAAGTCGTATCAAAAATAAACAATCTGTCTGTCATGGCGTACTCCTGATTTCGCGCAAGGCACGATTCTAATCCCCGTATGGGGTCGGATAAAACTAAAAGGACAAGAGAAAGTTTGAGCGCGCCTAGGGGCGCAGCAGGCGCAGGCTGAGAAGGGATAAACGGAATTCGCGCGAGTCCATGGGGCCGAATATAAATACTTTTGCTTAGCTGCGCAACCGCTACAAATCGCGCTGGTAAGGCTGCTCGGCCGCGCGCGATCGGCGTTTGCGTAGCTCCATCCCCCAGATAACGTATCCCGATATCGCGTAGGCGACGAAGAGTCCGAAGAGCACGCCTGGCGGAAAAATCGAGACCAGTACGAGGAAAAGCACGACTCCGAGGACCGCCCAGAACGGTACCGATTTTCTCAGGTTGATGTCCTTGAAGCTGTAGAACTTGATATTGCTGACCATGGTGACGCCGGCGAAAACAGTGACTGCCCAGGCGACCCAGCGAATATCGTGACCGCGAACCTCAAAGTCGTGAATGACCCACACCATTCCCGCGACGAGCGCAGCCGCGGCGGGGCTCGGCAGCCCTTGGAAGAATCTCTTGTCGGCGACTTCGAGTTGCGTGTTGAATCGCGCCAGCCGGAGCGCCGCGCAGGCACAGTAAATGAATGCCGCGATCCACCCCAGCTTGCCCATGCCTTTCAGCGCCCATTCGTAGATGACGAGCGCGGGCGCAGCGCCGAACGAGACCATATCGGAGAGCGAATCGAGCTCAGCGCCGAAAGCGCTTTGCGTATGGGTGAGGCGGGCGACTCGGCCATCCACTCCGTCCAGAACCATGGCGATGTAGATCGCCACTGCGGAATGCTCGAAGCGCCCGTTCATCGCCTGCACGATCGCGTAGAACCCGGCGAAAAGCGCCGCGGTCGTGAACAGATTAGGCAGCAGATAAATTCCGCGCTTGCGCACATTGGGCGGAAAGAGTTTGCGCGGAGGGAGTTCGAACATTGTTCAGTGAGGAGTGAGGCCTGTCCTGGGCGAAGCCGAAGGGAATGAGGAGTGAGGGACCATGAAAGCGGCTACCGATTGGGTTCAGTCGAAAGAAACCAAGCTCAATGCGGCGCCGGAAGCTCGGCGATGATCGTCTTCGCCGCGTAGACTTTTTCGCCGACGCTCGTCTTGGCGCGGGAATCGGGTCTTACATAAACATCAAGCCGTGAACCAAATCGGATAAAGCCGTAGCGCGCACCCCTCATCAACTGGTCTCCTGGTTTCACATAACACAAAATGCGGCGGGCAATGAGTCCGGCGACCTGCACGCACGTGATGTCGTGGCCATTCGGCGTTTTGATCCACAATGCCGTCCGTTCGTTCTCAAACGACGCTTTGGCGAGAGAAGCGTTGAAAAATCTGCCGCGATGTTCCCACCTCTTTTTAATCGTTCCCTCCACCGGACTGCGGTTCGAGTGCGCGTTGAAGACGTTCATGAAAACGCTGATGCGAAGCGCGTCGCGCTTGAGGTAAGGGTCTGTGGTTTTTTCGACCGATACGACACGGCCATCGGCGGGAGACAAGACGACATTCGGCGCGCTGGGAATGGGACGGGCAGGGTCGCGGAAAAATTGCAGGATGAAAACGCAGATGATCCAGAACGGTAAGGCCCAAAACCATCCGGCGAAAAACGTTACTGCGATTGCAACGGCAAGCGCGAGAACAAGATGAGGCCAGCCTTCGCGGGCGATGATGGGGTGGGGATAGCGAGACATCAGGACTTAGGAATGAGGGCTGAGAGAAAAATCTCACACCTTGAATAAAAGAGTAGTCCGTTTCACACAGTCCTCAGCCCTCAGTCCTAGTTCTTGGACACATCCACCAGCTTGTTCTCCTTGATCCACGGCACGTTCGGCACGCCGGCGGACTGCTGGACGGGCCGAACGCCCAAGCGCCATATCCGGCGCGCGGGAGTCGAATTCAATTTTTCGATTGGTCAACAAGCTTATGACGTGCGATCCAGGGCATCATCGCCCTCAGTTTCGCGCCCACCTGCTCAATGGGATGCTGGGCGGCGACGCGCCGCATAGCCTTCAAGCTCGACGCGCCGGCGCGATTTTCCAGAATGAATTCCTTGGCGAATTGGCCTGACTGGATTTCTTTCAGGATCCTGCGCATTTCGGCTCGCGTCTCTTCGTTGATGATCCTTGGACCGCGAGTGAAATCACCGTATTCCGCAGTGTTGGAAATCGAGTAGCGCATGTTGGCGATACCCCCTTCGTACATGAGGTCCACGATGAGTTTCAATTCGTGCAGGCACTCGAAGTACGCCATTTCAGGCGAGTAACCAGCTTCAACGAGCGTGTCGAATCCCGCGGTCGCGAGCGCGGTCAATCCGCCGCACAAAACCGACTGTTCGCCGAACAAATCGGTTTCGGTTTCTTCGCGGAAAGTCGTGGCGATGACTCCAGCCCGAGTCGCGCCGATCGCCGCCGCATACGAGAGCGCAACGTCGCGCGCTCGCCCGCTCGCATCCTGGTGGATTGCAATCAGAGCCGGGACTCCGCCGCCTTGCGTATAAGTGGAGCGCACCAGATGACCCGGACCTTTGGGCGCGATCATGATGACGTCGAGATCGTCTCTCGGCTCGATTTGCCCGAAGTGAATGTTGAACCCGTGTGCGAAAGCGAGCGCCGCGCCCTTCTTGATGTTGGGCTCGATCTCCTTGCGGTAAACCTCGGCATGATGTTCGTCCGGCAGGAGAATCGTGACCACGTCCGCGCCTTTGACCGCATCGTCCACCTGTTTCACCGAAAGCTGCGCGGCCTTGGCTTTTTTCCAGGAGGCGCCGGCCTTGCGCAAGCCGACGGTCACTTTCACTCCCGAGTCCTGCAAATTGTTGGCGTGCGCGTGGCCTTGGCTGCCGTAGCCGACGATCGTAACTTTCTTGCCTTTGATCAAGGACAGGTCGGCGTCCTTATCGTAGTAAATATCCATATCGTTCCTTCGTTAGACCCTTAAGACGCGTGAGCCGCGGCCGATTCCCGCAACGCCGGTGCGTACCGTCTCCAGAATCGCGCCGCGTTCGAGCGCGGCTATGAAAGCATCGAGTTTCGAGCTCGCTCCGGTCAGTTCTATCGTATAAGTCATCTCGCCGACATCGATGATGCGGCCGCGAAAAATGTCGGCGAGCCTTTTCACTTCTTCCCGCTCCTTGTTGCCGGCGCGGACTTTCACCAGCATCAATTCGCGCTCAATATGATCGCCTTCGCTCAGGTCCACGACCTTGACGACTTCGATCAGCTTGTTCAGATGCTTGGTGATCTGCTCTATCACGTCGTCCGAGCCGGCGGTGACGATGGTCATGCGCGACAGGCTCGGATCTTCTGTGGCTGCGACGGTGAGCGACTCGATGTTGTACCCGCGCGCGGAAAATAGCGCGGAAATGCGCGAGAGCGTTCCCGGCTCGTTTTCCATCAGCAGAGAAATGATATGCCGCATTCTAGAAACTAGAGACTGGAAACTGGAGACAAGAGAACCGCACGTCTATGAGTGAGTGGAAAAAGACCGGCGAAAATTATTGTTCTTTCTTGATGCTACACCAGAATCATCTCGCTCAAGCCCTTGCCTCCCGGCACCATCGGAAACACGTTTTCGGTCTGGTCGGTGACAAAGTCCATGAACACGAGATCGTCCTTGCGCGAAAACGCCTCGCGCAACGCGCCTTCGACATCATTGGGTTTCTCAATGATCATTCCGACATGGCCGAAACTTTCGGCGAGCTTTTTAAAATCGGGCAGCGCGTCCATGTACGATTCGGCGTAGCGGTTGCCGTGAAAAAATTCCTGCCACTGCCGCACCATTCCCATATAGCGATTGTTCAGATTCACCACTTTGATCGGCAGCCGGTATTGCTTGCACGTGGACAATTCCTGGATACACATAAGAATACTTGCCTCGCCGGTGACGCACGCGACCGCCGCGCCGGGATTGGCGAGTTGTACTCCCATCGCCGCGGGAAGACCGAATCCCATCGTGCCCAGACCGCCTGAACTGATCCAGCGCCTGGGTTTGACGAACTTGTAGAACTGCGCGGCCCACATCTGGTGCTGCCCCACGTCGGAAGTCACAAAAGCGTCGCCTTTGGTGACTTCGTAGAGTTTCTCGATCACGAGCTGGGGCTTGATGACCTTGCTTTGCCGGTCGTACTTGAGGCAGTCGCGCGAGCGCCAAAGCTCGATTTGCGTCCACCATGCCTTGAGCGCTTCGGCATCGGGTTTGCTGCCGTTCATCGAGAGCAGCTTGATGAACTCCTGCAAGACTTCGCGCACGCCTCCGACGATCGGCACGTCCACTTTCACCCTTTTGGAGATCGAGGAAGGGTCGATGTCCACGTGAATGATTTTGCGATCGGCGTCGAAGAAGTGCTTCGGATTGCCGATGACGCGATCATCGAAACGCGCGCCCACCGCGAGCAGAACGTCGCAGTGTTGCATCGCCATGTTCGCTTCGTAAGTCCCGTGCATTCCGAGCATTCCGAGGAAGAGCGGATCGACGGCCGGGTATGCGCCGAGCCCCATGAGGGTGTTAGTGCAGGGAAAGCCGAGCAGCCTGGTGAGCTGAGTCAGTTCTTCGGAAGCTCCACCCAGAATCACGCCGCCGCCGGTGTAGATCACCGGCCGCTTCGCTTCCATCAAAAGCTGGATCGCTTTTTTGATCTGTCCCGCATGCCCTTTGGAGACCGGGTTGTAGGAGCGCATCGTGATGCTTTGCGGGTAGGAGAACTCGAACTTTTGCTGGGAGACATCCTTCGGGATGTCGACGAGCACCGGCCCTGGCCGTCCGGTCGAGGCGATGTAAAACGCTTTCTTGATCGTCGTTGCCAGATCCTTGATGTCCTTGACCAGGAAATTGTGTTTGACGCACGGCCGCGTGACTCCCACTGTGTCCACTTCCTGAAACGCATCGAGTCCAATGGCGTGCGTGGGCACCTGCCCGGTCAAAACCACCATGGGGATCGAATCGAGGTAGGCCGTCGCGATTCCGGTCACCGCGTTCGTCACTCCCGGGCCGGAGGTGACGAGAGCGACTCCGACCTTGTCGCTCGAGCGCGCGTAGCCGTCGGCGGCATGCAGCGCTCCCTGTTCGTGACGGACGAGAATGTGCTTGACCTTGTCTTGTTTGAAAAGCTCGTCGTAGATGAAAAGCACCGCGCCGCCGGGATAGCCGAAGACGTACTCGACCCCTTCTTCCTGAAGACAGCGAATGACTATTTCGGCGCCGGTGATTTGCATTGAAATTGGCTCTAAAAAAGGCCGTTAACAGTACCGTTCTCCGCCATAGCGGTCAAGGGAAAGGCTTTCCCGAATCGCGCTAAACCCCTTATTATTGCGGCGATTGCGCTACTCAAGCGCACGTCCTGGCGAGTCCCTGAGAGATAAAAACTGGCAACCGAACTGGAGCTGTCGCGTTTTTTGGAAAGCGTGGAAAGACGGGCGTACAAGACCGCATTTTTCGCCGTCAAGAACGAAGCGATGGCGCTCGACATTGTCCAGGACGCAATGCTCAAGTTGACCGAGAAATACTCGCGCAAACCCGCCGACGAGTACCCGATGCTTTTCCAGCGCATCCTGCAGAATACGGTGCGCGACCACTTTCGCCGGCAGAAGGTGCGTTCAACATGGACGACCTTGTTTTCATCCTTGAGCTCGAACGAAGACGACGATGAGCGAGATCCGCTGGAAACGATGGAAGTCGAGGACGGACCGAGCACGCCTGCGCAGCCCGCGGTCGCCTTCGAACGAAGCGAGATCAGAGCGGTCATCGAGGAGGGAGTGCAAGGGCTTCCCGCCCGTCAACGCGAGGCTTTTTTGTTGCGTTACTGGGAAGAATTGGATGTGGCTGAAACCGCGACGGCGATGGGATGTTCGGAAGGCAGCGTCAAGACGCACTGCTCACGGGCGTGCCATACGCTGGCTGATTTTCTCAAGAAACGAGGAATCGAGTTATGAACGAAAACGATTTTGGCAAGAAAATCGTTATGGTGCTGAACGAGGGGACGAACGCGCTTTCGGAGCTGACCCTCGCGCGGCTGAAAGCCGCTCGGTTGCAAGCTTTGGAGAAAGCGAAGAAGCCCGTCTGGGCCATTGCCAACTATCGTCTTTGGGTTCCCGCAGCGGCGTTGACGCTCGCCATTGCCGCGACGGCTCTCTGGCAGGCTGTACCGCCAGAAGCTGAAATCGCCGACACTGACGTAGCGCTCCTCGCTGGAGATCTTCCTGTGTATGCGTACGTTGACAAGGACTTTGCTCGTGTGGTGGATTAAGTTTCTGCTTCTGTTGCTCGTTGCGGCCCCGGCTCTTGCCGATCCGCAGGGTAAGCAACCTGCATGGAAGGAACTTAGTCCCCAGCAAAGACAAATCCTCGCGCCTTTGAAAGACGAATGGGATCAATATCCAGACGTTCAGCGCAAGCGTGCGCTCGGAATCGCCGAACGCTACCCCAAGCTTTCACCGCAGGAACAGGATCGCGTTTACACCCGGCTTCGTCTCTGGAACAGCTTGAGCCCGGAGCAGCGCGACCGCGCCCGCAAGAATTTCAAAGAGCTGAAGCAGCTGCCGCCGGGAGAACGCGAAGAAGCGCAAAAGAAATGGTGGGAACGGCATCAACTGAGAGACGAGGACTGAGGGCTCAGGACTGAGGACTGAGGTTTCAAGTCCTGATCCTTCAGTTTTGTCTCTTAGAGTTTTACTCAGTCCTCAATCCTCAGTCCTATCTTCTCTCCACCCACCGGATCAAGCCGATCGCGGTGGCGAAAAACAAAGCGATGGGCAGGACGGCGGTCAACGCCGGCGACCAATTGTTCAACAGTCCCAGATGCGTGAACAGGCGATTGAGAAAATGAAAGGCGACCCCCAGCATGATCGCGGTGAAGACCTTGGCGCCGACGCCGCCTTCACGTTGGTGCAGACTGGCGAAAGGGATCGTGATCAGCATCAGCGCGAGCACGGCAAAGGGATACGAAAACTTGGCGGCGAGCGCGATCTCGTAGCGCAACGACTGCTGCTTGTTTTCGCGCAAATGCTGGATATAGGTGACGAGGTTGCCCGCCGACATCTGCTCGGGCACGACGACAACGAGGCTCAAGAGGTCGGGCGTCAGCACCGATTTCCACTCAGCTTCGGCGAGCGACGTCACGTAAGTGCGGCCGGCATCGAAACGAGTCTTTTTCACGTCTTCGAGCCGCCACTGGTTTTGCTCCTCGTATCTCCCGCTTTTTGCCGAACTGATCGAGCGCAGGTGATAGTCATTGTCGAATTCGTAAATGTGGACGTCGCGCAGCACCTGCTCCGGAGTGAATTGTTTGATGTTGATGAAGCTGGTTTCGTCCTTGACCCAAAGGCCCGAGCGGAATTCGCGCGCGACGACCTTGCTCTGCGCCGCGAGGCGGACCTCCTGGGCGAGGCGATTGGTTTCCGGCGCGATAAATTCGCCGACCAGGAAAGTCAGCGCCGAAAATACCGCGCCTACCGCCATGAGCACCGCGCCAAGCTGAACGAGCGACACACCGGAAGCCCGCATTACGGCGAACTCCGAAGTCGAGGACAGTCTCGCCAGGGTAAACATCGCGCCGATGAGCGCGGCGATCGGAAAAAGGTCGTAGACGTGCCCCGGCAGGCTCAGGGCGACGTAGAGCAGAATTTGCCCGAGGCGGTAATTGCCGCGGCCGAAATCGCCGAGCTCGGAGACGAGATCGAAAAACGCGAAAAGCATGACGAGGGCGGAGAAAACGAAAGCCGTCGTCGTGGTGAGTTCGCGCGCGATGTAGAGCGCCAGTGTTTTCATCGGCCGAATCGAAAAATCGAGTACACGCTCAAGCGGTGATAGAAAAGCAGCAGGAGGATGGCGAGCATTACCGCATGCACGCCGAATAATCCCACCGCCGCATCGATTCTTCCCTGCGCTCCCCAGGCCTGGGCGACGCTCAGGAAGTTGCTGTAGGTCATGTAGATCAACAGGGCTAAGACGAGATTGAGCGAGCGCCCGGCGCGCGGATTGACGAAGCTCAAGGGAATGGCAATGAGCGCGAGCACTAGCGCGGAAAGCGGGAGACTCAAACGCCACCATAGTTCGGCGCGATCGGTGGGCTTGCTGCTCGCCAGAAGCGCCCACGTCGAGCTCGCCTGGGTTGAGGGCAGAAACTCTTTTATTTCGGCGGGCTCGATACGGACCGCGTAGCTTTCGAAGTCGACCGTCTGGTAGCGCGCGGAGCCTTCAGGACCCTCGTAGCGTCTGCCATCGTGCAGAACCAAAAAACGGTCGCCGTTGTCGGCGACCTCGATCGTTCCCTGCTTTGCCACGGTGATTCCGATTTCGCCATCGTCGAGCGTGTGCACGAATATATTCGAAATCGAGCCTTCCTCGGGGTCAAGGTCTTCGACGAAAAAGACGCGGTTCGATGCTCTGGACTCGCGAAAGACGCCGGGCGCGACCAGCGCCCAATCGTCGCGAGTCTCCATCCTTTCTTTCCATTGTTCACCTTGGGCGCTCGCCCATGGCGAAACAAAGAGGCTCAATGCGGCGATCGCGCAGACCACAGGCGCGGCGAAAATGAGCACCGGACGAACCCACGCGGTCAGACTCGCACCCGAGCTGAACCACACGATCATTTCGGAATCGCGATAGCTTCGCGTCAACGCCGTCAGCACCGAGATGAACAAGGTCAGCGACAGCAGAATCGCGAGATAGCGGATCGAAGTGAAACCAAGCACGGCGAGAACCTGGTCGGCATCGATCTTGCCTTTCGCCGCCTGTCCGAGGAAGCGGATGAACTGTGTGGTTAACGTGATCGCGAGCAGAACGGAGAAGACCGCCGCTCCGGTTTTGGCGAATTCGGTGATCAGCGCGCGATCAAAGATCGGCGTTTTGACTTTGCCGGAACCTTCCATGGATAATCGCGGCTAAATTGCGAGGAGGAAAACGCTCTGGAATTTAGCATAAAAAGCGCGAGCCCCGGAAAGCAGCGCGTCCCTTGCGTCGTCGCCGGAGTCTTTGAGCCGCGCAAGCTTTCCGCTCCCGCGCAAACGCTCGATCGAGCGGCAAGCGGTTTTTTAAGCGAGATCGTTCGCCGCGGCGACATGGAAGGAAAGCTCGGGACGACGTTGGTCTTGCACAGAGTCCACGGAATCGCGAGTGATCGGGTTCTCCTGGTGGGTCTGGGGCGCGAGCGCGATTTCCGCGAAAAGGAATATCGCGACGCCACCCGCGCAGCGATCAAGACCTTGAACGAGACGGGCGCCGCCGAAGCGGTTTCGCATTTGACCGAGCTGGAAGTTCCAAAGCGCAATTCGGGCTGGCAGGTTGTCCATGCGGTGGCAACGGCGCTGGCGACGCTCTATCGTTTCGATCGAATGAAAAGCAAGTCCGATTCGGCACGCCGCCCGCTGAAAAAACTGACTCTCAATATCGCGCGCAAGAGCGAGCTTGACGAACACGCGCTAAGAGAAGGAATCGCGATTGGCGAGGGAATGAATCTCGCGCGCGATCTCGGAAACTTGCCGCCCAACGTCTGTACTCCGTCATACCTCGCTGAGCAGGCCGAGGAGCTCGCGAGAGAGCAGGGGTTCAAATGCGAAGTGCTCGAGCGGAAGGACATGGAGAAGCTCGGCATGGGCGCGCTGCTTGCGGTCGCGCGCGGCAGCCGCGAGCCGGCGAAGCTGATCGTGCTCAAGTACGACGGCGCCGAGAAGAAACGCAAACCGATCGTGCTGGTTGGCAAGGGAATCACCTTCGATACCGGCGGTATTTCGCTCAAGCCCGCGGCGGAAATGGACGAGATGAAGTTCGACATGTGCGGCGCCGCCAGCGTCTTGGGCGCGATGAAAGCGGCGGCGCTGATAAAGCTTCCGCTCAATGTCGTCGGGATCATTCCCACGACCGAGAACATGCCCGGAGGTTCGGCGACCAAACCTGGAGACATCATCACCAGTCTTTCCGGGCAAACGATCGAGATATTGAACACCGACGCCGAAGGCCGCCTCATCCTGTGCGACGCTTTGACTTACGCCGAACGCTTTGATCCCGCCACGGTAATTGACATCGCGACCTTGACCGGCGCGTGCGTCATCGCGCTCGGCCACGTCGCTTCGGGTTTATTCAGCAACGACGAGTCGCTCGCCAAAGAACTCCTGCGCGCCGGAGAGACCGCTTGCGACCGCGCGTGGCATATGCCGCTGTGGGACGATTACCAGGAACAGCTCGGCAGCAATTTCGCCGACTTCGCCAACATTGGTGGGCGTCCCGCCGGCAGCGTGACCGCCGCGTGTTTTCTGTCGCGCTTCACTAAAAAGTACTCCTGGGCGCACCTCGATATCGCCGGAACCGCGTGGAAATCCGGCAAGGAGAAAGGCGCGACCGGTCGCCCCGTTCCGCTTCTTACCCAGTTCTTGATCGCAAGGGCGGCCTCGAAGCATTGACCGAGATTCACTTCTACAGCCAGGTCGCGGACAAGTTGGCGGTGGCCTGCCGGATCGCCGGCAAAGCGCGTACGCAAAACTTGCGCGTGCTGATTTCGCTTTCGGATCCCGCCGAGACCGAAAAGCTCGACCGGATGCTTTGGGTCGCTCCCGCTCTCTCGTTCATTCCGCATTGCATAAGCGGTCATGAACTTGCCGCCGAAACTCCCGTACTCTTGCGCTACTCGCAGACTTCCGATTCGGCTGACGTTCTGATCAATTTGGCGCCAGGCGCCGCGGCCGATTTTTCGCGCTTCGATCGCGTGGTCGAGCTGGTAGGCACGGAGCAGGAAGACCTTGAGGATTCGCGCGTGAAGTGGCGCTTTTACCGCGACAGCGGATGCGTTCTGCGCAATCACCGCATGAGCGAGGCAGATTGAAGTTCGGCAAAGCGCACCGCCTACAGGATGCCGGGCGGGAAGACGGGCCCCCGCTGCTGACCGAGATCGTCGTCGATGCCGAGCCGGCGATTCCGACGCTGGAGGAGGCGGTTGATACGCGCACATCGATCGCCGGGCGCGAGTTCGCCGAATTCGAAGCGCAAGTTTGCGCTGACCTGGCTCACGCGCTGCGCAGTCACGGCCGCTTCGAAAGCGAAAACACGTTTTCGGAAATCAACGCGAAACTGCAGCGCGCCGTGCGGCGCACGTTGCGCGAGTACTTCGCCGGGACGCCGGATTACGACGAGAGTCCGGCGTCCGATATAATTCCGGCTCCTGAATTGCCGGTCGTCGGTTCCGTCGGCCCTTCGACGGAGCCTGTGGTGAGTCTGGCCGAACCACTCAGCCCACGCCAAGCTCAAGACGGGCTTCAATCCTCAATCTCGGAATCTCAGTCCCCAGCCCTCAGTCCTCGGTCCTCGCCTATGCCGCTGGAAAAAAGTTTTGAGCCGCACGAAATCGAAAGCCGCTGGTACGCAGTATGGGAGTCATCCGGGTGGTTCAGGCCGAACGCAGGCAATGGGGCATATTGCATCATGCTGCCGCCCCCGAATGTAACGGGGACGCTGCACATGGGGCACGCTTTCCAGCACACGCTCATGGATATCCTCATTCGCTGGAAGCGAATGGAGGGCATGCGAACGCTATGGCAGCCAGGAACCGATCACGCCGGAATCGCGACCCAGATCGTCGTCGAGCGATTGCTCGAAGCCGAAGGTTTGTCGCGCGAAGGAATCGGCCGCGAAGCTTTCTTGAATCGCGTCTGGCAATGGAAAGAACAATCGGGCGCCGAGATTTCGCGGCAGATGCGAAGATTGGGCGCGTCTGCCGATTGGTCGCGCGAACGTTTCACTCTCGACGAAGGCCTGTCGCGTGCAGTCGTCGAAGTCTTCGTGAAGCTGTACGAAGAAGGGCTTATCTATCGCGGCAAGCGCCTCGTCAATTGGGACCCGACGCTCAAAACGGCGGTGTCGGATCTGGAAGTTGCGTCTGAAGAAGAAGACGGGTTTTTGTGGCACATCCGCTACCCCGCCGCCGAAGGAGAGGTTTTCGTCACGGTGGCGACGACTCGGCCCGAAACCATGCTGGGTGACGTCGCCGTGGCGGTGAATCCGAACGATTCCCGCTACGCGCATCTCATCGGACGGCAACTCAAACTGCCGCTTGCCCATCGCACAATCCCGGTAATCGCCGACGAGTATGTCGATCCGGAATTCGGCACGGGCTGCGTCAAAATCACTCCCGCGCACGATTTCAATGACTACCAGGTTTGGCTCAGACACAGAGACGGAGCGCTGAAAGAGGCGCCTCTCGGAGGGCTCATCAATATCTTTGACCTCGATGCCACGCTGCGTCGCAATAAGCTCATTCCTCGAGCCTACCGGCGGCTCGACCGCTTCGCCGCGCGCGGCAAGATCCTCGCCGATCTCACCAAGGTCGGACTGCTTGAAAAGACCGAAGCGCACAAACTCACTGTTCCGCGCGTTGAACGAACGGGCGCGATCATCGAGCCAATGCTCACCGATCAGTGGTTCGTGAAAGCGCCGCCGCTTGCCGAACCGGCGCTAAGAGCGGCGGAGGCAGGCGAACTCCGCTTCGTTCCGGAGAACTGGGCGGTGACTTACAAACAATGGCTTTCCAACATCCAGGATTGGTGTATTTCGCGCCAGCTTTGGTGGGGCCATCGCATCCCCGCGTGGTACGACGAAGAAGAAAACATCTACGTCGCCCGAAGCCTCGCCGAAGCGCAAATGCTCGCGCCGGGAAAAAAACTGCGCCAGGACGAAGACGTTCTCGACACCTGGTTCTCTTCCGCCCTGTGGCCCTTTTCGACCCTGGGCTGGCCGGAGAAAACTCCCGAGCTGGAAACTTTTCTTCCGACTTCGGTGCTCGTCACCGGGTTCGACATTATTTTTTTCTGGGTGGCGAGAATGGTGATGATGGGTCTGCATTTCACCGGCCAGGTCCCTTTTCGCGAAGTCTACGTGCACGGGCTGGTGCGCGACGCGGAAGGTCAGAAGATGAGCAAGTCCAAAGGCAACGTGCTCGATCCGCTCGATCTGATCGATGGCGTTGATCTCGAGCGGCTCGTCGCCAAGCGCACGATCGGCCTTATGAATCCCGAACAGGCGAAGACGATCGAGAAGACCACTCGCAAACAGTATCCTGAGGGTATTCCGTCTTTCGGCGCCGACGCGGTTCGCTTCACTTTCGCAAGCCTGGCTTCCTTCGGCCGCGACATCAAGTTCGATTTGTCGCGCTGCGAAGGCTACCGCAATTTTTGCAATAAGCTGTGGAATGCCGCGCGCTTTGTATTGATGCACGCCGAGGACCGTGAATTGAGCGGCGCTCCCCGGCTGCCATTGATCGATCGCTGGATCGTCGCCCGTTTGCAAAATGCCGAGGAGGAGATACGCGCGGCTCTTGAGGGCTATCGTTTCGATATCGCCGCGCGGGCGCTTTACGAATTTGTCTGGGATGAGTATTGCGACTGGTATCTCGAGCTCGCCAAAGTCAATCTCGCCGAAGGCGACGAGGCGACGCAACTCGCGACCCGGCGCACGCTCGTTCGCGCGCTCGAAGCGACTTTGCGGCTCGCGCACCCGATCATTCCGTTCATCACCGAGGAACTCTGGCAGAAGGTCGCGCCGCTGGCGGGAAAAACGGGCGACAGCATAATGCTCGCACCGTATCCCAAACCTGATTCGAGCCGACTCGATCCGGAAGCATCGGAGTTCGTCGGCGAGCTCAAGGAAATGGTCAACGCGTGCCGTCAATTGCGCGCCGAGCTCAACTTGGCGCCAGGGCAAAGGGTGCCATTGGCCGCTGCCGGCGACGCCCTACGTCTCGCCTCCCACACGCCGTATCTCAAAGCGCTCGCGCGAATTTCCAACGTCGAGTTCGGGGAACTTCCAGCGGGAGATGCGCCCGTCGCCATCGTCGGCGAATTCAAGCTGATGCTCGACGTATGCGTTGACAAGGACGCCGAGCGCGAACGCCTCTCGAAAGAGCTTCATCGTCTCGAGACCGAGATCGAAAAAGCGAGAACAAAACTGGCGAATCCATCGTTCTTGAACAAAGCGCCGGCGAACATCGTCGATCAGGAGCGCGAGCGTCTCTCAAGCCATCGCAGCAGGCTGGAAAAAATGCGGAACCAGTTGCAGAAGCTCGATTGAAGCGGGAATAGGGGATCGGGGATAGGGAATAGGAATAGGAAAACCAACCCGAACATCCGCTTGCCGATCCCCGATTGCCTTCAATGAAAATCGCGGTCGTCGGCGGCGGAATCAACGGGGTGATGTCGGCATGGAACCTCGCCAAAGCCGGCTTCGAGGTCGAGGTTTTCGAAAAAGACGAGCTGATCGGGGCAACTAGCAGCGCTTCGACGAAACTGCTGCATGGAGGATTGCGCTATCTCGAGCAGTTTCGTTTCGGGTTGGTTGCCGAAGGCTTGAGCGAGCGCGCGTGGTGGCTGGAAAATGCGCCGCAACACACGCGCACTCTCGAGCTTATCCTTCCGCTATACGACGATTCTTCCCGCTCGAGATTCAAATTCAAGACCGGACTTGCGCTCTACGACTGGCTCGCGGGAAGTCGCTCGATCGGACGCCATCGCTGGCTCGCGCCGAGAGAATTAGCACGGATGGCGCCTGAACTCAAAATCGACGGTCTGCGCGGAGGTTTCGTGTTTCATGACGGCCAAATGAACGATCGCGCGCTCGGTCTGTGGGCGGCGGATCGCGCGCGCGACGCCGGTGTTCGTTTTCACGAACGTTCCTTGGTCCAGAAAATCAGCCTAGAGGGAGATATCGTGCTCGCAGGCGAGCATCGGCAATTCGATTTCGTCATCAACGCCGCGGGGCCGTGGGCGCGTTCGCTTCTTGACCGCGGCGGGATCGCGAGCCGATATCAACTCGATCTCGTGCGCGGCAGCCATCTCGTTTTCGCCGAGCCGCTCGAATTCGGCTTTGTTCTCGAGGCGCCCTCCGACAAGCGAATCTGTTTCGCCCTCCCATACGAGAATCAAACTCTTCTCGGCACGACCGAGGTTCGCCAGTCTTTG
>JBOIGA010000043.1:0-16280 GCA_050741875.1 Burkholderiales bacterium
GTGCTAGGCCATTCGACGAACGCAGCGGCCAAGCCGCTGCGTAAGGAGTCCGTAGTCCGGCTACTGATCCTCAGCCGCTCGAACGCAAAGACGTGCGAAGCCTGGTCTTTAGCCCGCCTTCGGCTAAAGACCAGCCGAAGCCGGGCTTTGCCCATCTTCGCGTGTAGCCAACCCATTCTCGTCGAAACGCGGTTCATGTGCGGATTAATCAGAGGTTCCTTAGCTCTTTATTGCGGCGATGACTTGCGCGATGGGCGCGCGCAGTTGCTCCTTCGCTTCGCGTAGCGGTTTGAGACTGACCTCGCGCTCGCGAGTTTCATCTTCGCCGATGATGACCGCGAAAGGGGCTCCACTCGCATCGGCTTTTTTCATCTGCACCTTGAAGCTGCCGCCGCTCGCATCGAAAATCACCGAGATTCCGGCGTCGCGCAAAGCTTCGGCAATGGAAAATGCGTAGGCGTCTTCGCCTTGATGGGCGAGATACACGGCCGGCGGGAGCGCGGGAGCTTCGGGCATGAGCGCCAGCACGCGTTCGATTCCAAGCGCGAATCCGCAGGCGGGAGTGGACTTGCCGCCAAGCTCGGCAATCAATCCGTCGTAGCGGCCGCCGGCGCAGACCGTGCCTTGCGCGCGCGATTCATCATCCACCCACTCGAACACAGTGAGATTGTAGTAGTCGAGTCCGCGGACGAGCCGCGGATTGACGGCATATTCGATTCCGCGCTCAGCAAGCAACGAGGCCACTCCTTCGAAGTGCGCGCGCGATTCGTCATCAAGCTCGTCGAGCAAGCTCGGCGCCGAATCGATCACCGGTTTGAGCGCCGGGTTCTTGCTGTCGAGCACTCGCAAGGGATTCACTTCCAGCCGGCGTTGCGAATCTTCATCGAGACGATCGTAGTTCGCTTTGAGATGCGCGATGAGTTTCTTTCGATGACACTCGCGGGTCTCGCTGCTGCCCAGACTGTTGATTTGCAGCTTGAGCGTGGGCAGCCCGAGCATTTTCCACAGCCGCGCGCACATGACGATATGCTCGGCATCGACGTCGGGCCCCGCGTACCCGACCGCTTCCACACCGATCTGATGAAATTGCCGATAGCGTCCTTTCTGCGGCCGCTCGTGCCGAAACATCGGCCCTTCGTAGTAAAGCCGTTGGCCTCCCGAATACAGCAGATTGTGTTCGAGTACCGCGCGGACGCACGAGGCCGTGCCTTCGGGACGAAGCGTCAAACTGTCGCCGCTCAAGCGGTCTTCGAAGGTATACATTTCCTTGGCGACGATATCGGTACCCTGCCCGATCGAACGCGCGAACAACTCGGTTTTTTCGATGAGCGGGAGCTTGATTTCGCGATAGCCGTAGGCAGCGAGCCATTGGCGCGCCGTGTCGTAAAACAATTGCCAATGGCTGGAGCCGGCGGGAAGGATGTCATTCATCCCGCGCACGGCTTGAATGATTTGATTCATACGTGATCGGGGATCAGCGATCCGTGAACAGCGAGAACTTCCTGAAACTGTTCACGGTTCACTGTTTACTTCCATACGTGGAATCCACGTACTCTTCGACGATGCGCTTGAACTCGGCGGCGATGTTATCGCCTTTGAGCGTCACGGTCTTTTCGCCGTCGACGTAAACCGGTGCAACGGGCTTCTCGCCGGAACCGGGAAGACTGATTCCAATATTTGCCTGCTTGGACTCGCCTGGACCGTTGACGACGCAGCCCATGACGGCAACCGTCATCTCCTCGACTCCCGAATAGCGCTCGCGCCACGACGGCATCTGCGCGCGGAGGAAAGTTTCGATTTCGCTTCCGAGTTCCTGAAAGTATGTGCTCGTCGTGCGCCCGCATCCCGGACACGCCGCGACCATTGGCGTGAAAGCGCGCAAGCCCATGGTCTGCAAAATCTCCTGCGCGACGATGACTTCGCGAGTACGATCGCCGTTCGGTTCGGGGGTAAGCGATATGCGGATAGTGTCGCCGATCCCTTCCTGCAGCAGCACAGCGAGCGCGGCGGTCGAGGCGACAATGCCTTTCGAGCCCATCCCCGCCTCGGTCAAACCCAGGTGCAGCGGATAGTCGCAACGCCGTGCGAGATCGCAGTAAACCGCGATCAAATCCTGCACCGCTGAAACCTTGCACGACAAAATGATGCGGTCGTGAGGAAGCCCCAGGTCCTCGGCGCGCCTCGCGCTCTCCAGCGCCGAGACGATGAGCGCTTCGCGCGTCACCCCGCGCGCATCTTTCGGTGATGATTCCCGTGCATTCTCATCCATGAGCCGCGTCAATAACTCGGCATCGAGGCTTCCCCAATTCACTCCGATGCGAATGGGCTTTTCATAGCGGCACGCGATTTCAATCATCGTCGCGAACTGTTCGTCGCGTTTTCTTCCGGCGCCGACGTTGCCGGGGTTGATGCGGTATTTCGCCAACGCTTGCGCGCAATCGGGGAATTCGGCAAGAAGTTTGTGTCCGTTGTAGTGAAAATCGCCGACCAGCGCCACGTCGCAATCGATTTTTCGCAGCTGCTCGCGGATCCCCGGGACAGCGCGCGCGGCTGCGGCGTTGTTGACGGTGATTCGAACGAGCTCTGATCCGGCCCGGGCCAGTTGCGCGACTTGCGTTGCGGTGGCCGAGACATCGGCGGTGTCGGTGTTGGTCATCGCCTGAACAACGATGGGCGCCCGGCTTCCGACGGCGACGCCTGCTACGTTGACGAGAGTGGTTTCGCGCCGAGGCATCAGTTGAGAACCAGCCGTGCGACCCCGCTCTTGGTGTGTCGCGCTGAGTTTATTTTAGTTCCGGCATAACATGAGCTTCGCTCATGTGAGCCTTCACTGAAACATTGACCTTGATCGGTGATTGGCTGAAACATCAATTAAGAACCAGCCGCGCGACCCCGCTCTTGGTGTGCGGCCCTAAATCAATATTTTCGCCTTGATACGTCATCTGGACGTGCTCGGCATTGCCGATGACGAGCGAATATGGCGGTTTACCGATGATGGTCTGCGTGCTTCCCGCCGGATTGCTTTTATTGAGGATCGGCTTGCCTGTTGCATCGCGGATTTCGACGAACGATTCGCGCTTGAATACGAGCTTGATGTCGTCCTGCGGCGGCGTGCCGCCGAAACTCGGTTCAGTGACCGGAAGCGGCGCGGGCTCGCGGGCGGCAACGGGCTTTGGCGCCTCGGTCAAGGTTGGGACCGCTACGGGCGTCTCACCGGCTTCATCTCCGCCACCGAAATAGATCGCGATCACGAGAACGAGCGCAAGCGCGCCAACCGCATAAAGCCAACCCACTCTCGGCTTTGGCGCGGCTTCATGCGGCGATTCGACCACCGGCGGCGGCGAAGGCTCGAGTGCGCGCAGGAGAGGTTCGGGATCAAGGCGCAAAAGGCGTGCGTAATTGCGAATGAATCCGCGCACGAAAGTCGCGCCGGGAAGCTCCCCGTATGCGTCGGCTTCGAGCGCCCGCAACTGCCGCTCGGAAAGGCGAAGCTGCCGGGTCACGTCAGCAAGGCTCAAGTTTTGCCGTTTGCGCGCCGCGGCGAGAATCTGTCCAGGGGAGGACCTGTCGTGAGCCCCGTCGAACGGTTCGAATTCACTCATTCGTAACGCCGGTCGAGGAGCGCCTTGGCTTCGGGCGAGGCAGGAAAGTTTTTGCGCAATTGCAATCCATAGCTCGCTTCGGCGTTGCGGTCTCCGAGCTTGCGCTCGATCCGGACCGCCAGCCACAATGATTCAGGCGACGGCGCGGCAACCTGATGCTGCCGCGCGAGGTGGTTTCTCGCCTCGTCGAATTGCCCGTGCTTGAACGCGATGTCGGCGAGATGAAAGAGTGCGACGGCGTTCCACGGCTCGATTTTGAGCGCCTTGGCGAAATACGCTTCGGCCGCCTTCTCGTCATTGAGCTTGCGCGAGCACATGCCGGCGTTGGCCAACGCCTTTTGCGGAGTCGGGTACAGCGGATCCTTGATCGCGGTTTGGAAATGGGCGATTCCCTCGGCGGGTCGCGCGCGGCTACACAAGAAATGACCGTAGTTATTGTGCGCTTCGGAATCCTGGCCGTTCAGCCGCAGCGCCTGCTGAAAATTTTTCTCGGCGGCGGCGTCTTCATTCAACTCCATATAGACGAGGCCGGTGGTGTTGTAGGCCGGGCCATAGGAAGGGTCGGCAGCGATAGCCGTCTTCAACTCTTCGAGCGCAATCGCGTATTGCCCGCGTTCGTAGTACGACGCTCCTAGCTCGTTATGGGCCTTCGCACGTCCGGCTGCTTCGGCATTCTGCGCTTCAGCGAGAGAGGGCTGCGGCTCGCTCGGCGCTTGCGCGCAAGCGGCGAGGAGAAGAACGGCGAGAAGGCCTTTCTTCATCGGTTGGTTGCGGCGCCTGGGTCAAAGTGTTCGGGAACTTCAACGAGATCCCGGCTTCCGCCGGGATGGCCGGCCTCTTTCGATCGCGTCGCGTCCGCCAGTCGGCGGGCGCGTTTGCGATCCAGAATATCGCCGGCCAACTGACCGCACGCTGCATCAATGTTTCCGCCGCGCGTCTTGCGCACTGTGGCCACGATGTCGTTCTCGCGCAAAACCGCCGCGAAGCGCTGGATGTTTTGCGCGCTGGAGCGCACGTAACCCGAATCGGGAAAAGGATTGAACGGAATAAGATTGATCTTGCAGGGCACGTCCGCCACAAGCCGCGTGAGTTGCCGTGCGTGGCCTACCTGGTCGTTCACGCCTTCGAGCATGACGTATTCGAAGGTCACGAAATCGCGCGGCGCTTCGACGATGTAATCGCGGCACGCGGTAAGCAGTTCGCGCAAAGGATATTTTCTGTTGATCGGAACGAGCTGATCGCGCAAAGCGTCGTTGGGTGCGTGCAAAGATACGGCCAGCGCAACGGGGCACTCGCGGCGGAGCCGCGAGATCGCCGGAACGATTCCCGAAGTGCTCACGGTCACTTTCCTTCGCGACAAACCGTAAGCTTCGTCGTCAAGCATGATTTCCAGCGCGGGAACCAGCGCTTCGAGATTTAGAAGCGGCTCGCCCATACCCATGAACACGACGTTGCTGATCGGCCGCTCGTCATCTATCTCAACCCGCAAAACACGATTGGCATGCCATAGCTGGCCGACGATCTCAGCGGTGGTGAGATTGCGGTTGAAGCCTTGTCTGCCGGTCGAGCAAAACGTGCAGGCGAGCGCGCACCCGGCTTGTGACGAGACACACAGCGTTCCGCGCGACTCTTCCGGAATGAAGACGGTTTCGATCGCATTTGCCGCATCCACGGCGAACAGCCATTTTTTCGTCCCGTCCGAGGCTTCCCTTTCTTCGCGAACGGCCGGAACGGCGATCGTCGCGGATTTCGCCAATCGTTCTCGCAGCGAGGCCTTGAGGTCGCTCATGCGCGAGAAATCATCTTCGCCCTGCTTGTATATCCAGCGCATGAGCTGCTTCGCGCGATACGGCTTCTCACCGATTTCCTCGCAATATCGGCCCAGCTGCGCCGGCGAAAAATCGAGGAGATTAACGGGCATCGGAAGTGAAAACCATCGCCGGGAAAAAGTAAGCGATTTCAAATTTCGCGGTGTCGGGCGCATCCGAGCCGTGCACCGCGTTCGCTTCGATGCTTTGGGCGAAATCGGCGCGAATCGTTGCCTTGGCGGCTTTGGCAGGATCGGTCGCTCCCATCAGCTCGCGGTTTCTGGCAATCGCGTTCTCGCCTTGCAAGACCTGGACGAGGATAGGACCCGAAGTCATGAACTCGACGAGGCTGGGAAAAAACGGCCGCGCTTTGTGCACGGCGTAGAAGCCTTCAGCTTCGGGCCGCGACAGATGCATCATCTTGGCCGCGACGATTCTGAGTCCGCCGTTTTCAAAGCGCGAATAGATTTGCCCGATGACGCCCTTGCGAACCGCGTCGGGTTTGATGATCGACAAAGTGCGTTCCACCGCCATGAGCCTGTCCTATGTGTTCAATCAGGGTATTTTAGCAGCGAAGCGGCTCACTTCACGAGGAGCACGGGCGTCGTACTCAGCCGCATGACCTGTGCCGGAATCGAATCGAACAGCATTTCCGCGACCGCGCCGCGCTTCGCCGCCCATGACGATTTTGTCGATGCTATTGTCGCGCGCGTAGTCAGCGATCTGCGGCGCGGTCTCGCCCACTGCGATGTGATGATGACGGTAGGCAACCCTCGCCTGGTCGAGTTTTACGCGTGCGCGCCAGCACCCTCAGTCCCTCCGCCATGTGATACTCGCGCACTTCATCGCCGCCGACGAACTGGCTCACCGTCCCCGAGACTGCATGCTGCACGTTGATGAGGTGCACTTCGACCGGTGGCGATAGCTGGAAAAATTCTGCCCGATGTGATCGACCGCGCGCAGCGCCGCTTCCGAGCCGTCAACCGGCAGCAGAATGCGCGTCGCTGGCGCTTTGACAGCGCGGAAGTCGGTTTTTCGGTTCGCTTCTTCTCCGCGCGGTGAGCGAGCGCTTTTCCGGTAAAGACCACAAGAATCGCCCCAACAACCACGGCGGCGTAATGCGTCCAGTGAGCCCCGATCCACGGCTCGACCACAATGTCGCTCGCCGCCATTTTGCCGGGTCGACTTCGAGCCAGCGGCGGCGCCGCCAACGATCACGATGTGATGCATTTCCGCGGGCGCTTGGATGAGCGGCATTGCCGGAGCTTGCTGTGTCAGATCGCTCCGGCCGCGTGCGCCTGCTCGTCTGCGTGATAACTCGAGCGCACCAGCGGCCCACACGCAGCGTGGGTGAATCCCAGCCGCAGCGCATTCTCCTTAAAACGCTCGAATTGCTGGGGCGCGACGTAACGCCGCACCGGCAGATTGCCCACTCGCGGCTGTAGATATTGTCCGACGGTCAACATATCAACATCGTGTGCGCGCAGATCCGCCATCACCTGCAGAATTTCATCATCATCTTCGCCCAGCCCGACCATGAGCCCCGACTTGGTCGGAACGCCGGGTACGCGCCGCTTAAATTCGCCAAGCAATCTCAGCGAATGCGCGTAGTCCGCGCCCGGCCGGGCTTCACGATACAGCCGCGGCACGGTTTCCAGATTGTGGTTCATCACGTCGGGCGGTTGCGCTTCGAGAACGTCGAGCGCGAGATCGAGCCGCCCGCGAAAATCGGGGACCAGGATCTCGATTTTCGTCGCCGGCGAGCGCTCGCGGATCATGCGAATACAATCGGCAAAATGCGCGGCACCGCCGTCGCGCAAATCATCGCGGTCGACGCTGGTGACGACGACATATTTGAGCGTGAGGTGAGCGATCGTGTGCGCGAGATGCGTGGGTTCGTGCGGGTCGGGAGGCAGCGGCCGCCCGTGCGCGACATCACAAAAGGGGCAGCGCCGCGTGCAGAGATCGCCGAGGATCATGAAAGTCGCGGTGCCTTTGCCGAAGCACTCGCTGATATTCGGGCACGCCGCCTCTTCGCACACAGTGTGCAGTTTTTGTTCGCGCAGAATGCGTTTGACTTCGCCGAACTTCTCCCCGTAAGACAGGCGAATGCGTATCCACTCCGGTTTGCGCAAGGCCTGCGCCGGAGCGATAGCTATCGGGTTACGTGAAGTTTTGGCCGCGCCGCGTTGCGCTTCGTTCATTGTGCTCCTGCGGCGTCTACCACCGCCACGGCGGTCATGTTGACGATGCGCCGCGTGGTCGCCGACGGAGTCAGGATGTGTACAGGTTTCGCGGCGCCAAGCAAAATACCGCCGACGACAATTCCGCCGCCTGCGGCCGCGCGTAGGAGATTGTAGGCAATGTTCGCGGCATCCATGTTTGGCATGATGAGGAGGTTCGCCTCGCGTTTCAATCCCGTGCCTGGCATGAGATCGTCGAGGACCGCTCTCGACAGCGCGGCGTCGCCGCGCATCTCGCCATCGATCGCAAGATCGGGCGCCTTCGTCCGGATGAAGGCAAGCGCTTCGCGCATCTTTTGCGCGGAAGGCGCGTCCGAGCTGCCGAAAGTCGAATGCGACAGCAAGGCCACGCTCGGAACAACGCCGAAGCGGCGAACTTCGTCCGCTGCGAGCAGCGTCATTTCCGCGATCTGTTCCGGGGTGGGATCGTAATTGACGTGCGTGTCGCAGATGAAAAGTTGCCGCCCCGGCAGAATCACCATCTGCATTGTGGCAAGCGTTTTAACGCCTTCGCGCAATCCAATCACGTTGCGCACGTACTTGAGATGATCACCATAGTCGCCAAAGGTCCCACACAGCATCGCGTCCGCGTCGCCGCGGTGCACGAGCATCGCCGCAACGAGCGTGCTGCGCGTGCGCATTTCGTATTTCGCTTCTTCGCGCGTCGTGCCCTTCCGCGAAGTCAACTCAAAATATTCCTGCCACGCAAGTTCCCAGCCTTCGGAATCGTCGAGGATGTTGACGCAGTCGCAGTTCTCGCCGAGCTTCAGGCGAAGTCCAAACTTCTCGATGCGCGAAGCGAGAGCGTCGAGACGTCCCACCAGCATCGGCCGCGCGATGCCTTCGTCTACCGCCACCTGCGCAGCGCGCAGCACGCGTTCGTCCTCGCCTTCTGCGTAAGCGACGCGCTTCGGTGCTTTCTTCGCCGCTTCGAACACCGGCTCCATGCTCGATCCCGATTGATAAACGAAACGGCGCAAGCTCTGGCGGTAGGCGTCGAGGTTACCGATCGGGCGTGTCGCAACTCCGCTGTCCATCGCCGCTTTCGCGACCGCCGGGCAGATACGCTCGATCAGCCGTGGATCGAACGGCTTCGGAATCAGATACTCTGCGCCGAAGCGCAAGCCGGGAGTCCCATAGGCTGAAGCGACGGTGTCGGGAATTTCGGCGTGCGCGAGCTCGGCAATCGCGTGCACCGTCGCGAGTTTCATCTCTTCGTTGATCGTCGTCGCGCCGGCATCGAGCGCACCGCGGAAAATGAACGGAAAGCAGAGCACGTTGTTGACCTGATTCGGGTAATCCGAACGGCCGGTGCCGATGATCGCGTCCGGGCGCACCGCCTGAGCGTCTTCCGGCATGATCTCAGGATTGGGATTCGCCATCGCAAGAATGATTGGTTTTTCCGCCATCGTTTTTACCATCTCGGGCTTCAACACACCCGCGGCGGAAAGTCCCATGAACACATCCGCTCCCGGCGTGATGTCAGCAAGCGTTCGTGCAGAGGTGTCGCGGGCGTAGCGTTCCTTGTTCGGATCCATGCCGTCCTTGCGCCCTTTGTAGACCACCCCTTTCGCATCGGTAACGAGGATATTCTCCATCTTAAGACCGAGACTGACGAGAAGGTCGAGGCACGCTAGAGCCGCGGCCCCGGCGCCAGAGCAAACGAGCTTTACTTTGGCGATATCCTTGCCGACGTACTTGAGCCCGTTCAACACCGCGGCGGCCGCGACGATCGCAGTGCCATGCTGATCGTCGTGAAAAACCGGAATCTTCATCCGTTCGCGAAGCTTCCTCTCGATGTAGAAGCACTCAGGAGCCTTGATGTCTTCCAGGTTGACCCCACCGAAAGTCGGCTCCAGGCTCGCGATGATTTCGATCAGCTTATCCGGGTCGTGCTCGTTGATCTCGATATCGAACACGTCAATGCCGGCAAATTTTTTGAACAGACAACCCTTGCCTTCCATCACCGGTTTGCCGGCGAGCGCACCGATATTTCCGAGACCGAGCACCGCGGTGCCGTTGGTGATTACCGCGACCAGGTTTGCGCGCGACGTATATAGCGCCGCATCGAGCGGGTTTTCCTGGATCGCTGTGCACGCTTCGGCGACGCCGGGCGAATACGCGAGCGCCAGATCGCGTTGTGTTGCCATTGCCTTGGTCGGGACAACCGAAATTTTTCCGGGCGCAGGAAACTGGTGATATTCAAGCGCGGCTTCGCGCAGGTTTTCGGACATTTTAGCTTCCTCGATTCCTTCTACCGCTTGTTGACTCTTGCGTAAGTGGCTAACGGCTCGGTAGTGCGGGCAGGTCATTCCGGCGTAAGCCGGAATCCAGCGCCAGCATTGAAAAACTGCCGGGTCCCGGCTTCCGCCGGGACGACGAAACTGTGTTAGTCAGTTTCTGCAACGCTCAATATCCCTTTCATCAGCTCGCGCGAAGCGCGAAGTCACTTCTTTTTCGCCGGCGGCAGATCAGTGCACACACCCTCGAATACTTCCGCGGCCATTCCAATGGATTCGCTCACGGTCGGATGCGGATGAATGGTCTTGCCGATATCGGTAGGATCGGCCCCCATTTCCACCGCGAGGCAAATTTCGCTGATCAAATCTCCCGCATGAGCGCCGACGATTCCGCCGCCAATGCAGCGGTGCGTCTTGGAGTCGAACAGCAGTTTCGTGAAACCTTCATCGCGCCCGTTGGCGATGGCCCGGCCGGAAGCCGCCCACGGAAACATCGCCTTTTCGTAGTTGATTCCCTGCTCCTTTGCCTGCTCCTCGGTCAACCCGGCCCACGCGACTTCCGGATCGGTGTATGCAACCGAAGGAATCTGCCGCGCATCGAAGTAGCTTTTCTTTCCCGCCGCCGCTTCCGCCGCGACGTGGCCTTCGTGCACCGCTTTGTGCGCGAGCATCGGATGCGCGGTGATGTCGCCGATCGCGAAGATGTGAGGGATATTGGTGCGCATCTGTTTGTCAACTGAGATGAAGCCACGCTCGCTCACCGCGACTCCTGCGTTTTCGGCGGCGATCTTATTCCCATTCGCGCTGCGGCCGACCGCGACCAGTACATAGTCATACACCTGCGCGCCGCTCGGCGCGTTTTCACCTTCGAAGCTCACCTTGATTCCGTCCTTCGTCGCTTCGCCGGAAACGGTTTTTGTCTTGAGCATCACCTTGTTGAAGCGGCTCGAATTCATTTTTTCCCAGACCTTGACGAGATCGCGGTCGGCGCCGGTCATGAGATGGTCGAGCATTTCCACAACTTCGATTTTCGCCCCCAGCGCCGAATAAACGGTCGCCATCTCGAGCCCGATGATTCCACCGCCGATGACCAGCATGCGCTTGGGTATCGCGGTCAGCTCGAGCGCGCCGGTCGAATCGACGATGCGCGGATCGTCGGGAAGAAACGGCAGCCACGCCGCTTGCGAACCCGCGGCAATGATCGCTTTTTCAAAGCGCACCACTTTTTTCTGGCCGTTTCTCTCCTGCCCTTTGCCGGTGGTCAACGCGACCTCGAGGTGATGCGGATCAATGAATCGGCCGATTCCACGCAGATGCTCGACCTTGCGCGCCTTGGCTATTCCGCCAAGCCCGCCGGTCAGCTTGCCGACCACTTTATCCTTCCAGCTGCGCAGTTTTGAAAGATCGATCTGCGGCTTGCCGTACGAGATCCCGTGCGCTGACAGCAGCTCGTTTTCGTCCATGACTGCGGCGACATGCAACAGCGCCTTGGACGGAATGCAGCCGACGTTTAGACATACTCCGCCCAGCGTCGCATAGCGCTCGACCAGAACCGTTTTCATTCCGAGATCGGCAGAGCGGAAAGCCGCCGAGTAGCCGCCTGGCCCCGCACCGAGCACCAGCATCTGGCATTCGACGTCGGCCGAACCGGTGAAAGAGCTGGCGGCGGCGGTTGGTTGCTCTCCCCGCGTGGGAGATTGAGGCGCAGCCCGAGGGGAAGCGGGGGACTGGGGCGAGGGCGTGCGAGGCTCCCCTCCCCCCTCTGCGGGAGGAGAGCCAGGGGCCAGCGCAGCGTCTTTTGTTTCGGTCGAGAGGGTAAGGATCAGGCTTCCTTCGCTTACCTTATCGCCGATTTTGACTTTGACCTCGGTAATAGTGCCTGCGGATGGCGACGGCACATCCATCGTCGCTTTTTCCGATTCGAGCGTGATGAGCGGGTCTTCCGGCTTGATGGAGTCTCCCGGTTTGACGAGAACCTCGATGATCGGCACATCCTTGAAGTCGCCGATGTCCGGAACTTTGACTTCGATTGCCATCGTCGTCTCCTTAAAGCATCGCGCGCCGCATGTCGGCGAGCACACCCGCGAAGAAGCTGTTAAAGCGCGCCGCCGCCGCCCCGTCTACCACTCGGTGATCGTAAGACAGAGAAAGCGGGAGGATCAGGCGCGGCGCAAACTGCTTCCCGTCCCACACCGGCCGGTGACTCGACCGGCACACACCGAGGATCGCGACTTCCGGCGCGTTGATAATCGGAGTGAAGTACGTTCCGCCGATTCCGCCCAGGCTGGAAATCGAAAAGCATCCGCCCTGCATATCTGCGGGTTTAAGTTTTCCGTCGCGCGCCTGTTTCGCGAGCTCAGATGTTTCCTTGGCGATTGCAAGCACACCTTTCTCGTCTGCGTTCTTGATCACCGGCACGACCAGGCCATTCGGCGTGTCGGCGGCAAAACCGATGTGATAGTACTTTTTGAAAATAAGGTTGTCGCCATCGAGTGAAGCGTTGAACTCGGGAAACTTCTTGAGGGCGGCAACTGCGGCCTTGATCAGAAACGCCAGCATCGTTACTTTGATTCCCGCTTTCTCGTATTCTTTATTCATCTGCACGCGGAAGGCTTCGAGGTCGGTGATGTCGGCATCTTCGTTGTTGGTGACGTGCGGAATCATCACCCAGTTGCGATGCAGGTTCGCGCCGGAAATTTTTTTGATCCGCGCGAGCGGCTTCGTTTCTATCGCGCCGAATTTCGCGAAGTCCACTTTCGGCCACGCGAGCAATTCCAGTCCGCCCACTGAGGCGGGCGCGGAAGGAGCGGCCTGCGCTGGAGCGCCTTTGGCAAAACCTTGAACGTCCTCCTTGAGAATGCGGCCCTTGTCGCCGCTGCCTTTCACTTTGCCTAAATCGGCTCCGAGTTCGCGTGCGAGCTTGCGCACCGCAGGGCTTGCATACGCGAGCAGGACTCCTTTTTCGATCGCCTCACTCGGTGTTTGCGCCAACGCGACGCTCTCCTCTCCCCTCGCGGGAGAGGGGCTGGGGGTGAGGGCTTTCGCCTGCGTTTCTGCCGGAGGCGCTGCGGAAGGTTGCGGCGAAACCGCTGCAGATTCAGTCACCAGCGTGAGAATCACCGTACCTTCGGACACCTTGTCTCCAACTTTGACTTTCAATTCCTGCACCGTGCCGCCGAGCGGCGCGGGAACATCCATCGTCGCCTTGTCTGATTCGAGCGTGAGCAGCGGGTCTTCGGGTTTAATCTTGTCTCCCGCCTTCACCAAGATTTCGATGACCGGCACGTCTTTGAAATCGCCGATGTCGGGGACGCGCACGTCGGCAACTCCCGCACGGGCATGCGTCGGAGTCGGAGGCGGACGCACCGCAGGCATTGCCGGCTGCGCTGCACCATCGGCTTCGAGCAGCAGGATGGTGCTGCCTTCAGACACCTTGTCTCCCGCTTTCACTTTGAGCTCTTTCACGACACCCGCGCTCGGCGCGGGCACGTCCATTGTCGCCTTGTCCGATTCGAGCGTAACGAGCGGATCTTCCGGTTTGATCGCGTCGCCGGGTTTCACCATGATCTCGATGACCGGCACGTCCCTGAAATCGCCGATGTCGGGGACTTTGATTTCTGTCATTGCTCCCATAGTGTTCTCTTTCTCAAGGATTCAGGATCAAGGAGTCAGGATTCAGAAAAAATCCCTCTTGGAACTACTGAATCCCGATTCCTGATTCTTGCTTTCATACTGTCCACGGATCTGGTCTCTCGGGATCGAGCCCATACTTCTTGATCGCTTCCGCAACTTTGTCCGCTTTGATCGCGCCGTCATCGGCTAGCGCCTTCAACGCGGCGATGGTCACGTAGTAGCGGTTGACTTCGAAAAAGCGGCGCAGCTTGACACGGTAATCGCTGCGGCCGAAGCCGTCGGTGCCGAGCGTGACGTAGCGGCGCGGAATATGTGCGCGAACCTGATCGGCGAAGTTACGCATGTAGTCGCTCGAGGCAACAACCGGCCCGTCACGGCGTTCTAGGCAGGTCTCGATATAACTCTTTCGCCGCGCACCCACCGGGTGCAGAAGATTCCAGCGCTCGACGCTCATGCCGTCGCGCCGGAGTTCGGTGAAGCTCGTCACGCTCCACACGTCGGATGCGATATTCCAGTCACTCTTGAGCAGCTCAGCGGCCGCGATGACTTCGCGCAAAATCGTTCCGGAGCCCATGAGCTGCACTCGCGCGCCTTTCGCTTTGCCGCTGTCCTGCAAGAGGTACATGCCCCTGACAATCCCCTCCTCGGCGCCTTCGGGCATTCCCGGGTGACGATAATTTTCGTTCATCAACGTGATGTAGTAATAGACATCCTCCTGCTCCTCGTACATGCGACGCATACCATCGCGAATAATCGTGACCACCTCGTAAGCGAAGGTGGGATCATAGGAGACGCAGTTCGGGATCGTCGAGGCGAGAATGTGGCTGTGGCCGTCCTCGTGCTGTAGCCCCTCGCCGTTCAGTGTGGTGCGTCCGGCGGTGCCGCCCATCAGGAACCCGCGGCAGCGCATATCACCCGCCGCCCACGCGAGATCGCCAACCCGCTGAAAGCCGAACATCGAGTAGTAGATGTAGAACGGAATCATCGGCACGTTGTTTGTGCTGTACGAAGTCGCGGCGGCAATCCACGACGACATCGCGCCCGGCTCGTTGATCCCTTCCTGCAACACCTGCCCTGACTTGTCCTCGCGGTAGTACATCAACTGATCGGCGTCCTGCGGCTTGTAGAGCTGTCCGAGCGAGGAATAGATTCCGAGCTGGCGGAACATGCCTTCCATTCCGAACGTGCGCGACTCATCGGGCACGATCGGGACGATGTATTTGCCAATGTTCTTGTCGCGAACGAGGGTGCCGAGCATCTGCACGAATGCCATTGTCGTGGAGATCTCGCGTTCGCCTGAGCTCTTCAGCAGCCGCTCGAAAGTCGATATCGGCGGAATGGTGAGCAACGCTGATTTCCTCCGGCGCTGCGGCAGCGGGCCGTCAAGCGCTTTCCTGTGCTCGCGCAGATATTTCATCTCTCCGCTGTCTTCCGGCAGCTTGATGAAGTCGAGTTTCGCAATCTGCTCGTCGCTGACCGGAATCTGGAAGCGATCGCGGAATTGCTTCAGCGATTCGGTCGTCATTTTTTTCGCCTGATGCGAGATCATCTGGCCCTCGCCCGATTCGCCCATTCCATACCCCTTGACCGTTTTCGCGAGAATGACGGTCGGCTGACCGGCGTGTGATGCCGCCGCGGCGTAAGCCGCGTAGACTTTCGCCGCCTCATGGCCGCCGCGATTGAGCTTCCACACTTCCGCATCGCTCATGTCTGCGACGAGCGCTTTCAATTCGGGATACTTGCCGAAGAAATGCTCGCGCACGTAGGCGCCGTTCTTCGATTTGAAATCCTGGTACTCGCCGTCCACGCATTCTTCCATCCGCTGCAGCAAGAGCCCGGTCTTGTCCTTGGCGAGCAGCTTGTCCCAGCCCGAGCCCCAGATCACTTTGATCACGTTCCAGCCCGCGCCGCGGAACACCGATTCGAGCTCCTGAATAATTTTGCCGTTGCCGCGCACCGGCCCATCGAGCCGTTGCAGGTTGCAGTTGATGACGAAAATCAGATTGTCCAGCCGCTCACGGCCGGCAAGTGAAAGCGCGCCGAGCGATTCGGGTTCATCGCACTCGCCGTCTCCCAAAAACGCCCAGACCTTGCGTCCTTCAGTCTTGGCCAGCCCTCTTCCTCCGAGGTACTTCAGAAAGCGCGCCTGATAAATCGCCATCAGCGGCCCCAGCCCCATCGAGACTGTTGGGAACTGCCAGAAGTCAGGCATCAACCACGGGTGGGGATACGACGACAAGCCCTTACCTTCGGTCTCCTGCCGAAAGTTAAGCAATTGGTCTTCGCTCAATCTTCCCTCGACAAACGCGCGGGCGTAGATTCCCGGAACCGAGTGTCCCTGGGGATAAATGAGATCGCCTCCGTGGTTTTCCGAAGGCGCATGCCAGAAGTGCTGGAAGCCGACGTCGTACAGCACGGCCGCCGACTGAAAACTTGCGATATGCCCGCCGAGCTCGCTCGACTCCTTGTTCGCGCGCAGGATGATCGCAACCGCATTCCAGCGAATCACCGAGCGTATCCTGTGCTCGATTTCCCAGATTCCAGGAGATTTCTCTTCGCGCTCCGGAGGAATCGTGTTGATGTACGGAGTGTTGAGCGAATGCGGGATCGACACACCGTCGCGCCGCCCCTGCTGGATCAACCGTTCGAGCAGGAAATTCGTTCGCTCCGGTCCGCGATGCTGCGAGACAGCTTTGATCGAATCGACCCACTCCTGCGTTTCCGTCGGGTCGACATCGCGTCTGATGTCCATAA
>JBOIGA010000044.1:0-16222 GCA_050741875.1 Burkholderiales bacterium
TGCGCTTGTCGTCGAGGCTCCAGCCGTCGGCCTCCACTTCGTAAAACCACACGAGGTCGGTGCCGCCGGAGTTGGTCTTGGTGAACAGCAGAATCGCGGTCGACACGCCGGCGTAGGGCTTGAACACACCGCCGGGCAGCTTGACGACGGCGTCGAGCTTCTGGTCTTCCACCAGTATTTTTCGCAGCGCCTTGTGCGCGATGGATGAGCCGAACAACACGCCGTCGGGCACGATCACCGCGGCGCGGCCGCCGGGCTTGAGCAGGCGCAGGAACAGAGCGACGAAGAGCAGCTCTGTCTTTTTAGTCTTGACGATCTGCAGCAGGTCTTTGGCGGTGTTCTCGTAATCCAGGCTGCCGGCGAAGGGAGGATTAGCCAAGACGATGGTATAAGCCTCTTCAACGCCAGCGTGATCCTGGGCGAGCGAATCGCGGTAGCGGATGTCGGGGTTCTCCACGCCGTGCAGCAGCATGTTCATGCTACCGATGCGCAGCATGGTATTGTCGAAGTCGAAGCCGTTGAACATGCGGTGGTGGAAATGCTCCCTTAGTTTCGCGTCGTGAAGCGTATTCGGGTGGCGCTCGCGTAGATGTTCGCCCGCGGCGACGAGAAAGCCCGCCGTGCCGCACGCCGGGTCGCAAATCAGATCGGTAGGCTGCGGCGCCGTCATCTCGACCATCAGCCGGATGATGTGACGCGGCGTGCGAAACTGACCGTTCTGCCCGGCAGTGGCGATCTTGCCCAGCATGTATTCGTAAATGTCACCTTTGGTATCGCGGTCTTCCATCGGCACGTTGTCGAGCAAATCCACAACCTTGCTCAAGAGCGCGGGCGAGGGAATGGTGAAGCGCGCGTCCTTCATGTGGTGCGCATAGGTGGAACCGTCGCCGCCGAGCGTGCGCAACCATGGAAAGACATGCTCGCCCACCACCGCGTACATCTCGGCCGGCGCGAAGTGCTTGAAGCGCGACCAGCGGAAGTCATCGTAGGCTCGGCCCTTTGCGTCCTTGCTGCCGGGAAAGACGCGGCGCTCCATGGGTTTTTTGAGCCGCGTGGACTTGTTCTCCTCCAGCGTGTGCAGGTCGTCGAGCCGGCGCAGGAACAGCAGATAGGTGATCTGCTCGATAACTTCGAGCGGGTTGGAGATGCCGCCGGACCAGAACGCATCCCAGATGCGATCAATTTGGCTCTTCAGTTCACCGGTAAGCATGTTGGTTCTTTCTGTCCGTTAGCGTTTCCGTAGCGGCGGCTATAAGACCAGGGCGATGTCTTTCAAAAGCTCGACGCGAGTCGGTGTCGTTGAAGCGCGAGTTTGCGTGACCGCCGAACGGGAATGTACTTGAGGAAGGTCAGCACCAATGACGACGTGCTTGTACTCGGCCGCGTCCATTTCATTGCGCAGCGCGTCGGCGGTCTGCCATAGATGAGTTTCGAAACAAGATTCGCGCCATTTCGATCGACCTTCTTTTCGCGTGGCAACTCACTTCCCTCCCTGAAATTCATTGACTCGCGCCAGCGGCGCCCGAATGTTATTTCGCGAAATGCATGGCGGACAATGA
The DNA here is from genome assembly GCA_050741875.1 of Burkholderiales bacterium. Classification (GTDB taxonomy): domain Bacteria; phylum Pseudomonadota; class Gammaproteobacteria; order Burkholderiales; family JBOIGA01; genus JBOIGA01. The sequence continues at coordinate 1,560 of JBOIGA010000044.1, forward strand.
TTGGCCGACTGCGTTACTCGAGCACCCAGTGGCCGTGCGACTTGATTTCATCGTACATCGCATCGGGCGCGAGATCGGCGCCGCTGGGCCACTGCACCGCGCCTAGTTCGACGGATGCTTGCATGAATATCTCCGGATCACGTAGCGGCTCGAAGACGCTTCCGTTGATCTTAGCGCTGCTGAGAAACCCAGCCATGTTGACTTCGCCAGTCGTGCCGTCAACGAAGGTGACGCGCAAGCGTGCGTCTGCCAATGCCGTGACCGATGTTACCCGCCAGGGGACGGCATGCCTGATACGCGGAGTTACTTCAGGGGCTCGATGCGTTTCGGGGGTTTCATTTGACTGCATAGGTACCAATCCTCCATCAATTCGTCACGATGTTCCACGGCCTACTCAACACGAGCGCCAGCGCTCGTCGCGGCAACGAACCGCGAATCACCCGAAGCTCGCGCAGGTCAATCAGCGCTTCATGCTCGGCATAAAGTGCATGAAAGTGCGGCGGCGCGTGATCCTGCCAGAACATCTGGATTACGATGCCATAGAACAGGCTGATCGTTGGCATGTTCCTCCATTGCATGCTGAGCGTACTTGTACTTGCGCGATGATTTTAACCGATTCGGCTTATTCGCCGAGATCGCATTGCGCATGCGGTCGAAGATCAGATCATCACGCGAGCGGGACGTCCGCATTGGCGCCCTCGCTAAAGCAATTCCGGATGAGCGCGTTTCAAACCTGTCAGCACGAGTCGCTGAAGCTTGCCTGCAAGCTTTACGATGTCTTCCGCTTCCGCCTCAGTTGCAGACGGCGCGCCTTCGTACTCGGTTGCGTTTCTTCGATCATGGTATCGGTCCAGCGCGCGCCAGAGTTGTGGCTCCGCATCGGCAGTGACCTCCAACACTTGGAACACCACTCTCCGATGACCGGGCGCTGTCGAAGGGCGATAACCTTGCGCGCGCAGCGCCGTGAGCGCGAGCGCGTGCACCGCGTTGTACGCGAGCATAAAGCGGCTTGTCGGCTTTAAGCTCGCAGTGTGGCTGTCGCGTAACTGTTCCTCGGCCGACGCAAGCAAACTCGCAATCTCCTGCTTGCTCGTCGGCTCAGCCTTTAGCAGCTTTGCGCGAACGAGGTTTTCGAGATTTTTGTCGCCTGAGTTCATCGAGCGACGACTCGTCCCCGATCAGGAAGATTTTCGGTTGCTTCAAAACGGCCGATACGAAGTGATCTTTCTCGGCGAGGCGAGTGGAGAATTCCGTCGGCGTGTAGGTGATTGGTGAAATTTTGCGACCGAGACGTTGCTCGGTTTCCGCCAGCGCGAGCACAAGGTCGGAAAGCGTGATGTCGCCGACCAGCAGTAAATCGATATCGCTTGACGCGGTTGCCGTCCCTTTCGCAACCGAGCCATAGAGGAGCGCCAGACGAAGCCGATTCTCATAGCGCGACAGCATTTCGATCAAAACGTCCGCGACTCCGAATGTTTTTGTCACGATGCTTTTCAGCTCCTCAAAAATCGGGGCCTTTGAATTCGCCTGAAAGTAAACCTGGTTCGCGCGCCGCTCGCGGGTGACAAGCTCGGCGGCCACGAGTTGCTCCAGTTCCTTCTGGGCTTGACTCGAACCCGCACCCGTGCGTTTCACGATTTCGCGCAGATAATACGCGTGGTCCGGCCTGGCAAATAACAATGCAAGAACGTTGCGGCGCGTCCTGCCAAAAAGGGCGGTAGCAAGATCATTCGATCGAGGGGCCATTGTTAGAACAGTAGCGTGCCGAAATTCGGCACGATCGTACCGAAAAACGGTACGATCCTGCAAGCCTTTTCACCGAGACTTACGCCGTATTCAAGCGCGGGTCAGTTATGAGTGGACCGTTTAGCCTAGCGTGAACGGCTTAGCCAATATCGGCCCGAAGCCGGACCTTGTCATCGCTGCGCGGAAAAAGGGCCGACCGCGCTGACGAAGATGCCGAGTTGCTGATTACCAGAACCAGGTTTGAAGCGCGTTGGCCGTGACTCGCAGCTTGATACACGGCTTTTTTCGGAAGCGCGCGGTTCCGCCTCATCTTTGCTTTTTCTCCCACGATGCGAAGCCGATCGGTCGCTTCTTAGGGGTCTCGACAGGAGTCATCAGTTCGCGAATTGCCTCGAATACGACTCTGAACTGGGCGTCGTACTTCTTTTCCAGTGAGGAGAGCTTGCGGGCAAAGAACGTGCCGAGGCTGGATTGCTTTGCTGAGAGGGCGGCGCTCGCCTGATCCGAGGACGCGGCACTCGAACACCCCAGCAGCACGGCGCAGGCCAGAAAGCGAAGACGCGATTGTGGCAGGCCTGTTCCGGGCGCCCGTTCCACAGCCCTCACTGCTTGTCGTCCGGCTCTCCGATGGTGCCGAATTCCGCCGCCGTCTTGGCGTAAAACAGATGCACGCCCTCGCTCTTCAGTCGCTCGAACAGCCGGTCCGCCTCCTCGGCCGTGACGACCATGACCACCTCCAGTGGCTGGTCGGTGAGCTCGATGAAGTGGGCCGAGTGCATGCGGCGATGGTGGCCGAAGCCCTCGCCGCCGGCGATTAGCGTCGCTCCGCTCAGCTGCAACTCCTTTGCCAGATGGACCAGCCAGTCTCCAACCGGGTTGCCTTTGTGACGATGGCCCTGCACGGTGAAAAAACTGATCTGATAGCCCTTCACGCGTTCTCCTTTGCGACAGATGGCGGCGAAGCGCCCGACGCGAATGTATCCGCGGTGACGGCGTGCACACGAAGGGTAGCCGCCCGCGCCCAGATGTCCATCATGTCTTTGCTCCTTTACGCCAGAACGAGTCGCATCATTGCGACGCCGGCCAGCGTCATCAGGATCGAGCCCAACAGGTGCGCGAGGATCACGACGGCCGCCCATCCGAATTGTTCGACCAGCAGATGCGTTGCTATTTCTCCCGAGTACGTGGAAAACGTCGTCAGCCCGCCCAGAAACCCGGTGGTGACAAGCAGCCGTACCTCGGGAGCCAGCGTCTGATAATGTGCGAGGAAGGCCATAGCAATACCCATCAGCAGGCCGCCGAGCATATTCGCCGCCAGCGTGCCTAAGGGCACGTTCGGAAATACCGGATTAAGCAGGATGCCCAGCCACCACCGCAGCCACGCGCCGGCTGCGGCCCCGCCGCCGACAGCAAGAAGACCTGCAAACGTCACTTTGGCACCTCCGACATTGATTGGATCGCGTTGCGCGAACCGGTCGAAGCAACGTAGCCTACGGCCCCGCCCTTCCCGGCGTTACGCGTAGGCATCATCAGCCTTGCGGCGGTTAAAGGAAGAATGCCATCTCCTGCGCGAATGCTAGCGGACGCCGGGTCTGGCGACAAGCACTGCTCCGGCACCGCTCGCCGTCTCAGCCAGGCAACTCTCCCAGCCGCCTCTCGAGGAACCGTCGTTCCGGTTCCTGACGCGCGAGGCTTAAGGCCCGTTCATAAGAAGCCCGGGCTTCGGCCGTTCGCTTAAGCCGCCGGCACAGCTCCGCCCGCGCCGAATGCGCGAGATGGTAATCCGCGAGCTCGCCGCGCGCCAGGATAGCCTCGATCAGCGCAAGTCCGGCATCGGGACCGTCGCGCATAGCGACCGCCACCGCGCGATTCAGCTCGACCACGGGCGAAGGCTCGACCCGCGCCAGCACATCGTACAGTCCGACGATCTGCGTCCAGTCCGTTGCGGCGGCATTGGGCGCCTCGGCGTGCACCGCAGCGATCGCCGCTTGCAGCGTGTATGGACCGAAGCGACGCGACGACAGCGCCCGTTCCACTAGCGCCGACCCTTCCGCGATCTGCTCGTGGTTCCACAGCGAGCGGTCCTGGTTATCCAGCAGGATCAATTCGCCCGTAGGCGACGTACGCGCGAGGCGCCGCGATTCGTGCAGCAGCATCAACGCCAAAAGTCCCAGCGCCTCGGGTTCCGGCAGCAACTCGATCAGCAGCCTTCCTAAGCGGATCGCCTCGCCGGAAAGATCGTGTCGAGTCAGTGATTCGCCCGATGATGCCGAGTAACCTTCGTTGAACACGAGATAGACCACTCGGAGCACCGTGTCCAGCCGGTCTGGCAAATCGTCTCGCGGCGGCACCTCATAGGGAATGCGCGCGTCGCGGATCTTCCCCTTGGCGCGCACGATGCGCTGCGCCAATGTTGGCGCGGGAGTGAGGAAAGCGCGCGCGATTTCCTCGGTCGTGAGGTCGCATACTTCGCGCAAGGTCAACGCGACCTGGGCATCGGGCGGCAGTGCTGGATGGCAGCAGGTAAAGATCAGCCGCAGCCGGTCATCCTCTATACCCTCGTGGTCCACTTCAACAGCATCGGGAGTGTCGGCGTCGAGCCGCTCCGCGAGCTCCTCCAGCGTTCCGTACGTGTCGAACCGAGCGCGCCTGCGTATTCCGTCAATCGCCTTGAAGCGGCCGGCCGAAACGAGCCAGGCCCGGGGATTGTCAGGCACACCATCGCGCGGCCATTGTTCCAACGCTGCTCGAAAGGCATCGTGCAGGGCTTCCTCCGCGAGATCGAAGTCACCGAGCAGGCGGATCAGGGTGGCGAGGACGCGGCGCGACTCGGCGCGGTAGACCGCGTCCACCGTCTCGCGCGCATGTTGGACTGATTCCTCGCTCACCTGTGGCGGACTCTACCTGTCCGGAGCGAACCCGAGCGCGCGTTGCGTCTGTGGGTCCTCCGCGATCGGCCGCACCTCGACGCACCCGAGCCTTGCGCCAGGAATCCTCGCGGCCACCTGAATCGCCTCGTTCAGATCCCTCGCCTCGATGAGGTAATAGCCGCCGAATTGTTCCTTGGTTTCCGCGAAGGGTCCGTCGGTGGTCGAGACCTTGCCGTTGCGTACCCGGACCGTGGTCGCGCCACTCGGTGGCGCCAGCCGGTTGACTGCGATCAAGTGGCCGCTCTTCCGGATAGCTTCCGTGAACTCGCGGTACTCCTCGAAGTGCTTCTCCGCATCGGCTTCCGGCATCTGCTCCATTACCTTCTCAGCACAGATCAGGCACAGGTATTTCATTGCGCTCTCCTTGGTTTGCGAAGCATTGGAAAGAGAGGCGGCGATGTCCCCACCTGAATGGTGCCGAGCAACTCGAACCCGTGTCGTTCATAGAGGGGGATATTCCTCGGGTTGGTGGATTCAAGATAGGCAAGCTTGTTGTAGCGATCGCAGGGAATCAATGCGCGCTGCATCAGCGTTGAGCCAAATCCTTTACCCTGGTGAAACGGATCGACACCCATGAGCGGCAAATACCAGTGCGGCTCACTCGGATGATAGCGGCCCATCTGTTCGAGTACCCCAGAGACGTGCTTTTGACTCTGCTCGGACGCTGTACTTTGCAGCAGCGAGATCAGCACGTCTTCGTCAGGTTCGACATCGGGCGGAAGCCACAGGGCTGCACCAGCGTAGCCGTCAACGTAATAGGCGCTCCCGTGCGTGAACGCTTTGCCGCCGAATGCTTTTACGAAGGGAGGGAAATGCGTGAGGTACTGCTGCGGATCGGGCCAGGTCCAACGCGCGGCAGGGTCCGCGCTGAACGCGAGCACGACGACATCAATCGCCGGCGCTTCATCGGATGCCGTACCGGTTTTGATCTTCGCCACTGTCATAGTCTTTTCTCCAATAGCGCCCCGAATCATCATCCAACGGCGTAGGTGCTCTTCTTCATCACTTGTTGGCCTGCTTCCACAACCCCATCATGCGTCCTTCGGGATCGGTGAAGAGCGAGAACGCGCCCATGCCGGGCACCTCTTGCTCCTCGACATGGATCTCCCCGCCCGCTGCAACGATTTTCTCGCGATACGCCGCGAGGTCGTCGACATCGATGTAGAAAAGCATGTTGCCGGGCCAAAGCCCTTCCCGGTCCGGTTTCAGAATGCCGCCGTTGATGCCGCCCTCGCCGCCGGTCTCGACCAGCCGGTAATCCATTTCGGGCATGTGCTCGATCTTCCAGCCGAAAATTTTCTCGTAGAAGGCGGCGACTTTGGCCGGATCCTTCGACATCAGTTCCCAATGAACAACGGGTCTACCCATGATGATCTCCTCTCAGTGAATTCGTCATTCCGGCGGAAGCCGGAATCCAGGTTTTCGAGTTATCGATTGACGATGTTGAGGATGTTGCCGTCCGGGTCTTTGAACCATGCGACCCTCATGTCGCCGAAGACGTGGACATCGCCCTCTAGCTTCATGTCGGGCATGTCGTAGTGCTCGAACGTGACGCCCTTGGCCTTGAGCGCGCGCACGACGCCTTCCACGTCGCCGACCGTCCACGTCACGGCCGTGGCTTTGTTGGTTCCGGCATACTCCGACCGGTAAACATTGAGCGTGGAGGTTCCGCTCTGGAAGACGATCAGTTCCTCGCCTTCAGCGCTGACCTGTGTCAGACCGAGCGTGTCCTGATAGAACTTCTTGGCGGCTTCCAGATTTTTTACCGCGATGTTCGCGACTGCCTCTGCATTGTTCAACATATTGATCTCCGTTCTCCTTGGTTGCGATCATTAGATAGTCGTGCGGCGCGGTCCGATTTCGACAACTCATGCGACCTGGACCGCTGCGCATAATTTCTCTTGTTCTTCATTGAATCACTCTGTCGGTCCAGTCCGCCAATGCATCGAGCATTTCTGCTCTCACCTCCGCATCCTTGCGTCCGCTGCGGGCTGGCACACGAAAGGAATGATCGGCGTCCGCAAAGAGCTTCAAGCTTGCGCGTTCTCCGAGTTGTTCGACGAGCGGCCTGAGAAACTCCAGGTCCGCGAGCTGGTCGCGAGTCCCCTGCATGAACAGCATCGGGATCCGCACATCGAGGAGGTGCTTGCCGCGCTCGCCGGAGGGCCGCCCCGCGGGATGAAGGGGGAAGCCGAGGAAGGCGATTCCACGGACTCCCGGCAACGGCGATGCGGCTTGCGCCTGCGACGTCATGCGGCCGCCAAAGGATTTGCCGCCTGCAGTCAACGCAAGCTCCGGCGCAAGGCGCGACATCTCCGCGACCGCCGCGCGCACGGTGGCTTGGGCGAGCTTGGGCGCGTCCGGCCGCTTCGAGCCACGCTCCATGTACGGGAATTGATAGCGCAGCGTCGCGATGCCGCGCTGTGCGAGCCCTTCCGCGACCGCCGCGATGAACGGATGCGTCATTCCGCCGCCGGCGCCGTGCGCCAACACGTAGCACGCACGAGCGTTGGCCGGTGTTTGCAGTAAAGCGGAGATGTGCGCGTCTTCGACACTTATCGTTACGCGCTGCGGATTGCTCACGCTCTCTAGACGTCGATCAAGACCTTGAATCCGCCGTAGACCATGCGCTTGCCGTCGAAGGGCAAGGCCTTCGGGTCCATCATGTCAGCCAGGCGCGGGTCTTTCATCACCTTGGCGTTGACGCGGTCGCGATGCGTGCGCGACTTGAATACGATCCATGAGAAAACGACCGTCTCGTCGGGCTTGAGCTTGACGCTCTGCGGGAACGACGTGAGCTTTCCCATCTTCACGTCGTCGCCGACGCATTCCCGGTACTCGAGGGCGCCGTGCTCGCGCCAAACGTTGCCCGCCTTCTGGGCGATGCGGCGGTAGGCCGGCAGGTTTTTCTTCGGGACGGGCAAGACAAATCCATCGACGTATTGCATGTGAACTCTCCTTAGGTTGTTTTAATTAGTGTGGCGAAACTCCTGGTGCTTTTTCGTTAGTACCCTGGTGGTCCTCGGAATTCGCCGGTCACTTCCGATAGGGCTTTCGGCCGAATCGCATCCGTGTGACGCTCCGCGGCTACGGCTGCTCGAACGATTCGATCGGCCGCACCTCGATGCCCCATCCCACTTGCTCGCCGAGTCTCGCCGCCGGGGGTTTCGAGGCCACCCGGATGGCCTCGTTCAGGTCCCGTGCCTCGATGATGAAAAACCCTCCAATCTGCTCTTTCGTCTCGGCGTAGGGGCCGTCGGTCATCGAAACCTTGCCGTTCTTGGGCCGCAAGGTGGTGGACGCCCGTGTGGGCCCGAGGGACGCCTGGGCGACCAAGTGGCCGCTCTTGCGCAGCGCCTCATCGTGGGGCGGGCATTGACTGACGATCGCGTCCAGCTCGGTTTTGGACAAGGCATCGAACTTCTTCTCGTCGTAGTAGGCCAGGCAAAGGTATTTCATGGCTCTTTCCTATTTATCGTTGATCGGCTGTTTCCACCATAGTCGTTTGCGGGAGCCGAAAATCGACAAACGGCTTTCCTGGCGCGGCGGGTTGCGCGCTTTCAAGGCAGGCGTCCCTGATTTTATGTCACCGCGGCTTCAACTTGGCCGTGCGCTCGAGCAGCAGCTCGCGCTCGCGGGCGTCGCGCTATCAAAACTATCAAGACAACGCTTTCGGCATTCCGACGCTGACTTTGAGACCCAGATACCACGTGGAGGATTGACAAACCTGCAAGGTCGCGATCAGATGTTTCGATCTAGCAGGAGGTCTTTATTGCAAGGGATTGCTGCACAATAGGCTGATCCGCATGATTCGGGAATCAAAGCGTTCAGGGGATTGATTGCTCGCGACCGAACCTCTCCCGTCAATCCATGCGCTCGTCCCGCTTGAGGAGGGTGGCTCGATCGGGCGCACAGGATTCCATTACCAAGACCACGTCGCTGCGAGCTTCTGCATAGAGATGCTACGCAACCCTAACCTCCTGGAAGTTTGGTGTGAAACAGAGGATGACGTCACGCTACTTTGGAACACCGGCGTGGGGACGCTGGTGGAGTTTGTTCAAGTCAAAGCTGCCGAGCACACCCAGCTGTGGTCGCTCGCATTGCTCTGCGGTGGCGGAGGTGATTCCATCATCGCCCGGTCGCTCGCGCATGATCGTTGCGCGGAGCCTTGCTGTTTTCGCATAGTGACGAGGGTCGGCATCCACCCGGAGCTATATCTCCTCAGCCTTGACCGCCGTCATGCCGCGCGTAACCTTGGAGAACCGGGTGCACGGAAGCTGCATGCAGCCGTCTGCGGGAAGATAGGCGATGTTATGTCACCGAGTGGGCACACCGCCTCGCACTGGCTTGCCGAAGTCCTCTGGCATGTCGGCGAGTCGGAGCAAGCATTGACTAACCAGAACCTGATCGGACTCCAGGAGTATCTCGAAGAGAACGACGAGCTACTTTTCACGGACCAGCTTCGCGAACTTTACGATCAAGTTCTGTTTCGCGTCCAAAGTGCCGCAATCCCGAAGTGGAAAAGCGGCGCCAAAAAAAGAAACTGCCTCGCAGCAATTTTATCCGATGGCTACCTTCTATCGTCCAGCGCATAAACAGTGTCACTCCCACGAAGGCCGGTACCAATCTTCAGCGCAAGATGAAGGCGGCGTTACTCCCTTCGGAGAGCATCCATAATGCGGATGAACTGCGGCGTGCTTATCGGACGCGCATTCTCGACCCCAAATACCAAAATGATGACGTGCGTTCTGCCGAGCTCGAGGTTGCTGCGGTCTTGCAGCACCTTCTCTCGGACCTCGACGCTGGCAATATTGCGGACACGGGTCAGCAGTTTCACGCCCGCTGCTTAGGCGCGCTATCGTCCGTTCGGCTGAAGTTCCCCGACGCCGACATGAGCTTTCTTCAAGGCGCGCTCTATTCGTCTACGGATCGTTGTCGGCATCGCTTCCTTCGAGCTGTGCCGTGAAGACGCTTAAGAATCATGCGCCTCGGCCCGCCGGCACACCGCTTGTGGCGGACGACATATTGGAGTTCCACGCAGGCCGGATCCTGTTGTTATTGGCGACATGCGGCGGATCTACCGGAACCATCAACGGCCTCACGAAAATGGCAAAGTTAGATTTTCTTGTTCGCTACCCGGACTTCTTCGAAGTGATGCGGCGAGGAGGCGGCAGTCCACACATTCGGGGTGATGGAATTGTTGAGGCAGCGATGGTTCGACACCACTACGGTCCTTGGGACAAGCGCTACTACCACGTGTTGGCATTTCTCGAATCACGTGGGCTCATCACCGTGAAGAGATCAGGAAAGTCCTTCCGGCTGGCCCTTACACGCCGCGGCAAGGCTCTTGCCAATCGTTTTGCGGAGATGACCGCATTTGAGACTGTTCGCCGCCAGATGGGAGCGGTGGCTGAGCGCTTCGGCCGCAGCACTGGAAATGAGCTTAAAGCGATGATCTATGCGATCTTCGACGAAGAGATTGGCCAGCAGCCGATCGGACATGTCATCGGTGAGCGAGCCCGATGAGCCGGCGCCTTACAATCGACAAGCTAGCTCGCACGCAAACGGACGGCGTTACCGAGGAGCTTGAGTTTGGTACCGGTGTGAACGTTATCGTTGGTCCTCAGAACACCGGCAAGAGTACGTGGCTGCGTATGCTCGATTATCTGATGGGAGAAACGGAGGCCGCGAGTGAGAAGTTTGACGAGGTGTTAGTGCGCAAGTACAGCGCAGTTTCAGCATCGATGCGGCTAGGCGACGAAGCAATCGAAATAGAACGTAATTGGACCCAAGACGGCCGCCGGTCACAAATGAATCTAAATGGAGAGCGTTTCGCTGTTGCTGACCTGCAAGACTTGATCCTGGACCGGCTCGGTATTCCGTCTCTTCGATTTCCACAGGGTAACGTATACGCGAGCGATCGCACGTGGTCGACACTCGGTTGGCGTAGCCTGCTACGTCACATCTATCGGCGCCAAGACTTTTGGGGGGATTTTGTCCCGCGACAGCCTGAAAGCGAGCAGCAGGCATGTCTGCTTCAGTTCTTAGGTCTCGCCGAGCACCTGTTCTCGGAAGAATTTGCCGCCCTCGTTGACAAGCAGAAACAGGTTATGCGACTTCAGAGCCGCAAAGACTACTTTGTCGAACTCACGCAACAGATCGCGCCCGATCTGATTGCTGACAAAGATCTATCTGTTGGCATCACGGCGAGTTCCATCGAAATCGCACGCGCACGGGTTCAACAAGAGATAGACGACTTGATCGCTAGTCGTGAGGCCATCCTGGACAAGCTTCAGAACGATGTAGCACCTGCCAACGGAGAGCTCCCGCATCTCATGGGGGAGCGAATGGCGACCCTCCATCGTCGAGACGGACTCAAAGAAACTCACCAACAAATTGATGCCAGATTGCAGGAATTGGAACGCTACCAATTGGGATTGCGACAGGAGCACGAGCGCCTTGATCGCGCGGACTGCGCAGCGGCCATATTCGATGACTTACGTGTAACGCATTGCCCCGCTTGTGACCAATCCGTCGAGCAACGCGCTCGCGTTCCCGATCATTGCTTTTTGTGCGGCCAATCGACGCCGGAAGCTGCGAATCTTAGAACTGCTGCGCATCGATTGAAGTTCGAACGCGAACAGATCACAGCCGAATTGGCAGAAGCCAGCGAGCTGTGCGCGACTGCTATCGCCGAGAAGAAGCGGACGCAAGCGGAATTGGAGGAAACAGACCAGCGTTTGCGCGAACTCGAAGCGAGCTTGCGACCCTTCCAAACGCGCGTCAGGCGTCGTGCCGGAGGGTTTGGGGCTCATCGATCAGCAGATCGGCGCGCTGAATGCGAAGGTTGAAACTCTGCAACGCTTATACAAGCCCCTTGAGACACGCGACGCTCTAAGTAGAGAAATCGAAGAGTTGCAAGCAGAGAGCCGCAGGCTCGAACGTGCTCTTGCCACAAGGGAGGAACAAGTCGAACTGGAGACTGCGTCGGATCGCCTGACCGAAGGATTCAATACCTACCTCAACGCATTACATCGCCAAGACGACGCATCGTGGACGAAGAGCGGGGCAGTTACCGTCCGGGTTAGCGAGCGTAAAACGCAGTATTTAATCGCCGGGCGACCGGCGAAACCACAACTCGGTGGGACGCTCACCATCTTCTTCCTATTCGCTTACCACTACGCACTAATGAGCTTGACGCGCCTTCCGGATTGCCACTATCCAGGCTTGGCAATCCTCGACTTGTTCCCCGACATCGCTAAAGGTGTGGCTATTCGGGACCGCCTTAGTCTGGTGTTGGACCCGTTCATCCGCCTTAGTGAGGATGCGGACATTCAGCCGATACAAATAATTGCGACCAGCCGTGACTTCGCCGATCGAGATGACATCCGACTTATAAGACTCCAGCAAGTTTGGCGATGATCTGCAGCTATCAGATAGGTTGATTCATGCGGCGAACTCAACCCTCCAGACCGCGTCGATCGCGCGATGTGTTTCGGTAGCCGTCACGTCGGTTGACCAGGAGCGCATAACAAACAATGAACGTCTCCCCGGCGGAAGCCGGGGCCCAGTGTCTTTCGTGGCCATGAACCACACTGGATTCCGGTTTTCGCCGGAAGGACGGCTTTCATTTTGTTACACGCGCATCGCGACTACTTCTTCGTCCCGACGCCCATGTCGCGGAAGCGTTCGACTGCCTCGCCGGGAGCGAAGTCATCGAGCTCGAAAAGCTGCCGGACCTCGATCTCGCCCTCTTTGCCACCGATGGCGGGATTGGGAAAACGCCTGGTCCATTCCATCGCCTCTTCCTTCGATTTCACCTGGATGATTGTGTAGCCGGCGATGAGCTCCTTCGTCTCGGCGAAGGGCCCGTCGATCACGCTGCGCTTTCCTCCGGAGTACTTGATGCGCCAGCCTTTCGCACTCGATTGAAGACCCGAAGCATCGACGAGGGCACCGGCTTTCACCAGCTCTTCGTGGTATGTCGCCATTTCGGCCATCAGCTTCTCCTCCGGCATGACGCCAGCTTCCGAGTCCCTGGTTGCCTTGACTATGATCATGAATCGCATCGTTGTGTCTCCTTGTGGTTATCGATAGTTAAGAATCAGCGGCACGCGAGGGCGTCCGGCCTCAGGGCGCGACGACGATCATCCACCCCACGCCGAAGCGGTCGGCGACCATGCTGAAGCGTGACGCAAAGAACGTCTTGGTCAGTGGCATCTGCACCTGTCCGCCGTCGGCCAGCGCAGCGAACAGCCGATTGGCCTCGGCTTCGTTGGGTGCTGTGAGCGATAGCGAAAAGCCCTGGAAGCTCGCTACCCCTGAGCAGCTACCGTCGGACGCCATCACCGTTGAATCGCCGATGCGAAGGCTCGCATGCATCACCTTGTTTTCGGAACCCGGCGCGACCATGCCGGGTGGAGGGGGGTCGGGGCTGTCCTTGTAGCGCAGGAGCATTGTCACTTCGGCGCCGAGCGCGCCGCGATAAAATTCGACCGCCTCTTCGCAGCGGCCACCGAAGAATAGATAGGGTTGGACTTGCATGGTGTCTCCTTCTGTTGGTGGTGATACTTGCTAGTCGAAAAAGGCTCTTCGATATCGACACGGCGGACGAGTTTTTTGGCGGCGCTGGTTAAAGGAATGCCGTGTTCGATGTGAGTGAGCTATGCGTTCAGACTCCGACTTGTGAGTTTCCCCGAGCCACGGTCGAGGCCAACAGCTCGGCAAACCTGTCGTAGCTCGCAGCCACGCCCTGCTCCATGCCGGTGCTGAGCGCTGCGTCGCGAGCCTCGTTCGATGGATAGAGAACCGTGAGCGTGCTCGTTGTCTTGCCGTCCTCCTCGGAGAGGAGCAGCGTGTTGATCGTTTCGGGCCAGTCGCCACCCCACGACTCGGTGGAGACGAGCCGCTCGGGCGGCGTGATCTCGCGATAGATGCCGCGCATCTCCATCTCGGTGCCGTCGGAACGGCGCCAGACGAAGTGCCACGCCCCGCCGGGCTTAAGATCGATTTCGCAGACGGGCATGGTCCAGCCTTCGGGGCCGAGCATCCAATGCGGCAGGTGCTCCGGTTTGGTCCAGGCATCGAAGACGAGCCTGCGCGGCGCATCGAAGACGCGCGTCATCGCGATCTCGCGGTCGGTGGGCTTAGTTACTTTCAGATTTCCAGTGTTCTTCATCGGTGATCTCCTCTCGTTTGGTGTGTTTTCGGTTCTTACGCCATGACCGGGCTATGGCTTGAGGTCGACCGCCGCCTTGAAGGTGCCGTCCATGTAGAACGGCACCGAGCTATGCTCATGCGTGATCATCCACGTGCCGCCGATTTTGCGAAGGCCAAGTGTTTCGCGGAACCACATATCGACATTCTCTCCGCCTGTTTTCGTTCCGCTCATCCGGTTGAGGCTATGGCAAAAGCAACATTGTCGCCTGCGGTGATGGTGAGCTCGCGAATGTCGTAGCCGATCGGACCCTGCCACGTGGCGAACCACGCCTTCAGGTTCTTCGTATCGCGCGATCCCGCGACTTGCAGCGGAGGCGCGAGGACAAACATCACATTGTCCGAATAGTGGGACGTTACCCGCTCGCTGTTCTTGGCGCGCATTGCGTTTGCCCAATCGTCAATCAACGCACGGATCTCTGCTTCATCATTCGCTCTCTTGTTTTCCTTTGTCATTTCTTTCCTTTAACTCTCCGATAGTTCGCCGTCATGAACTGATTCCATTTGCCGTCGTCGCCAAGAACGTGCGACGTCAGCACCCGGTGGTCGTCGCTCTTCCACTCGATCACGTCCTTGTACTTCGCCATCTTTCCCTCGACGGCCATGTCGGGGCCTTCGGCATTGAGCGTCAGTACCTTTCCCGCCGCATCCAGCCCGCCGTCGTACACCCAGAGGTAGGTCATCATTGAGCCGATCCATGTGCCGACGTACCGCTTTCTCTGCGGGTCGTAGCCCAGCGTGATCAACATTGTCGCGGCGCCACCTCCGGGC
>JBOIGA010000045.1:0-15970 GCA_050741875.1 Burkholderiales bacterium
CTCTCACGCGTGCCCAGGTATTGTTGCCGCGATAGACGAACTGATAATCAGGCTCGTATTGCCAATCCTGCCGCCAATGCTTGGTGACGAACGGCCCCTGCACCTTGCCATCCTTGTCCACAATCGACATCACCAGCAGGTGTTGAAGCGAAATGAAATCGCTGCCATCCTCGAGCACGTAAACCTTCTCGGTCGCCCAGCTCTGATACGGACGGGCGGGTTTGAAGTCTTTGGTGAAACCCGCGACTTCGAGAAAATCGAAGCTCGTGCGATATCCGCCCGCCATCGCGAGAATAGCTCGCCGGTCGCGCTCGAACTTGCTGATATCGTCATCTTGCAGCCGCTTGAACGCTTCGGTTGGTTCGGTGACGAGCGTGACCGGCGGTCCTTTTGTCGTCCCGCCACGCGGCGCCATCGCTGAATCCTCGATGAACTGCCAGCCGAAGGTGTACTGGCGAGAGTCGGAAGTTTTCGCGTCATCAGCGGCCATCGCAGTTGTCGCAATCAAAAGCAGAGATAGAAGGAAAGTATGCATCAAGCTACGACGCGATTTAGCGCGCCACGTTCCGCCGTACTCAAACGTCCGCCCAACGCCTAAGCAGGTTGTGATAGACGCCCGTACCATCTACACGAGCCCATTTACGTTGTTTTGCAGATAACCGGCCTTCCAGAGATCCCAGAATCGGCGAACGAGCAACACAGTTTCGCGTATGGAATGACGTTCTGTATCGATCTCGAGGTCGGGTGCTTGGGGAGCTTCATAGGGGGAACTGATACCGGTGAAGTTGGCGATCTCGCCTTTTCTCGCCCTCGCATAGAAGCCCTTTGGGTCGCGGCGCTCGCACACGGCGAGCGGCGCATTGACGTACACTTCAAGGAATCGGTCAGGCCCGACGATTTCTCTGGCCATTGCGCGATCGCCCGCGGAAGGCGAAATAAGCGCTGCGATGACATCCATACCCGCCTCGTTCATGAGCTTCGCCACTTCCGCGGTGCGGCGCGCGTTTTCCTTACGATCCGCAATTGAAAAGCCGAGATTGCTGTTCAGTCCTTCCCTTAGGGAATCGCCATCCAGGACACAGATTCTGCGATCAGCCTTATGCAGGCCGGCTTCAAACGCGGCCGCAATGGTGGACTTTCCCGCGCCGCTCAAGCCCGTCATCCAGACCGTCAAGCCTGGCCTCGGGCCGACCCGCAGTTTGAAATCTGGATTCAGATTCCCCACCAGCGGCGGGTGTTTGAGTCTATCTGGCCGAAGCATCCGTTTGAGCTCGGCCTGAGAGTCGAGGTAAAGAAAACTTCTTTCGGGCCACGCGCTGGCGGCGCTTGCGCAGCCAGATCACTATGCCTGTCACCGAGAGCGTCGCTACGACTAATCCTATGCCCGAAATCAGGATGCGCCCGGGTATGCCCAGAATGCGGCCGGAGTGCACGGGAAATTGAAGCTGGTTGAAGATGTCGGCCGCTGTGCCTTGCCAGGGAATGCGGTCACCGAGATAGTGGCTGTCTTGCCCGTCGTAATACAGCGTCTTCACCCCGAGTCCGCCGCTGCCATGGTCATTGCCGGGTTCGTGAAACCCTACACCAAAGACGCCAAACCCCGGGCTGTAAAACGCGAACCCGGCCGGTTCACGCCAGCCGCACCGCGCCGCATCCGCCTTCGCGTCTTCGATGATCCGTGCATACGAAATCTTCCGCTCGATCGGTTCGTTGATCGGTCGCGGCGTTCGCACTTCGAACGGTCCGGGAGTGACTTCCGAGACGGTGCTTAATACCGGAAAAAATAGTTCACGGTAGAGATTAAGCGACGCCGCGGTGAACGCGACGACGAAAAGCAGCGCCCAAGTCCACAGCGCGAAGGCGCGGTGCAGATCGAAATTGAGGCGGTTTGATTTCACCTGCCAGGCGGGCTTCCAGCGCTGCCACCATGAGCGATTCGGGTTGGATCCGAGCAATCCGCGATCCGAGGTTTCGGTGTTGACCGTTCCCGCATGCCTTCGCTTCATCGGCAAGGTTAAATAAAAACCGACGAAGCAATCGAGCATCCAGATGAGAGCGACGATGCCGAGCAGCCACACGCCCCAGGAGTCGATGCCCCACATCTGTGGGATGTGCAGTGTGAAATGCAGCTTGTACAGGAAGGGCATCAGGTTCTCGCTCGCAAGGGACACCGCGCCCCATTCGCGCTTGCCTTGAACTTCGCCGGTCACAGGATCGACGAATACCTGGTTGTAGCCGATGTCGTAGAGCTCGCTTGTTGCGGGATTAAGCTTGGCATCAACTCCAAAAATGGCGGTGTGCCCCTCTTCATGTTGCAAAGGCACGAAACTTACGGAAGCGCGGAGGTCAGCCGCCTCGATGCGAGCGGCGAGTTCAAGCGGCGCGACTGGCTTACCCTTGCTTGCGGTTTCGAACAAGTCGGGATTGAGCCACTCGTCGAGTTCGTGGTCCCATGAAATCACCGCGCCGGTGAGGCCGGAGAAGATGAGAAAGAGCGCGATCGCCAGACCCGCGCAGCGGTGCACGAGCACCCATGTGTTACGCATCATTCGCTTCTCTCCAGTTCAGCACCATCAAACGCCGCGCTTAAGTGCGGCAGCTGCTCGGCATACGTTTTCCAGCGACCCACCGAACGCGAGTAGATCGGCTGACGCACCTGCCAGCGGCTCGGCGTTTGCACCGCGCGTTCGCTCTTGTCGAAGTCGAGGCAGCGCGCATCCCAGGGCGCGCCGAGGAACTCCATCAGTCGCCGCGCCTGCGCTTCGACATCCGCCACCATTTCTTCGTATTGCACTTCCAAACTCGGCAATGGCAGCACGGCGCGCCAATGCGCCATCAGCCGTTTGTACTGGGCCGTGTAGAACGCGAGATCGTCGAAGTCGGTCGCGTAGCGCTGGTCCGTGTTGAAGTTTTCCATCCAGATCGAGAGCGCGTTGTCGCGCGACTCGCGTTGGCAGTGGATCACGCGGGCGCCGGGAAACAGCAATGCCGCGAACGCAAGATGAAAGAAATTGAGGGGCGACTTGTCGCTGATGCGCAGCCGGCCTTTGGGCGCGCCGTCACGCAATGCGCGCAGATACTCGTAGGCGAGTTCGCGGCTTTTGGTCCGATCGAGTTTCATTGCCGCGTGCCACGACGGGTCGCCGGGATCGGCGAGGGCGCATGCCGCCAGGCGTGAGAGAGTTGGCAGCTCTCCCGCACCATGCACCCATGGGTGCGCGGCGAGAATCTGCTCGGTGAGCGTCGTGCCCGAACGCGGGAGGCCGACGATGAAGACCGGCTGATTCGTGCCGACGCCGAAGCGGCGGCGCTCCGCGAAGAACTCCGCAGTGTAGGTCTCGATGACGCCGTCAACTCGCGCCGCGAGTTTGTCACGATCGAGCGGGCCGATCTTTCTTCGCCGGGCGGCGTTGGCAAGCTCGCCGGCTCGCGCGGCATCGCGATACTGACCCCGACGATCGTAGTATTTCGCGAGACCATAGCCGATGAGCGCCTTGGCCTCGTCTTGCACGGTGTTGTCCCTGAGCGCAGCGCGTGCGCGTTCAAGCCCATCGCTTTCGATTTCTCCTCGCGCGAGAGAGAGGTAATGACCAAGCGCCATGGGATGCCCGGGCCGCAACCGCAGAATGTTGGCGTAGCAACCGAGCGCGCCTTCGGCCTCGCCCAGATCTTCGAGTGTGCGGCCGAGTCCGAACCAACTTTGGATGTGATCCGGTTTGAGCCCCAGCGATTGCCGGAACAGCGTTTCCGCGCGCTTCACCTTGCCGCGCGACGACAGCTCCTGCGCCAGGTGACTTCGCGCCTGCGCCATCTTGGGATCGTATTTCGCTGCGCGCTCGAAGCACTCGACTGCATCGTCGAACTGGTCTGCTGCGATGAGCAGATTGCCGAGATTGAGATACGTCTCCGCGCGGGTTGGATCGATGTGCAATGCGTTTTTCAACGCTGCGAACGCCTGCGCCGGCTCGCCCATCTGCTTGAGCGCCGTGCCGAGGTTGTGCCAGCCATCGGCGTGGCTGCTATCGATTTCCACGGCGCGGCGGAAACATTCGACCGCATTGGCCAACCTTCCCGTATGTACATGTACTCGACCGAGGTCGGACCACGCGCGCGGATCGCTGCCGGCGAGCTGACACGCACGCCGCGCCGAGCCAACTGCGAGCTGCGGATGACTCCTCGCCGCATGGACAAACGCGAGATAGCGATGCGCATCGGGGTCACTTGGCGCGTCCCGCAACCCTTCTTCGCAAAGCCGCGTGGCTTCGTCGAAGTCCCCGGCGTCGAGCGCGTCTTGCACCAGGACCGGAGACACAAAGCTCACTTGCCCACTCCCTTGAAGTCGTAGCGCAGAGTGAGCAGATACGCGGTCGGCGAGCCGAACTGATTAAAGCCGCCAATACGATCCGATCCTTCCACATATCTCTCGTTGAACACGTTGCGCGCCTGCAGCGCGATCTTCGTGTTCCGGATGCCGTTGTAGAAGAGACTCAAATCGACCCGCTCGTACCCGTCCAGCGTGCCGGGCAGGAATTCGCCCGCCGCCCGGTCAGCGATCGCGAAAAGACCCAAACCGACGCCGAGCCCTTGCAATGTGCCGCTCTGTAACTCGTAGCTCGTGTAAACACCGACCTGCCAATCAGCGGTGCCGATCACCGCATTTCCGATCGTCTGCGGGTCGCCCTCGGTAAATTCGGAGTCAAGCAAGGTTCCAGCGAAGCTCACATTCCAGCCAGGCAGCGGCTCACCATTGATTTCCAATTCGAAGCCGTCGGAGCGCAACAAGCCGCCCGAGACGCTGAAGAACTCTCCCGGCATATTGTTCGGGTCATTGATTGGCACGTTCTCGCGCTCGATTCTGAAGAGCGCGGCATTGACGCCGAGACGGCCCTCGAACCATGCGGTCTTGATGCCGCCCTCGTAGATTTTCCCTTCTTCGGGTTCTAATAGTTCTCCATCAGACCTGGTGTTGAACAACACGGGCTGGAAAGACTCGGCGTACAGCCCATAGAGCGAGACGTTTCTGCGCACATCGAACACGAGGCCGATGCGGCCGGTAAAGGCGTCGTCGTCCCTTTCACTCTTGGTGCCTCCTACCCGATTCTCGAATGTCGTCTCGGCGGAGTCGTAGCGGCCGCCCAGCAGCACGCTCAACCGTTCGAAAGGGCGAAACTGAAGCTGCGCGTAGACACCGGTGCTCGGCTGTTCGAACAGGCCATTGAAACTTGGAACGGGCGCGACGGTAGGGAAGTCGGCGAAATTCTCAGCGTAGATGTTGGCAGTGCCGAGAACGCCGAAGCGCTGGTCGTTAATGTTTTGGACATCGGTGTATTCGGCACCCACCGTGAGGTTCGCCGGCCGGCCGAGGAGATCGATGCGGCCGTTCAGCCGGATCTCGCCGGCCCAGACGTCGCTGTCGATCCGGAAAGCGCTCGAATAAAGACCAACGTCGCCGTTGGGCTGGATGCCGAAAGCATAATTGTCGGTCTGCGAACGGTGTTCCGTCGCGCTGCGGGCAAGTCGCAGCGTCGCCAGCCACTGGTCGCTGAGTTGCTGGTCGAGCTGCACGCTGGCGGACACGATCTCGCCGGTTGTTTCGTCCTCGTTCGGTGCGCCGACAAAGAGCGAGCGGCGGATGTTGGGCGCCCGAAAGTTCTCACCCTCCTGCTGCAGGGGAAACCCATTCGTCGGGAAGAAGCGGTCTTCCTGATAAATCCCCTGCACGAGCAGCCGGGTGGTGTCGGTGAGATCGAATTCGAGGCTGGGTGCGATCACCGCGCGCTCGCTTTCAGCGAAATCAACGAAGGAGCCGGCATCCTCGTAGGCGAGGACCAAGCGGCCGCGCGCCCTTGCGAACAGCGGACCGGTTACATCGCCATCTACGCGATAGAAATCGAAGGATCCGATCGAGGGCGCGATCTCGGCCTGAAACTCGGGCAGTGGCTTCTTGCGCACGCGGTTGACGAAGCCGCCGGCGCTGCCGCGCCCGTAGAGCGAACTCGGCCCCTTAACGACCTCGATGCGCTCGTAGGGTGCAAGGTCCGGCTGGGCCGCGAAGATCGGACTGACGAAGCCGTCCTCACGGATGTCCGTCAGAAAGTCGGTGTCGATGCCGCGAATCTGGATGGCCCCCAAGCCGAATATGTCGCGGCCGGCAAAAGGACCGCTGCCGCTGTACAAGTTGACGCCCGCCGCGGTCTCAAGCGCCTGGCCGAGATCGGTGACCTGCCGCGCCTCCAGCGAATCCTGCGTGATGACCGAGATGGATTGCGGCGTTTCCCGGATCGGCAGTGGAGTTTTTGTCGCTGACGACTGAAACTCCGCCTTGAATCCTTTATCCGGCGGAAGGTCGTTGAAATCGATTGCGCTGTCGGTGACCGTCACCGTGCCAAGCTGGGTCTCGTCGCCCGCATCTTCTTCGCGCCGAGCTTGCAGCACATATCCAGATGCGCTCTTCACCGGTTCCAGGCCGCTTTTGGAGAGGAGCGCGGCCAAGGCTTCTTCAATGCTGTACTCGCCCAACAAGCCGGCAGTTGTTTTTCCTTGCGTAAGCGCTGGATCGAAGGAGAGCAGCACTTCCGCCTGCGCGGCGAAGCTCGACAATGCCGGACCTAGCGGCCCAGCGGGAATTCGATAAGTCTTCTTGCTTGCTTCCGCCCCCGGTTCGTTCTTGCCGTCGGCAGATTGGCCGAGCGCGCTCCCTGCGCCGGCGAAAGTCAAACCAACCATTGCCGCCTGAATCGCCGATGCGATCGGCTTCAATTTCGGCGAAAATCGTTTGACAGCCATGCTTCCTCCTTACGGTGCTTAATTAGACTGGCTGGCTACCCAAGCGCGAGGAGGCTTGTTGGCTGGCTGTTATTTCTTAACTCGACAAAATCTTCCTTTTCATACTGCGGCGGGCTTCATCCCTTCGCGCCGCGCAAGCCAGAAGGTGAGCACGACGAGCGCCAGCGCAAGGAACTGCGCGGCGAGCGTTTGCGCGGTCGGATAGACGCCAAGCAATGGCAGGGACACGAATGCGACTGGATTGACGTCTATTACACCGGCCTCCTGCAGCGCCGCGATGCCGTTGCCCGCAAACACGACCGCAAGCAGCGCGATCAACAACGATGTCACCGCGAAGAACGGGCCGATGGGCAGGCGCACGCTGTATTTGAAAATCGCGAAGCCGATCGCGGCAAGCAGAATCGCGGCAACGCCGATTCCAGCGAGAACGCCGCCGCGTCCGCTTGCAGCGGCCTGCACCCAGAGCGCCTGATAAAAAAGCACGATCTCGAAGATTTCGCGGTAGACGGCGAGGAAAGAAACGAGCGCCATGGCCGCGAGCGTGCCTTTGGAAAGTGCCGCGCCGACTTGCTCGCGAATGAATCGGCTCCACGCGTGCGCGTACGATTTGCCGTGCAGCCAATAGCCGACATAGATCAGCATGGCTGCGGCGATGAGCGCGGTGATGCCTTCGGTCAACTCGCGGTTGGCGCCGGAGATGTTGATCAGGTGCGTTGCCGCAAACCAGGTTAGACCGCCAGCAATGAGCGCCGCGATCCAGCCAGCGTGCACGTACGGCAATGCGTCGCGCCTGCCGGTTTTGACCACGAAAGCGATAATCGCCGCCAGCACGAGTATCGCCTCCACGCCTTCGCGTAAGAAAATGATGAGCGAGCTTAAGAACGCTGTTGCGGGCGGAAGCGATCCGGCGCCAAGCTGTTCTTCCGCCCTCGAAAGCCGTTCATCGAGCTTCTTGATCCGGCTTTCGACTTCCCCCGGCGGCGCGCCGCTCGTGATCGAATGGCGAAGCCGCATCATCTCCTGCTCGATCTCGACGCGAAGACCCGAATCCACGTTGTCGAGGCTTGCTTCGACGAGCTCGAAGCCTTCCAGATAGGCGGTGATCGCGAGTTGTTGCGTGGCTTCTGCGTTACCGCTTTGATACGCGGCCAGAGCCTCACTAAGCTTCACGCGCGAAAAAGCGATCGGCGACGGTTTTGTCGCGGCCAGCGCTTGCGGCTCGCTGATGAGATAGTCCTGCGCGAGCGCGGCGTCTTTGCCGTAGCGCTCAGCGACTTCATTAGCGGACAGCGTGACGACGTTGCTCAAATCGCGAAAGGCATTGCGGCCCTCATTAGTTTCCCATGCGCGTTTGCCTTCACTCGCCTGCGATGGAGGACCGATGTTCGCGACGTAAAAGGCGAGCGCCCACCGATTGTTTTCGGAGAGTTCGTTGAATCCTCGCATGGCGGTTCCGGCGACGCCCAGACTGATCGTGTTGTAGAGGCCGTAAACGCTGCGGCTTGCCATGCGCGCTTCGTCATGAAAATTGGAAGGGGAGGGGTCGAGTCCTGGCGCGAGCGCGCCATCACCGCGTCCTTTGTCGCCGTGGCAACCGGCGCAATTCGCCGCGTAAATCGCCACGGCTTGCGAGAGATCAGGCGCGGTTTTGGGGACGACGGCGATGTCGTACGCGCGAATGACGTTCCAGCGCAGTTCATTGGCGAGATTCGAAACTTCCGTGCCTGCGACTTTTTTCGCGATTTTCGCCTTGAGGGTTTGCGCTTTCGCGAGCAGTTCTTGTTTGGCCGGCACGTCGGGGAGGGATTGCAGCGATTCGATAACCTGTGCGGCAAATTCGCTCTGCTCCAGGTATTCAGCTTCGTCGAGTACTTTGCCATCCTTGACGAACTCGGGGTAATCCACGCTCACGTAATCGAGCAGGTGCACGATCGTCTGCGCTCGCGTTTCCACCGATTGAGCCGCCGCGAGCGCTGGCGCCAGGAACAGGAGAACAGCGAGAAAAATCTGGCTCACTGTTTCTCGCTCGAAGGATCGGTGACGAAGCCGATGCGCGTTAATCCGGCTTTCGCCGCAAGCGACATCGCTTGTGCGACCTTCCCGTATTCGACTTGGGCCTCCGCACGAATATGGACTTCCGGTTGCGGTTCGACTTGGGACGCGGCGATGAAACGCTCGTTGAGCGCGCCCATGCTGATGGCATTTCCGTCCCAGAAAACGTCGCCGTTCGCTCGCAGCGCAAGCTGGATGTTTTCGCGTTCGGTGACGTTCGGCGTCGAGCTCGCCTTCGGCAAATCTATCTTCACCGAATGCGTGAGGAGCGGCGCCGTGATGATGAAAATCACCAGTAGCACGAGCATCACGTCGATCAACGGAATCATGTTGATTTCCGCCATCGGCGTTGGCGTGCGGTTTTGCGCGAAGTTGACGTCCATGTTTATCCTCTCGCCGCCTTGAATTCGGTCAATCTGGCGGAACGCGTGCTCGCCGCCGGCTCGCCCGTGACCAGAAAAGCAAAAAGTTCGTGGGCGAACGTATCGAGCCGCGCAAGGTAAACGCGGTTGGCGCGCACAAACGCGTTGTAGCCGAGCACGGCGGGAACGGCGACCGCGAGACCGATGCCGGTCATGATCAGCGCTTCACCCACCGGTCCCGCGACCTTGTCGAGGGTGCCCGTGCCCGACATGCCGATCGCAACGAGCGCGTGATACACGCCCCAGACCGTGCCGAAGAGCCCGACAAAAGGCGCGGTTGCGCCGATTGAAGCGAGCACGGTCAAGCCCGATTCCATGCGCGTGGTTTCTTCGTCTATGGCTCGGCGCAGCGTGCGAGTCAGAAATTCGGCCATCGATCCTGTCTCAACGAGTCTTGTCGTGCCGAATCGCTCGCGGGCGGAAAGCGCGCGGCTCGTCAGGCGCGAATAAGATTCACGCGGGTTTTGGTGTGCAAGCTCGCGCGCCACCGCATCGACATTTCCCACAGTCCAGAAGATCTTGAGAAACTTCGCTGATCTGCGCCTTGCCCACAGCGCGGCGAAAGCCTTGGTGAGAATCAGATACCACGATGCGATCGACATGGCGAGCAGCAACGCGAGAACGGTTTTTGCGAGCGCGTCGGTCTGTGCGAGGAAATGCGCGAAACCCAAAGTTTCCATGAAGTGACTTTCAGCTCAGTTGGAAATTGATTGGCACCAACGCCCATCCTTCGATCGCTGTGTCTCCGCGTTTGGCCGGAATGAAGCGCCATTTTCTTACCGCTTCCAGCGCCGCTTGATCGAGCCGGCGCGATCCGCTGGACTCTTTAATTTCGACTTGCTCGGCGATGCCTTCGACGTTTACCAGGACTCGCAGCAGGACGCGGCCTTGTTCTCCCAAACGGCGCGAGAAGGCGGGGTACTCCGGCGCGGGATTGTTGAGATACGCCATGTCGAAGCGCGGAGGCTCAAGCGGCGGAGGAGGGGGCGGCGCTGGTTTGACCTCGGCCAGCGCTGGCTCGGGTGGGGCGGCGGGTTGCGGAGGCGGCGCAGGCGGAGCGCTATCGATCGGCTCGGGGATGGGGGCCGGAACTTCAGCCGCAACGAGGGGCGCCGGTTCAGGTTCTTTCGGCCGCGGCGCGACTTTAGGTTTGGGCTTCGCTTTTTTGACCGGCTTTGATTCCAGTTTGGGCTTGACGATCGGCTTTGGTTCAGGCTTCGTGATGGGCAGCGGCTCGGTCGGTGTGATCTCGGCAGGTGGCGTCACAAAAGTTACGAAAATCGGCGCGACTTCGTTAACTGCGCTACGTACCGTTTCGACCTGTAGCAGCACCCACAAAATGGCCGCGTGCATTCCGGTGACGGCGGCAAGGCCGGCACAACGTCCAACAGTTGGTGAATTCAAGACGGTCGTGGCAACTCCCTAAGACGGGTTGGCAGGGGCCCGCAGTAACTATTTGGTCAGGATCAGCTTCCCTTTGCTCGTGTGGCGGAGCAGGTATACCTCTCCCGCGTGTTCGATAAAAAGTTTGCGACGGCCCGCGAACAATTCGACGCTCGTGACGCGACGCAGGTTTTCCAACAGAGGCGCAGTTGCGCGATCACGGGTTTCGTCTGGTTTTTTCTCGTTCCGCTTCATTGCTTAAGTGCAAGGGATAGTAACCCAAGGGAGCCTAATGAAGCAATACAAATACGAGTTATTCGCATTTGCGTTGCGCCAAAGAGCGTGCTATGGTTCGCTTCGAAGACAATTCATAAGGACGCGGACATGAACGCGATGGTCGTGGGAGCGGACAGACTGGGGAATATTCCCGAAGCTTTATCCTCATTCAACATTCGCATCGCGCATCACGTCAGCGGACGCGACAGCTCTCACCAGCGCAAAGTCGCGGGGTTGCCGAAAGGCATCGATCTCGTCATTCTTTTCACCGACTTTCTCGGCCACAACGTCATGAAAAGTTTTCGCCAGATCGCGCGGGAGGAGGGAGTTCCTCTCGTCGCGTGTAAACGCTCGGTGTGCAGCGTAACCAAGGCGCTCGAATGCCGCGGTCTCGCGGCTCTCAAAGGCGCACGCTGCGCC
This sequence comes from Burkholderiales bacterium, assembly GCA_050741875.1. GTDB lineage: Bacteria > Pseudomonadota > Gammaproteobacteria > Burkholderiales > JBOIGA01 > JBOIGA01. The sequence continues at coordinate 11,340 of JBOIGA010000045.1, forward strand.
GCGTGTCCCGACCGCTAAGTCATGTACGTCTGCGTCTGTCACGCCATTACCGAAGCGCAGGTCGAAGAGTGCATCGCCGGGGGAGCGCGCTCGCTGTACGACTTGCGCGGCTGTCTCGGCATCGCCAGTACATGCGGAGCGTGCGCGCCGCTCGCCGAGCAGATGCTCAAGCAAGCCGCTGCCGCGCAAACGTCGAAGCCCGTGCTCAAGGTCGCCTGACCATTCTTCTGGCATAGAGAGTTTCCCTCGGCTACACTTCCCGAAATCTTCGCGGGAGGTATCCATGAAAGGCGACCAGAAGGTCTTAAGCTATCTCAATCAAGTTCTCAAGAATGAACTGACCGCGATCAACCAGTACTTTTTGCACGCGCGGATGTACAAGAACTGGGGCTTTCATAAACTGAACGAGCACGAATATCGCGAGTCGGTGGACGAAATGAAGCACGCCGACAAGTTGATCGAGCGCATTCTGTTCCTCGAAGGTCTGCCCAATGTGCAGGATATCGGCAAGCTCATGATCGGGCAGAATGTGCAGGAGATTTTGCAGTGCGATTTGAAGCTCGAGTTGCAGGCGCATCCACCGCTGAAGGAGGCGATCGGGTATTGCGAATCGTGCGGTGATTATGTGACCCGTGAACTGTTCGAGGACATTCTCGACGGCGAGGAAGACCACATTGACTGGCTCGAAACGCAACTTGAGCTGATCGGCAAAGTCGGCGTGCAAAATTATCAACAGTCACAGATGTGATGCGTTTCGCGATATTTTTTCTTTTGATTCTCGCCGCGAACGCCTTCGCGGCCGAGCAGGTGATCGAGGTCATCGAGCTCAAGTATCGCCCCGCCGAAGAAGTGCTTCCGCTCGTGCGATCGTTCATCAACGAGCGCGGCGGTACGATCACCGGCGCGCGCAATCAGTTGATTGTTCGCACCTCTCCCGAGAACCTTGAGGAAATCAAACGCATTCTCGCGGCGGTGGACAAAGCGCCGAAACGTTTGCTGATTACGGTGAAAAACAACGCAAGCGAGGAAAAAAGCAGGAGCGAAGCCGAAATCGCCGCTGATATCGGCGGTGATGCCCGCGTCATTGCCCCCGGCAGCCGGGATCGAAGCGGTGTGACGATCGGGGGCCGCGACGGCGATGATTCAGTGCGAGTGCGCGCGCAGCAGCGGCAAGCGGCGACACGCGATGCTTCAGGTCAAAGAATCGAAGTGCTCGAAGGTTACGAAGCGTTCATCAGCGTCGGACGATCGGCGCCGTTCGCCGAGCGCACCGTCATCACCGGCCCGCACGGAGCCCAGGTCATCGAATCAACTCAATACCGGGATTTCAGCAGCGGTTTTTACGTTCTACCTCGCGTGACCGGGGATTCGGTCAATCTGGCGATCAGCCAGCGCCGTGAATCTTTCGGCGACGCACAGCGTGCGCAAACCAGCGTCACGGCAAAACTTGGAGAATGGGTTGAAATCGCGGGAGTCTCTCAAGATCGAAGCACTGAGCGTTCACGAATCGCCTCACGCGAGCGCACGTCCCGCGCCAGCGATGGCTCGGTGTGGATCAAAGTCGAAGAGTTACCTTAAATCTTTCGTCTTGGCGTTTGCCGCGATCGGCTTTCATTCAGCCTTTCGCCCCCAGAGATCGTGGGCGTCGGACCGTGTGACTTCAATTCGGGCAAAGTCGCCTATTCGCAAGTTGTTCCCGCGCTCGACATGAACGACGCCGTCGATTTCGGGCGCTTCGCCTTCGGATCGTGCGATTGTGGCCGCCTTTCACTTCATCGATGAGCACGTTCAAGACTTTCCCGATTTTTTGCTTGAGCCTTGAGCGGCTGATTCCTTCCTGAATCCCCATCAGCCGTGCGCGTCGTTCTTCTCTGATCTCTTCTGGGACGGGATCCGGCAGCTCGTTCGCTTTGGCGCCGGCGACTTCGGAATAGGCGAAGCAGCCGACACGATCGAGCTCGGCTTTTCCCAGGAACTCCAGCAGTTCTTCAAACTCATCTTCGGTCTCTCCCGGAAATCCCGTGATGAAGGTGCTGCGGATCGCGATTTCGGGACACATCTCGCGCCAGCGGCGAATTCGTTCGAGATTGCTCTCGCCATTGGCGGGACGTTTCATCAGTTTCAATATTCTCGGGCTCGCATGCTGAAAAGGGACATCGATGTAGGGAAGAAGCTTGCCTTCGGCCATGAACGGTATGACTTCGTCCACGTGCGGATACGGGTATACATAATGTAGGCGCACCCACACCCCCAAATCTCCGAGCGCGCGAACAAGTTCGGTGCGGACGCTGTTTCCAGAATCCGGTCCGGTATTTGACATCCACCCCGTAGGCGCTGGTGTCCTGCGCGATAACGAGGAGCTCCTTGACTCCGGCGCGAACCAGATTCTCGGCTTCCTGCATGACTTCGCCCATGGACCGGCTGATCAGGTCTCCACGTAACTGGGGGATCACGCAGAAAGTGCAACGATGATTGCAGCCCTCTGAAATTTTCAGATACGCGTAGTGCTTGGGGGTAAGCCTGATTCCCTGCGGCGGGATGAGACTGAGAAACGGATGGTGCGGCCGTGGAAGATAACGGTGGATGGCGGTGAACAATTCATCGGGAGCATTCGGCCCGGTTATGGCGAGAACTTCTGGGTGCTTCTCCCTGACGGCGCGCTCGCGCGCCCCTAAACAACCGGTGACGACGACCTTACCGTTTTCGTTGAGCGCTTCGCCGATCGCGTCGAGCGATTCCTCGATCGCGCTGGTCAAAAAGCCACATGTGTTGACCACAACAAGATCAGCCCCCGCGTAGTTCTTGGCGACGCCGTAGCCTTCCGCCCGAAGGCGCGAGAGGACCCGTTCCGAATCGCTGAGCGCGCTTTTGGGCAGCCGAGCGAAACAAAGCCGATTTTGGGAATGCTCGCCAACTAGGCTTTTTTTTGCGGCTTGTCGCGAGAAGCTTCTTCCGCCGGTTTTGCCTCTGGAAAAGCAAACGCCTGCAAAAGGCCGCGCGTCTGTTTTTGCAACTGGCTCTGCATATCGAGAAAGACCGAGGCGCTTTGTTCGAGATAGCCGCCCATCAATCCCTGAATCGCCGGGCCTTGCATCTTGAGAAATTGCGCCCACGCTTCGCCTGAAAGCATCGGGTTCTCGCCGTAAAGCGCGCGCGATTGCTCCTGCAGACGTTTTTGCAGCTCGATGAAGGTCTGGATGTTTTTCTCGAGGTAGCTTCCCATCATTCCCTGCATCGCGTGACCGTAGAAGCGAATGATCTGCGCGAGCATGTTGCTGGAAAACATCGGCGCGCCGCATGATTCTTCCTCAAGGATGATCTGCAAAAGAATGCTGCGCGTGATGTCCTCGCTGGTCTTGGCGTCGAGCACCTGAAAATCGCTGTGTTCCAGCACAAGTACCTTAACGTCGGCGAGCGTGATGTAGCTGCTCGTCGCCGTGTCGTAGAGCCGGCGATTGGGATACTTTTTGATGACTCTCATGCGAGTGGTTCCGCCGTGTTAAACTGGCGCCCCTATCATACCTCCAGCTTGACTTCGAAAGGAGATGAGCGTGTTGAAGACCCCTCAGGAATTGACCGAATTGTCGCGTGGCAACCTCGAATCGGCGATGCGCCTCGCGCAGATTTCAATGCATAGCGCGGAGAAGCTCGTCAGGCTGCAACTCGAAGCGGGCAGAATGTTCGTCGAAGAAAATTCGCGCAACGCCAAATCGCTGGCGGCGGCAAAAACGCCTGAAGACATGCTCGCGCTGCGCGCCAAATTCGCCGAATCGAGTTTCGCCAAAGCGATGGAATATTCGCGCGGTTTGTACGAAATCGCCGCCGAGGCGCAGGCCGAATTCAAGCAGATCATCGAGAAAAGCCTCACTGCCTACGGCAAGGAATCTGGACAAGCAAGCGAAGCGGCGAAAGCGTTTCCCGACGGCGCGGATCTCGTTACTACGACTCTGAAAGCGACGATGGCCGCATCGACCGCCGCGATGGATTCGTTGACCCAGGCCGCGAAGCAAATGACGAATTTCGCCGGGTCCACGTTTCATCCCGCCGGTTCGAGTGCGACTTCCGGCAAAGAACCGGCCAAAAAACGCCGCGATCGCTCCGCGCAATGAAAGAATGTCGGGCGCTCACCCGCGCGCGCGCACGTAAGTCCCTGGCGCCGGTTCAATGACCGGATAACTTTTCGAACCGAGCCGCGCATTCGCTTTTTTGGTCTTGCCCGAATGGGTTTTGAGCCATTCGCTCCAGTCGTTCCACCAGCTTCCCGCAATCGACGCGGCGCCGGCGAACCATTCGTCAGAATTGGCTGACAGCGCGTCATTGCGCCAGTAGTTCCTGCGATTTTTCGATGCGGGGTTGATTACGCCGGCGATATGACCGCTCGCGCCGAGCGCGAATTTGACATCGCCTTTGAGCAGCATCGCGCTGGCGAAGGCCGAGCGCCATGGGACGATGTGGTCCTCCGCCGTCGCCAGAACGTACACCGGCATTTCAAGCTTGCCCACGTCGATTGAAACGCCCGCCATGGTGAGCTTGTTGGCGCATCTCAGATTGTTTTCGAGATACATGTTGCGCACGTAGTATGCATACATCGGTCCGGACAAATTGGCGCTGTCGCTGTTCCAGTACAAGAG
>JBOIGA010000046.1:0-15873 GCA_050741875.1 Burkholderiales bacterium
CCTCAAAGTCAGTGCTGCGGTTGCGCCCGCCGCGCCGAGGCTTTGTCATCCGCGGGAGCGCGACGGCCGGAGGCCACTTCTTCGTACCAATACTGATGATGTTCTTTGGCCCAGGTTTCATCCACGTAGCCAGTCTTCATCGATTTGAAAGCGCCCTCCATGCCAATCGTTCCCATGTAGATGTGCCCAAGCGACCCAGCCATGTAAAGAATAGCGACCACCGCGTGCACGATATTCGCATATTGCATCGTTGAACGGCCCTGCTCGAAGTTCGGAAAGTTCAGGATAAGACCGGAGATTGAGACGATGATACCGAGCAACACCACGCCGCCCCAGAACCACGCTTTCGATCCGGCGTTGTTGCGTCCTGAAGGAACATGCTCTTTGCTGATCAAGCCGCCAAGTTTTTTCACCCACACCCAGTCATAAGTTCGCCAGAGATTGCTTTTGACGAAGGTGACGAACATAACGATCGAGCAGAAGATGAACAAGGGTCCGACGAAGTTGTGCAGGTTCTTCGACGCAATCGCCAGCCACGAAAAAATCGTGTAGCCAAAAACGGGGAGGACGAAATACTTTCCAAACAGCAGGATGATTCCGCTTATGGCGAGAATGATGAAGCTGATCGCGGTCGCCCAGTGCACGGTTCTGTCCCACAGATCAAATCGCTCGATCTCGCGTCCCGTAGGCGAAGCGTGCAGGGTCAGCGGACCTTTCCAGAAATAGAAAAGCAGAATCGCCACCGGAACCACGAGGAGCAAAATGCCGCCGTAAAAGGTGATCCAGCTATTGCGAATCGCTCTCCATCGCTCCCCTTCGGTCTGCACCAGAACGCCCGTTTCGATTCCCTGAACCTGGGTGATTCCGGGATCGCCCGAGCGCACATCGCGCCAAACGGGCGCGTTATTCAAAGGCTGAGTCTGCTGACGCTCGACCTGCTTTGGCGCCTCGCTTGGAGGCGGCTGAAGGAAAGGCTGCTCCGCCCATGCCTTCGCACCCAACATCGGTACTGCAGCAATCCCCACAAGCAGCGTAATCAGCGCTGCTTTTCGCACACTCATCATGCTTCTCCTATTGGGTGACGCGGTTGTACTCGTTCTGGTACCTCGCCCGGGAGTCTATTGCTTTCTCCCAGGCGAGCTTGTCGCCGCTGTAAGGAGGATTTTCCCAGGCCGGAGTGTCAGGCTTGCCCTGGTACTCACCCTGCTTGTAGTTCACCACTTGCGGCGTCTCTCCGCATGCGGAGAGTAGTCCAAGCATCGCCACCACCGCGAGGGTGACTTTCATGGTTTTTCCTGCGGCGCCGGTGCGGCTTCGGGCTTGCCATACGCCGTACTCCAGCCCCAGATGTCGGCGCCTCTGCCGCGATGGGTCACGCGGGTGCGGTAGATATCCGCGAGGACATCGGCATCGCCGCCCAGCAACGCCTTGGTCGAACACATTTCGGCGCACGCCGGGAGCTTGCCTTCGGCGATGCGGTTGCGGCCGTACTTTTTGAACTCGGCTTCCGAGAAATTTGTTTCCGGACCGCCGGCGCAGAAAGTGCATTTGTCCATTTTGCCGCGCAAACCGAAAGCGCCGTCCTGGGGAAACTGCGGTGCGCCGAACGGACAGGCATAGAAGCAGTAGCCGCAGCCGATGCACAAGTCCTTGTCGTGCAGCACGATTCCTTCCGCAGTTTTGTAGAAACAATCCACGGGGCACACCGCCATGCAGGGGGCGTCGCTGCAGTGCATGCACGCGACCGACATCGAGCGCTCTCCGGGAACGCCATCGTTGATGGTGACCACACGCCGGCGATTCACGCCCCACGGTACCTCGTGCTCGTTCTTGCAGGCCGTCACACAGGCATTGCATTCGATGCAGCGCTCTGCATCACATAGGAATTTCATTCTTGCCATGATTTTTCCTCCTTAGGCCTTGGAAATCTTGCACAAGGTCGTTTTGGTCTCCTGCATCATCGTCACCGAGTCGTAGCCGTAAGTTGTCGCGGTGTTGACTGCTTCCCCGCGCACGATCGGCGCCGCGCCGGCAGGATAGTAGTTGAGCATGTCCTTGCCCATCCAATGACCGGCGAAGTGGAACGGCAGGAAAACCGTTCCCGGCCCGACTCTCTCGGTCACCTGCGCTTTCACTTTCAAGCGGGCTTTCGACGGAGACTCGACCCAGATGTCGTCGCCGTTCCTGATTCCCTTGTCGTTGGCGTCCTTCGGATTCACTTCGCAGAACATGTTTTGCTGCAGCTCAGCGAGCCAGGGATTGGAACGGGTTTCGTCTCCGCCGCCTTCGTATTCCACCAGACGGCCGCTGGTCATGATGAGCGGATATTCCTTGGAGTAGTCCGCGGCGCTTTGGATGGTCTTATACAAAGTCGGCAAACGCCAAAATGCTTTCTTGTCGTCGTGGGTCGGATATTTGACCACGAGATCTGGACGTGGGCTGAATAGCGGCTCGCGATGCAGGGGAACGGGATCAGGGAAATTCCAGACGACCGCTCGCGCCTTGGCATTGCCAAACGGGTGGCAGCCGTGGTTCTTGAGCACCACTCGCTGTATTCCTCCCGACAAGTCGGTTTTCCAGTTTTTGCCTTCGGCTTCCTTCTTTTCTTCCTCGGTCAATTCCTCCCACCAGCCCAGCTTCTTGAGCAGGACATGGTCGAACTCGGGATATCCCGTGGTGAGATCGGCGCCTTTGGAATGCGAGCCATCTTCGGCAAGTAGGTTGACTCCGTCTTTCTCAGTGCCAAAATTCGCGCGGAAATTGCCGCCGCCGTCCATCACGTGCCTGGAGGTTTGATAGAGGTTGGGCGAACCGGGATGCTTGAGCGCCGCATTCCCATAGCACGGCCATGGCAGACCAAAATAATCGCCATCACATGGACCGCCTTTGGCGCGCAGCGTCTTCAGATCGAAGGTGTGCATGTTCTTCATGTGCAACTTCAACCGCTCGGGGGATTGTCCGGTGTAGCCGATCGTCCACGAGCCGCGATTGATTTCGCGCAACGTGTCTTCCATTTCGGGCTCGTCCATTCCGCCCTTGCCTTTGACGAGCTTGATGTTTTGCTTGCCATCTTTCTTGCCGACGAACTGATCGGCAAAACCGAATTTCTGCGCGAACTGGAACATGATCATCTGGTCGGTACGCGACTCGAACAGCGGCTCGATGACCGTCTCCCGCCACTGCAGTGAACGGTTGGAAGCGGTGACGCTGCCGGACGTCTCGAACTGCGTCGCGGCGGGCAGGAGATACACTCCGTCCTTGCGCACCATCGCCGCCATGGCAGCGGTTGCCGACGGATACGGATCAACCACGACCAGAAGGTCGAGCTTCTTCATCGCCTCCAGCATGTCCGGCCCACGAGTCTGACTATTGGGCGCATGGCCCCAATAGATCACAGCCTTGAGGTTAGGGCCTTGGTCAATATTCTCGTTTTTCTCGAGCACGCCGTCGATCCAGCGCGACACCGTAATTCCGGGCTTGGCTATCATCCCGGGCGCGAATTGTTTCTTCAGCCACTCGTAATCCACGTTCCAGACCCGGCACCAGTGTTTGTACGAACCTTCCGCCAACCCATAGTAAGCTGGCAAAGAATCGGGATTGGGCCCGACGTCCGTTGCGCCTTGCACGTTGTCGTGGCCGCGATAGATGTTGGTGCCGCCACCGGGGACGCCGACATTGCCGAGAGCAAGTTGCAAAATGCAGCTCGAACGCACGACTGCGTTGCCGTTCGAGTGCTGCGTCTGGCCCATTGCCCAGACGATCGTGCTGGGTTTGTTCTTGGCCATTGCTTCGGCAACTGTGTACACCTCTTGTTCGGTCATGCCGGTAACATCCTGGACTTTATCGGGAGTCCACTTCGCGACCTCTTCGCGCACTTTGTCCATGCCATAGACGCGGTCGTTGATGTACTGCTTGTCTTCCCAACCGTTCTTGAAGATGTGATGAAGCATTCCCCATATCAATGCCACGTCGGAGCCCGAGCGATGACGGAAATACATGTCCGCTTTCGCCGCAGTGCGAGTAAAGCGCGGATCAACGACGATCACCTTGGCGCCATTTTCCTTGGCATGCAGCGTATGCAGCATCGAAACGGGATGCGCTTCGGCCGCGTTGCTGCCGAGGAACAGAATGCATTTGGAATTCTGTTCGTCGTTGTAGGAATTGGTCATGGCCCCGTAACCCCACGTGTTCGCGACACCCGCGACCGTGGTGGAGTGACAAATGCGCGCCTGATGGTCGGTGTTGTTCGTGCCGAAAAGCCGTGCGAACTTGCAGAAGAGATACGCCTGCTCGTTGTTGTGCTTGGAGGAGCCGATCCAGTAGGTCGCGTCGGGACCGCTTTCCTTGCGAATGGCGAGGATCTTGTCGCCGACTTCGTTGATCGCCTGATCCCACGATAGTCTTTGCCACTTCCCGTCAACGAGCTTCATCGGATATTTGAGCCGATGTTCGCCATGGCCGTGCTCGCGCACCGAAGCGCCTTTCGCACAGTGCGCGCCCAGATTGAGAGGAGAATCGAAGACGGGTTCCTGGCGTACCCACACGCCGTTTTGCACGACCGCGTCAATCGCGCAGCCGACCGAACAATGGGTACAGACAGTGCGGCGAACAACGGTTTCTCCACCGTTCGCGGGGGCTTTGGCCGCTTTCGCTTCCATCATCGTCAGCGGAAGCTGGCTCAAAACAGCGCCGGCGCCGACACCTATCCCTGAGCGTTTGAGGAATTGCCGGCGATCCATGGTAGTAGCGAGGAAGCCGGGGACGCTGCGGCTCAAACGGCTCTTTCCGCTCGCAGCGGAGCTCGATTTTCGGGTTAGCAGCATTTTTCCTCCTTACACGCGAGTGGTTCGATAGTAATTGCGGACATGGCCGGTGACCTGGTACCCCGCGGCCTTGGGATCGGTTGCTGCCGTGGTTTTCGTTTTTTCGCCGGCTTTGTTCTGCGTTAGCGCCACCGCAACCGCCCCGGCGCTTCCCGCGCCTAACGCCAACATGAATTTTCTGCGACTGACTTTGCTCATGGATCCTCCTACGTTATTTCGAATGACTCTTTTTCGATCTGAAAAAAAACTTGCGCAAACTTTCCCGCGCGGGCATAGAACTCGGAGCGGGTGTTCTGAATAAGAGCGTCCGCTAGCTTCGGCGCCCAGGGGGAAAGATGGCGATGAAAGAATTCCTTTTGGGTCTCCACCGGCGCGGCGGGCAACTCGCCGCTCCCGACAATCAGCCCGCGCATCACTTCACACAAAGCCGAAAGATGATCCTCGGGCTCGCCAACCGACAGCCGGCGCTTGAAGCCGAGATGGCTTAGGTGTTCACGCAGTTTGGCGAGTGGCTTCTCCATGAGAAACCCGCTTAAGTAATAGGAGCCGTACAACATAATTTCGGGCTTGCCGACACCGATGAAAAGTTCGTCGTATTCCTGCCGTAGACGTCCCTCGCTGGCAATGGCCGAAGTCTCCTGCAGCTGCCGCCAAGCGGCGGCCAGCGGAGACTCCGCGTGCCCATCGATCAAACTTGCTTCAGCGATTGCCTTCAAAATATCGCCCGACGGGGGGGCATGAAAGATATTCGCAATCAGCCCGTATAGTCCTGCCCTGGCCTGATCTTCTGGAGAGACGACTACCTGACTCTCCTCCGATACTTCAATCATTCTCTTACATCCATTATAGACATATGTTTTTCGTTTTGCATGATGTCTATCACTCGGCAGTCGGCGCACATTTTGAGTCGGTCTAGGGCCCCGGTTTCGCCAAACATCGAGTGGCTTACGAGCTTCCCGAGCATGTTTTCGATCATTTGTTTGGTGGCGAAAGGCTTGCCGCATTTGACGCAGGCGAAAGTCTCCGCCTCGTTGAGAACCCGCTCATTGCGCGCTTCCGCGGTGCACAATAACCTTGGGGTCAAAGTAATGGCATTCTCGGGACAGGTCTTCTCGCACAGCCCGCACTGAACACAGTTGCGCTCGATGAACTTGAGCTTCGGGAATTCCTTCGAATCGAGCAAGGCGTTTTCCGGACACGCGCCCACGCACGCCATGCACAAAGTGCAAGTCTCCTTGTTGACGATGACGGTGCCGAAAGGCGCTCCCCTTTCGAGCGCGATTTCTTGAGCCTTTGCCGGAGCGTGCCGGATAAGGTGATCGAACACGAACTCGAGCGAAGCACGCTTGGCGTTGCCGAGATTGAAGGTTGCGGGAGGACAGGACATCGCCGGCGCGAGCTGCCAAATTCGCTGGTCGAATGCCGCGACGTTTTCGGCTTTGACTAGTGCGAAGTGGGTACCCGAATAGCCGAGCCCATGCAGAATCTGCTCTGCCAGAGCCATTTGCTGCTGCAGCGCGGAAAAATACTCGGGGGCTTCGCTGCCCGCCGACAGAATCATGAAGCGCGACGCGCCTGAAGCGACTGCGCCGAGCATCAAATCGATTCCGAGCGACGCGATATGGAATGACTCCATAGGAATCACATGCGCCGGCAGCCCCTTTCCTCGACGCGCGAGCTTGGCGATCAACTCCCGGCCATCGCCCAAATTGTGGAAAAGCAAGGAGGCATCGGCGCCGCCCGCATCGCGGTACGTCCGCAGGACCGTTCGGATGCGCGTTCCCATGTCGGAGACGCGAGGATACGAGTAAGTCAAAGCTCCCGACGGACAGACCGTCGCGCAGGCGCCGCAGCCCATGCACAAGCGCGGCTCGACTCTAATATGGTTTCCGTCGGGCGCGATTGCGCGAGTCGAGCAGACATCGATACAGTTGGTACAGCCGGTGATTCCAGAGCGGCTGTGGGCGCAAATGCTTTCCTTGTAGGTGAAAAATTTTGGCTTCTCGAACTCCCCGATCATCTGGCTCAGTTCGGAAAGCGCATGCGCGAGCGCCAAAGGATCGCTCGCAGGCGCGAAGTAGCCTTGCGGCGGCTGATACATCGTTAGGGTCGGCGCCGAAGAAAGATCAAGAACGAGATCGAACTTCTCGTTTCTGGCCATTTCTGCCCGCGCGAAATCGATCGCCTTGATTTCGCCGCACGCCGCAACGCACTGGCGGTGCGCCTTGCATTTATCGAGATCGATCCGATACGAGAAATCGATGGCGTTTTCGGGGCAAACATGAATGCACGCGTTGCAGCGCGTACAGGTCTCGAGATCGATGGGATTCGCCTGCTCCCAGGCAACTTCAAAGTTGCCTAGGTAACCCGAGATCGCCGAAAGCCTGCCGGAGAAAATCGGATAACGCCTTTGCGCCGGTAGCTCGCAATTGTTTGAGCCCGTGAGCAGCACGCTCACATCGAACTGCTCGTGAAGTTGCTCGGCCCAGTGCAAAGCCCGGGCATCGCCAATGATCAAGAGCTGCCCCTCGGATTTGTATGAAACGCTCGGCACCGGCTCAGGCTCGGGCAAGCCCGCGAGCGCCAGCAAGGCCGCGATCTTGGGAGTCGCTTGATCCGATTCACCCGACCATCCCGCGGTTTCGCGAATATTGGCGAAGCGAAGCGGCGAGTCGTTCGCCAGCTCGGAAAAAAGTGCGGCTTCCTGCGTACAGGCTACGAGCGTGTCTTGCCCAGTCTTGACTGCGGAGTCGATGGCGCCGGCTTCGCGGCGGCAAAGCTCGCTATGTATGACGAGCGGAGTCTTGAGTTTGAGAGCCGCCGTAAGCGCTTTTGCATCGAGCGGTACGGTCTTGTTGCAATTGCAAAGCTTGATCTGTTTCTCTTCCAAAGGCATCTAGGTCTTTTCCTGTTCGTCGTGCGGCCCGTCCGCAAGCTTCGGCGTCTCCGTTTCAGCAAGTTGAGTTTGTGGCTCTTGTTCGGGTTCTTCCTTCTTTCTCAATATGTCTCTCACATGCTCGAGTTTCTCGAGCATGGTCTCGGGAATCGGGTCGGGGAGCGAGTAATCGTCAATGTAGACATCGAGACCGTCCATGACGTTGAAATGCGGATCCCGCAGCAGCTTTTTCAGCGCGGCGCGGCGCAAGTTTTCGTCAATCTTGGCGCGGAAGAAGCCGCTAAAGTCAGAATCGATCGTTAACGATTCCAAGCTCGGTAATTCCTCCGCTACCGCGGCGGGCGTGACCGGCGGATTCTGCGCGACTTCCTCGGCGGTCTTCTTCAACCGCGACCAGCGGCTAAAAAAAGTCTCTTTCTTCATCACCATTTTTTCCGGCGAATCTTTTCGGGGGCGGGATGATAGTTCTCTTGCGCGAAAGGCATCGCCCATGCCGCGATTTCGACGGGCATTGGAACGCCATCGACCTGTTCTCCTCCGTCCATCAGCCGCGCGGCTTCGTTATAGCTTACCGTGACAAACCACGGTTTGGCGACTTCCTCTTCCTTGCGCCAGGCGACGAAAACCTTTGGATGCGCGCCCCCCAGATTCGCCAGATAACCCTCGCATTCGTCTCGATACAGTGTGATTTCGAGTCCCGGATAGAGTATCTGTTCGCGGCTCGCGTCGCGCAGCAGGGTGCGCACCGACGACTCGGTGGAAAAAGCGATAACTCCGACCGCTTCCCATTTCTCGGTTTGCCACTTGTCACCCAGCTGAAGCCGCTCCATGACAACCGCGACCGGAAAAGCAGGCGCCTTCATTCAGCTCTCGAACGCAACTTCATATTTAACTTATACTCTCATAGAGGACGCCGGGTAAAGGCTGCCTGCGAAACACGCTATACTTGGTTTTGAGGATCCCCCACGAATGTCTGATCTTTCCGAAGCGCGGCAACTCGTAGACAAATACGGGCGGCACATCACTTACATCCGGCTTTCGATCACCGATCGCTGCGACTTCCGCTGCACGTATTGCATGGCGGAAGAAATGACTTTTCTCCCGCGCGAGCAGGTGCTTTCGCTCGAAGAATGCCTGCGCGTCGTCCGGGTGTTCGTCGGTCTCGGAGTGACCAAAGTGCGAATTACCGGCGGCGAACCGCTCGTCCGCAAGAACGCGCTGTGGCTGATTCAGGAGATCGGTAAGTTGCAGGGCCTGCGAGAGTTGGTGATGACGACGAACGGTTCGCAACTGGAGCGCTTCGCCGTCCCGCTCAAGGAAGCCGGCTTGAAGCGTATCAATGTGAGCGTTGATAGCTTGAAGCCGCGGAGGTTCAAAGCGATGACCCGAGTGGGAGATCTGAGCAAAGTTCTGCGCGGAATCGAAGCGGCGAAGGCGGCGGGATTCTCCCCGATCAAGCTCAACACGGTGATGGTGCATGGCGTCAATGACGACGAATTCGGCGATCTCGTCCAGTTCGCCGTGGAAAACGAACACGATATTTCCTTCATCGAGGAAATGCCTCTAGGCGAAGTCGATCATTCGCGCGCGAGCACGTACTACAGTTCGGACGACGCGCTTGCTGTGCTCAGGCAACGCTACACTTTGGTTCCCAGCGCGGAGACGAGCGGCGGCCCCGCGCGTTATTGGAGAATTCCCAACACTCGCACGAAGGTCGGGTTCATCTCGCCGCATTCGCACAACTTCTGCGACTCGTGCAATCGCGTACGAATCAGTTGCAAAGGCGAACTCTTCCCGTGTCTGGGCCAGAACGACATGCTCGATTTGATGCCCGCTTTGCGCGAATTTTCAGACGATGATGCCCCGCTCCGTCAAGCGATCGTCGATTCGATGGGAATCAAACCCAAAGGCCACGACTTCAATCTCTTCCTCAAGAAGCCCAAGATCGTCCGCTTCATGTCAACGACTGGCGGTTGATCTGAGGGTGAAGGCGGAAGGATGAAGGATGAAAAGAGGCAAGAGATAGAGAGTTTAACCCGAGCGGAATCCGCTTCATCCCTCATCCCCCATCCCTCATCCTTGCCTTTCTACCGGCCGCAAATCACGCATGCGAGCCGGCCGCTGACTTTCACCGTTGACGCCCTAAACGAACGCGGCGAAAACGTTCCCACTTCGATCGCCGGAGAGCACCCGCTCACGCTCTACGTCGACAAGCGCGAGATCGTCACGCTCATGACCTTGGGGCAGGCGCCTGAAGCGCTCGCGATTGGCTATCTCAGAAATCAGCGGCTCGTCTCAAGCATCGAGGAGATCGAATCGGTGCACGTGGATTGGGAAGTCGAGGCCGTCGCCATCACAACTTTCCAGGGGATTGAAGACCTGGACGGCAGGATGGAAAAACGCACGGTTACCACTGGCTGCGGTCAGGGCACGGTCTTTGGCGAGCTCATGGATGAGATCAACGATGTGCGCTTACCCGATGACGCGTTCATGTCCGAAGAAACTTTCTATGGTTTGCTCGAGACCGTCCGGCGCAATGAGACAATCTACAAGCAGGCCGGGGCTGTGCACGGCTGCGCTCTTGCCAAAGACAGCGAAATTTTGATCTTCGTCGAGGACGTCGGCCGCCACAATGCGGTGGACGCGATCGCGGGACAGATGTGGCTCGACCGAATTGATGGCGCCGACAAGATCTTCTACACGACCGGCCGGCTCACCTCCGAAATGGTCATCAAGACCGCACAGATGGGAATCCCGATTTTGGTTTCGCGCTCGGGTCTCACGCAAATGGGCTACGAGATCGCGAACAAAATCGGGCTCACAATGCTCGGCCGCGCGCAGGGCAAACATTACCTGTTATTCACTGGGCGCGAGCGGTTCAAAAAGAATGCGCAGTGACGCCGTCGTTTTGGCGCCAGCCGAAATCGAATGCCGTTGTCTGAATTTCCGCTGCAGCCTGCCCTCGAGTGATCTAATCGGGGGCGGCAATAACGGGCGTGAATCGAAAGGCTCGCTTTGCAAAAAATAACCGGTCTCGTCCTCGCGGGGGGCCTCGGGCGCCGAATGGGAGGCGTGGACAAAGGCCTCAAGATTTTCCGCGGCGAACCGATGGTCGCGGTCGTATTGAAACGCTTCACACCGCAGGTGGATGAAGCCCTCATCAACGCCAATCAAAATCTCGATCAGTACCGGCGCTTCGGATATCAAGTTGTGCCCGACGAAATCGAGGGCTTTGCCGGACCCCTCGCCGGACTACACAAGGGACTCTCCGAAGCGAAGCACGGTTTGGTCGCGACCGTTCCCTGCGACTCGCCTTTTCTGCCGGAAGACTTGATTTCGCGGCTGCGCTCTAAGTTAGCGGAAAACGATCTCGCGGTTGCGAAAACTTTTTCCCAGGCGCATCCCGTTTTTTGTTTGTGCCGCAAGGCTCTGCTCCCTCACCTGACTGATTTTCTCCAAAGAGGCGGCAGAAAGATCGATGCGTGGTACGCAACCTTGAAAGTTGTCGAGGTCGCTTTCGACGACGAAGCCGAGGCTTTCCGGAACATCAATACGGCAGAGGAGCTTTCGAGCCTGGAAGGGGGCTAGTGGAGCGATCGATCGGCGTACAAGCTCGCCCCGAGCAAACCGGCTTTTTCATCGAGCACAACGTAAACCGGGATGGTTTGTAGCAGCGCTTCGTACCTGCCTTTGTCGCAGAAGGCTCGAACGAAAGTCCCGTCTTCCAGTTTCGCTCTGATTTTCGGCGCGATTCCACCGGCGATGAAGACTCCGCCCGTCGCCAGTGTGAGCAAGGCGAGATCCCCGGAGAAAGCGCCGTAGATAGACGCGAAAATATCGACTGCTTTAACCGCAAGCGGATCGCGGTTTTCAAGCGCGTACTTTGTGATCGCCGCGGCGGAATCGCCCTCCTCCATTTCGCGCAAAAGCTCCGAGCACGCTGGACGCGTCTCGGTCAAAAACTCGAAGATATTGACGAGCCCCGATCCCGACAGCGGCCGCTCGACGCTAACCCTACCGTATCGGGCGGTCAAAAATCGCAGCAAGTTGATCTGCTCTTCGCCTTGCGGCGCAAACGAAACATGGCCTCCTTCTGAGGCATACACCTGCGGACCTTGCGACGTCATTCCGACAAGGCAAACCCCCAAGCCCGTGCCTGCGCCTACCAGCGCGCGCATCCCCTCCTGATTGGGGTTGCCCCGCTGCAGAGTCAGAAGTTTGCGTGAGGAGAGAGCCTGGATCCCCCAGCCGATCGCTTCGAAGTCGTTGATTAGTGTGACGCGCGGGATTTTGAAGCGCGAGGCAATCGTCCGCGCGCTGGCAATCCACGGCAGATTGGTGAGCTTGGCGCTTTGTGCGACGATCGGCCCGGCTACGGCAAGGCACGCGCCGTCAATCCTATCTTTGTGTTCCCGCAGAAGCTCTTCCAGCATCTGCGCGATATCCGCGTAGTCCTCGCTCTTGTAGAGCCGCTCGGCGACAACGCGCGGCTTGCCGTTTTCCCAGCGATCAATCCGAAGCCATGTTTTCGTGCCGCCGACGTCTCCGGCGAGC
The DNA here is from genome assembly GCA_050741875.1 of Burkholderiales bacterium. Taxonomy (GTDB): domain Bacteria; phylum Pseudomonadota; class Gammaproteobacteria; order Burkholderiales; family JBOIGA01; genus JBOIGA01. Next base: position 12,274 of record JBOIGA010000046.1, read on the forward strand.
ACGGTGCTCGTTAGTTTCTTCTTTTGATTTGACGCCAAAGCCAATGATCCAAGCTCGCTTTTCCCGGACCGGCGAAAAGCAGCGGCAAAAACATGATTAGATAGATGAGCGGCAATTTAAATCCGTTGTCGCACACGTTGTAGCCGTGTCCCGCGTGCACGCTCGCCCACGCGACGAGCGTGAGAATGATGAGCGACAGACTGAAAAACCGAGTGAAAAGTCCGATCACGAGTGCGATGGCGCCCAGCACTTCGGTCCACGTCGCGAGGAACCAACTGATGTCGGTCGAAACGAAACTGAACGGCGGCGGAAGTTTGTCCTGAATATCGGCGAACCAGTTCTCGCCGTTCAGTTTCTCGATTCCCGACTCCCAGAATTCGTAGGCGAGCAATAGCCGCAGAGCCAATTGTGGAAGCCATTCTCCGAACCCGTTGAGCACATTCACCGTTTTGTCGAGCGCCCCTATCGCCGCCATAGCTCCTCCTTTGTGATTGGGTCTTGCCGGTAAAACAAACAGAGCTGCTGGTACACCTCGGGATAGCTCCCTTGCACGACCTCGGGCGTTTCAAAAAACACTTCCGACAACACCGCGAAAAACTCGCCGGGATTTTCCGCCGCGTAAGGATCGATCGCCGTTTCCTCCCCGCGCTCGACCCGCGCGCTGAAGTCCTTGAACGCGGCTTCGAAAACGCGCGACCAAATCTCCCTGCTCATGCCTTTGTGCAGCGGCGGGTAACCGTTGGCCCCGCCGTTGAGCATATCGAGCTTGTGCGCGAACTCATGAATGATCACGTTGACGCCGTCGTCACCCGATTTCACAACATCGGCGTAAGACAAGATGACCGGCCCTTGCAGCCAGGCTTCGCCAGCGAGCGGTTGGCGGGTCACGTGCACAACTCCTGCCTCGTCCATGTGCTCGCGTTCGGGAACGAACTCGTCGGGATAAACGATGATTTCCACCCAGCCTTTGTAGTAATCGAGATCGAGATTCACGATGAGTACGCACGCTTGGATCGCGATTCCCACGCGCATCTCATCGGTTAGCTCGAGCCCGGCGGCGCCGTGTATCCGTTTTTCGTTGAGGAAGAGCACCGTCATCTCACGCAGCCGCGATTTCTCCTCGTCGTCGAGCCTCTCTACAAAGGAAAATTGCCGCGCGACACGGCGCCAGGTTTCGTCGTCGAGCGCAGCCTGGCGCAATATTCTTTGCCGTTGCCAGCGCTTGAACGGTCCCACTAGCCGCCTTTGACGAGCCTGTCCTCTTGTACTGCGATCTCGGGCTTCTGGATGTTTTCGAGATCGACGCTTTCGATCTGAGCGAAGCGCTGGCTGATTTTTTGGCTCGTGACTTGGACCTTTTCCGCGTCTTCGTGCGCTTGGCGGATATGGTCGGCGAGCTTGCGCATACGCTCGTCGAAGCGGCCGAATTCGCGACCCAGTTTGGAAAGCTCGTCCTTGATGATGTGAACTTGCCTCCGCGTCTCGACGTCTTTCAACACCGCGCGTGCCGTGTTGAGTACGGCCATGAGTGTCGTCGGCGAAACGATCCACACACGGCGCTGCATGGCGAAATCGACGAGCTCCGAGTGGTAAGCGTGGATCTCGGCGAACACCGCTTCTGCCGGGAGAAACATCACAGCGCCATCGGAAGTTTCATCGGCAATGATGTACTTGGACGAGATGTCCTCGACGTGTTTTTTGACGTCGCTTTTGAATAAGCGCTTGGCCGCAGCGCGCTCAACCTCGGACAAGTCGGTATCAAGCATGCGGTGGAAATTCTCCAGCGGAAATTTAGAGTCAATCGCCACATTTCCCGTTGGCTCGGGAAGCGTCAGCAGACAGTCCACGCGCGTCCCATTCGACAAGCCGCACTGCATGGCGAAACTGCCTGGCGGAAGGACATTGCGAACGAGTGCTTCCAATTGCACTTCGCCGAAAGCGCCGCGCGAGCGCTTGTCGCCGAGCAACTGCTGCAGGCTGACGACGTTGGTCGTCAATCCATCGATCTTCTTCTGCGCTTCGTCGATCGTCGCGAGCCTCGCCATGACGTTGGCAAACGTCTCGTTGGTCTTCTTGAATCCCTCGTCGAGCCGCTCGGACACGCGTCCGCTGATCTGTTCGAGCCGATTGTCCACCGTGCCCCGCAAGCGCTCGGAGTTTTCCATGAGCGCGAAAGCCATGCGGTCGCCCTGCCGCGACAGACCTTCGTGCAGATCCTTCAAGATCGCGCGATGTTTCTCCTCGACAAGCTGAGTAATTCTCTGGGGCATCTCGTTCACTTGCCTGCTGCTCGCGGCAACTTTGAACGCAAGCCAGATCAGAAGCAAAACGACGATCGCCGCAACGGCGATAAGCGCTTCGAGCATGCTCTAACCTCCTCGGTATAATGCGCGCAGTATAAACCGTCACTGATATGGCCAACGAACGTAGCAACGAGCCGTCTGCAACCGCGTCCCCGTCGAATTTCATTCGTGCAATCGTCGCTGAGGACAATCGCACCGGTAAATGGGGCGGTCGAGTCGAAACCCGCTTTCCGCCCGAACCGAACGGGTATCTGCACATCGGGCACGCCAAATCGATCTGCTTGAACTTCGGTCTCGCGCAAGAGTACGGCGGTGTGTGCCACTTGCGCTTCGACGACACCAATCCGACCAAGGAGGAGCAGGAGTACGTCGACTCGATCCTCGACTCGGTCAAATGGCTGGGATTCGATTGGGGGCGGCATCTCTACTACGCTTCCGACTACTTCGACACACTCTATAGCTTCGCGGAGCACATGATCGAGCGAGGCTTGGCATACGTTGACGGCCTCTCCGCCGACGAGATACGCGAGCATAGGGGCACCTTGACCGAAGCTGGAAGAAACAGCCCATACCGCGATCGTCCGGCCGCCGAAAGCCTGGACCTCTTTCATCGAATGAAAGCCGGCGAGTTTCCGGACGGAACGCACGTGCTGCGGGCGAAGATTGACATGACTTCACCGAACATCAATCTGCGCGATCCGGTGATGTACCGCATCCGCCACGCCGAGCATCACCGCACGGGCGACAAGTGGTGCATTTATCCAAGCTATGATTGGACCCACGGAGTCAACGACGCCCTGGAGCACATCACGCATTCGATTTGCACGCTTGAATTCGAAGACCACCGTCCGCTATACGACTGGTTCAACGAACGGCTCGCCGACGGAGGATTGCTCAAGCGTCCTCTGCCGCAACAGATCGAATTCGCGCGGCTCAATCTGACCTACGTTGTACTCTCGAAGCGCAGACTGATCGAGCTCGTCGAAAAAAACCATGTGGATGGCTGGGACGATCCACGCATGCCGACTCTCGTTGGCGCACGGCGGCGCGGTTTCACTCCCAAAGGCTTTCGCGTTTTCGCCGAGCGCATCGGCGTGTCGAAAGCCGATTCGTGGATCGACTATTCGATCCTCGAAGATTGCATGCGCGAAGACTTGAACGAGTCTGCCTCCCGTCGCATGGCGGTCTTGAGGCCGCTCAAGCTCGTGATTGACAACTATCCGGAAGGAAAAACCGAAGAGGTCGAGGCGCCGAACCATCCGCAAAAGCCCGAGCTAGGTAAACGCAGGGTTCCCTT
>JBOIGA010000047.1:0-15546 GCA_050741875.1 Burkholderiales bacterium
CGAGATCGAGCGCGATCCATGAAATCTCTTCTTTCTCCAGAATGCGGGTAAGGTTTTGTCCGCAGCGTCCATAGCCGCAAACGATCACGTGCGCGTCGGCGGCCATCGTCTGCACCGCGATTCGATGCAGCTCGGTCGCGCGGTTCAACCAGTCCGCGCCCGAGATGTGCCGAGCGAGATGCTCGCTGTGCTCGATGATGAAAGGCGCAACCAGCATCGAAAGCACCATGCTCGCCAACACGATCTGCGCCAACTCGGCTTCGAGCGCGCCGGTCAGCGTGGCGAGCGAAAGCAGGACAAAGCCGAACTCGCCGCCCTGGCCCAAGCTCGCGCCAACTCGCAGTGCAACTCCCGGCGATGCTTTGAACAAGCGGCTCAACCCCGCGATGATTGCGCCTTTGGCGAAAATCAAAACCACGAGCAGGAGAATGACCCAGCCGATTTCGCGTGCAACGATTCTCAAGTCGAGCTGCATCCCGATTGTGACGAAAAAGAGCCCGAGCAGAACGTCACGGAAGGGCCGGATGTCGGCCTCGACTTGATAACGGTATTCGGTTTCGGAAATGAGTGCGCCCGCGAGGAACGCACCGAGCGCGAGCGTCAGTCCGGCTTCGCTGGTGAGATAGGCAAGGCCAAGCGTCACTAGAAGGACGTTTAACACAAAAAGCTCGGGCGATTTTTGCCTCGCGACCAGATGAAACAACGGCCGCAGCAATCGTTGGCCAAAATAGAGCAGCAGGGCGAACACGACCAGCGCCTTCAGCACGGCGTTGCCGAGGATGAACGCCAGATCGTCGGGTTGCGCGGAAAGCGCCGGAATGAGGATCAGTAGCGGCACCACCGCAAGATCCTGAAACAGAAGCACCCCCATGATCTGTCGGCCGTGCTGCGAGGCAATCTCCAAACGCTCTTCGAGCATCTTGCCGACGATCGCAGTCGACGACATTGCGAGCACCCCGCCCAGAACGATTCCCGTGCGCCAATCCATTCCCCACGCCATCGCGACCGTAAGCGTGACCGCCATCGTGAGGACGACTTGCAGCAACCCGAGACCGAAGACGAGATGCTTCATTGTGTACAGCCGCGACAGGCTGAACTCGAGTCCGATGCTGAACATCAGGAAAACGACGCCGAATTCAGCCAGCGAGCGAGTCTCTTCGGTATCGGGAATCCAGCCGAAAGCGTGCGGGCTTAACGCGACGCCAATCAGGAGGTACCCCAGGAGCGGCGGGAGTTTGAGATAACGGAAAAGCACCACGATCAAGACAGCCGCGGCAAGCAGGATGAGCACGAGTTGCAGCGTGGCGTGCATGGTCTTTCGGGCGCGAGGGGTGAGGGAACTTTATCATATGCGGAATGCTTGCCCGCGAGCGAAAAACGCTCTTGCCGCGAGCCGCTTCCTTTATACTTAGCCCGCCATGGCCTTAGCTAAAACCAAAGCTGACGAACCACAAAAAATCCTGACGCTCGCGCGTCAGGTTTTGAGCATCGAAGCCGATGCCGTCGCGGCTTTAGCCGAGCGCCTCGACGAAAACTTCGTTATGGCCGTCAACGCGATTTTGCGTTGCCGCGGGCGCGTCGTCGTAAGCGGCATGGGAAAATCAGGACATATCGCGACCAAAATCGCCTCGACTCTCGCAAGCACGGGGACGCCGGCTTTCTTCGTTCATCCGGGAGATGCGAGCCACGGCGACCTCGGCATGATTGCGAGCCAGGACATAGTCATCATGCTGTCCAACTCGGGCGAAAGCGAAGAACTGATAAAGATCGTCCCGCTGATCAAGCGCCGCGGTGCGAAGCTCATCGCGCTGACCGGCAATGTCAACTCCACGCTGGCGAAGGAAGCCGACGTGCATCTCGACGCCGCGGTGGCGCGAGAAGCGTGTCCGCTCGAGCTCGCGCCAACGGCAAGCACCACGGCGGCGCTGGCGCTCGGCGATGCGCTGGCGCTGGCGCTGCTCGACGCCAGAGGCTTCAGCAGCGAAGATTTCGCGCACTCGCATCCCGGCGGCGCGCTGGGGCGGAAACTGTTGACGCACGTGGGCGACGTGATGCGCACAGGCGAGCGCGTGCCCAAGGTCACCGAAGGCGCGTCGGTCGCCGAAGCCATTCTCGAGATTTCGAGCAAGGGCATGGGAATGACCGCGGTGCTCAATCACGACCAACGCGTCGCCGGAATTTTTACCGATGGCGATTTGCGCCGCGCTTTCGAGAAGATTTCCGATCTGCGCGCAACCGCAATCGGCGACGTCATGACGCGGAACCCGCGCACGATCAGCGCGGATCGCCTCGCGGTCGAAGCCGCGGAAGTGATGGAGACTCACAAGATCAACCAGCTTTTGGTCGTGGACGCGGAACTTCGTTTGCGGGGCGCGCTCAATACCCACGATCTCATGCTCGCTAGAGTGATTTGATCGCCGCGCGTGCGACGATGCAGGAGGCCTTTGAACGCGCCAAAGAAATCAAGCTGCTCGCCTTGGACGTCGATGGCGTGCTGACCGACGGCCGCATTTATATTTCCGATAAAGGCGAGGAGTGCAAAGCGTACAACATCCGCGATGGGCTCGGGATGAAATTGCTTCAGGAGTGCGGCATCAAAATCGCCTTGATCTCAGGCCGCAATTCGCCGAGCGCGCAAGCGCGAGCCCAAGACATCGGGATTGCTCTCCTGTATCAGGGGGTAGATGACAAGGTCGCCGTGTTCGAGTCGCTCATGCGCGAGTTTGAATTGCAGCCACAACAGACCGCGTTCATGGGCGACGATCTCGTCGATCTGCCGGCGATGCGCCGCGCCGGATTCGCCTTGACCGTCGCCGATGCACCGCCAGTCGTCAAGGAGCGCGCGCATTTCGTAACCCGGTCGGTGGGCGGGCACGGTGCGGTACGCGAAGCCTGCGAGTTCATCATGCAGGCGCAAGGCACGCTCGATAGTTGCATGTCGCGCTACCTCGCATGAACGGGCGAATTTCGATTGCATTGCCCCTCGCCCTTCTCGCGGTCTTGGCCTTCGCGACTTTTTGGCTTGAACAACAGTCGCAGCCGCAAGCCGCAGTGGCGAATGAAGCGCCCAAACACGAGCCGGATACGATCGTCAGCAACTTTTCCGCGGCGAGAATGGACGCCGCGGGACGCCCAGATTACACCTTGTCGGCGACAAAGATGTTCCACTATCCGGACAACGACAGCACGCGCTTGAGCGCGCCGCGGCTGTCGCATTTCGAACCGGGTAAGCCGCCCATCCACGTTCGCTCCGATGAAGGTCTTGTTTCAAAGGACGGCGGGCATGTCTACTTCCAGGACGACGTCGAAGTGACGCGGGAAGCCAGGGACAACCAGAGCCAGCTCACACTGACGACTGATTTTTTGCACGTCATACCGGAAGAGAACCTGGCCAAGACGCCGAAGCCCGTCGTCATCAGTAACGACGAGCTTCGCCTTACCGGCGTGGGTATGGAGCTCAATAGCGAAACGCACAAGCTCGAATTGCATGCGAAAGTCAAAGGCCGTTATGAAGCGCGCAAGAAGAAATAACCTGATATTCGCTCTGGCCTTGATCGCGGCGCCGGCGTTCGCAGAACTCACCGACCGTGACAAGCCGATCAATATCGAGTCGGACAAAGCCACTCTCGATGACGTCAAGAAAACCGCGACTTTCACCGGCAATGTCGTGCTGACGCAGGGCACGTTTGTGATCCGGGCGGACAAGCTCACCGTGCGCCAGGATGCGGAAGGATTTCGTTCCGGTGTCGCGACGGGCAATCCGGCGACTTTCCGGCAGAAGCGCGAGGGGACGGACGAATTGGTCGAAGGCGAAGGTTCGCGGCTCGAATTCGACGGCAAGACCGACACGGTCCACATTATCGGGAACGGGCGAGTCAAACGCGGACAGGACGAAGTGCGCGGCAGCATGATCTCCTACAATTCGCGCACCGAATTTTTCGAAGTTCGGGGTGGCGGCGAAACAGCGGGTAAAACTTCGGACCGTGTGAAAGTCGTGATCCAACCGAAAGAGAAGGAGAACGAAAAAGCAAAAGAGAAGAAGGAACCTCTGCCGCTTAAGCCCTCCTCCGGGATCTCCAAGCCAGGAGGGTGAAAACCCGGGTATAGGGAACAGGGTATAGGGGATGGGAAGGCAAACACGCGTTGCCGATTCCCCATCCCCACATCGCTTCATCAAGAGGAATGAGTAAACTCAGAGCCGAGGGACTGAAGAAAAGCTATCAGTCCCGCGCGGTCGTGCGCGATGTATCGCTCGATATTTCGAGCGGCGAAGTCATCGGACTCCTCGGTCCCAACGGCGCTGGAAAGACCACATGCTTTTACATGATGGTCGGTCTCGTGCCCGTGGACGGCGGCAGCATTTTTCTCGATAGCGCCGAACTCACCCGGCTGCCCATTCACGCCCGCGCCAGGCTGGGATTGAGCTATCTTCCCCAGGAGCCCTCGATATTTCGGCGGCTTACCGTGGCTGAAAATATACTGGCCGTGCTTGAGCTTAAGGGCTTGAACCAATCCGAACAGGAAGAACGGCTCGACGACCTTTTGCGCGATCTCAATGTCGTGCATCTGCGCGAAAACCCCGCTGTCAGTTTGTCTGGCGGAGAGCGCCGCCGCGTCGAGATCGCACGCGCGCTCGCGACCAGTCCGCGCTTCATTCTTCTGGACGAACCTTTCGCGGGAATCGACCCGATCGCCGTGCTCGACATCCAGAAAATCATCCGTTTTTTGAAGGAGCAAGACATCGGCGTGTTCATCACCGATCACAATGTGCGGGAGACTCTCGGCATTTGCGACCGCGCGTATATCATCAATGACGGCGGCGTTCTTGCCTACGGCAAACCCGACGAAATCGTTTATAATGAAAGTGTAAGAAAAGTCTACCTAGGCGAGCATTTCCGACTCTGAAAACACGTAGAATTCGAGTGAGGCGACAGGCGATCCAAACGGCCTCGAAGTGGACTCGATGAAGCATTCGCTCCAACTCAAGCTCTCTCAGCACCTAACCCTAACCCCGCAGTTGCAGCAGTCCATCCGGCTGCTGCAGTTGTCCACGGTCGAGCTGAATCAGGAGGTCGAGCGTTTTCTGCAGGAAAATCCCCTCCTCGAGCGCGAGGACGAAACCCCGGAGGAAGTGCGAGTCTATACCGCCCCTGGCGCGACGCCGACCGAGACGAAAACGAACGAAACCGCCGAGGAAGCGCCGGCGCCTTCGCAGGCAAGCGACGGTGTGGACTGGCTCGACGGCGAAGGATTTGGCGGCGGCGGCAGTCACGCCGATGGAGAAGAGTCCGACTATCCCCAGATCGCCGCGGATTCGGCGGGGTTGCGCGATCACCTTTTGTGGCAGCTCAATGTTTCGCAACTGCCCGAGCGCGACAAACGCCTCGTGACCTTGCTCATCGATTCGCTCGACGACGACGGCTATCTGACGCTCGCGCTCGAAGAAATCGCGGTGATGATTCCCGAAGAGCTCGAGGTCGATCCCGTCGAATTGCAAATCGCGCGCAATTATCTGCGAACGTTTGACCCGCCGGGAGTCGGCGCGCGTAATCTCTCGGAGTGTCTCGCTTTCCAGTTGACGGCGTTGCCAAAAGACACCCCGCATCTAGACGCCGCGATCATGACCGTTACTCAGCACCTCGACTCGCTCGCTTCGCGCGATTACGCCAAACTCAAGAAGTTTCTGCAGTGCGATGACGAGGCTTTGCGCGAAATCCAGCAATTGATCTTGAGCTTGAATCCCAAACCCGGCGCCGGATTTTCCTCCGAACAGGCGCGCTATGTCGTTCCCGACGTCGTTGTGAAAAAAGTAAAAGGCATGTGGCGCGCGAGCTTGCACCCCGATGCCATGCCCAAGCTCAGGATCAATCGAGTTTACGCCGACATCCTGGTGCGAAATCGCGGCTCAGGCTACCAGCAGCTGTCGGGGCAACTGCAAGAAGCGAAATGGCTGATCAAGAACGTGCAGCAGCGCTTCGACACCATCTTGCGCGTGTCGCAGGCGATCGTCGATCGTCAACGTCATTTCTTCGAGCATGGCGAAGTCGCGATGCGCCCGCTCGTCCTGCGTGAAATCGCCGAAACACTGGGGCTGCACGAATCCACGGTGTCACGCGTGACCACGCAAAAATTCATGCTGACGCCGCGCGGGATTTTCGAGCTGAAATATTTCTTCGGCAGCCACGTCGGCACCGACAGTGGCGGCGCGTGCTCCGCCACGGCCATTCGCGCGTTAATCAAACAGTTAGTAGGCGCCGAGGACGCGAAACGGCCGTTGTCCGACAGCCAGATTTCGGAAATTCTCGGTCAGCAGGGAATCACCGTCGCGCGACGGACGATCGCGAAATACCGCGAAGCCCTGCAGATACCGCCGGTGAATCTGCGCAAATGTATCTGATCGTATAAAGGGAGGCCTTTCGAAGCAATGCAAGTGCAAACCGAACAAGGAGAATCGCATGAATCTGACGGTCACCGGTCATCAGCTTGAAGTCACTCCGGCCATACGTGAATACTTAAGCACCAAACTCAAGAGAATCAACCGCCATTTCGACCACGTCATCGATGTTAACGTCATTCTCTCAGCCGAAAAATTGCAGCAGAGAATCGAGGCCGTCATCCACGTCCGCGGCAAGGATATCTTCGCCGAGTCCGACGATAGCGATATGTACGCCGCGATTGACCTTCTTGTGGATAAACTGGATCGGCAAATCTTGAAACACAAGGAAAAGAAATCAGTCAACCGTCACAACGGCGCCCTGAAGCATCGGGTGACCGAATAAAATCAGCCCGCCCGCGCCGTGCTTGAGCGCGACTCCGGCTCGCCGTCCGCGCAGCTTCGACAACGAGAATCAGCAATGGACGACCTACTTCCTCTAGAAAATGTATTGATTGACCTTGACGTCTCCAGCAAGAAGCGAGTATTCGAGCAGGTTGGACTGCTGTTCGAGAATAACCAGAACATCAGCCGCAGCGAAGTTTTCGACAATCTGTTTACGCGCGAAAAGTTGGGCTCGACAGGCTTGGGGCACGGCATCGCCATTCCGCACGGCAGAGTCAAGGGACTGAAAGACGCGATTGGCGCTTTCGTTCGTTTGAAAGTGCCGATCGCTTTTGATGCCCCCGATGGGAAACCCGTAAATCTCATTTTCGTTCTGCTCGTTCCCGAGCGCGCCACCGATTTGCATCTGCAGATCTTGAGCGAGCTCGCGCAGATGTTCAGCGACCGTGAATTACGCGAAAGCCTGCTGCAAGCAAGGGACGCGGCTGCAGCACATCAGCTCATTGCCGGGTGGCAGCCGAATGCCCCAAGTCAGCGTAGCGCAGCTATTTGAACAAAACCGCGACAAGCTCAAGCTCACCTGGTTGGCGGGGAGGGCGGGAGGGAACAGGGTACTCGACAGCCAACGCATCACCGCTTCCACGCAGGGCCTGGTGGGGCATCTGAATTTTCTTCACCCGAACTGGATCCAGGTCTTAAGCAACACTGAAATCGAGTTTTTCAACAGCCTCGATGAGAAGATGCGCGTCCAGGCGTGCGACAAGCTTTTGCACGATGGGCTCGCGTGTTTGATCTCGAGCGGCGGCGAATCTCCGCCCGACAACCTTGCGCAATTCGGTGAAACGCACGCAGTCGCGCTCCTCGGCTCGCCGGTCGCCAGCCTGCAAGTCATGTGGGTGTTGCGCTACTATCTGGCGCGCGCGCTTGCCGCATCGGAAACGCTGCACGGAGTCTTTCTCGACGTGCTCGGAATGGGAGTGTTGTTGACGGGAGAATCCGGCGTGGGAAAAAGCGAGCTTGCGCTCGAGCTCATCAGCCGTGGCAGCGGACTCGTCGCCGACGATGTGGTCGAGCTGTATCAGATCGCGCCGGAAATTCTCGAAGGCCGCTGCCCGCCCCTGCTCAAGGATTTTCTCGAAGTACGCGGACTGGGGATGCTCAACATTCGCACCATCTTCGGCGAAACAGCGGTTCGCATCAAAAAAAATCTCAAGCTCATCATCGAATTGAAGCGGCCGATTTCGGGCATTATCCCCGGACTTGAGCGCCTGCCCATCAATGCCACGACGCAGGAAATTCTCGGGACCGCGGTGCGTAAAGTCGTGCTTCCCGTCGCCGCCGGACGCAATCTCGCGGTGCTGGTCGAAGCCGCGGTGCGCAACTATGTCTTGCAGCTGCGCGGCATCGATAGCACGCGCGAATTCATGCAGCGCCACGATGAAGAGCTGGGCAATCATGCAAACAAGGACTCAGGACTGGGGACTCAGGACTGAGAATGGAATTTGGAATGACTCATCGCGATTTCGCCTTTCCTGTCCCCTGTCCCCTATTCCCTATCCCGGTCTTCGCCTTATGCAGCTGGTCTTGATCAGCGGCCTCTCGGGTTCGGGAAAGAGCGTCGCGCTCAACGTGCTCGAGGATGGCGGCTACTACTGCATTGATAATCTCCCAGCGAAGCTGCTGCCAGAGCTCGCAAGTTTTCTCCGTGCCGCGGGTTACTCGAAAGTGGCTGTCAGCATTGATGTCCGAAGCGGCGCGACGCTCGAAGATCTGCCGCAGTACCTTGCTGAGCTCAAAGAGAAAGAAGTGGATGCGCGCGTTCTTTTTTTGGAAGCCAAGACGGACACGCTGGTCAAGCGCTACTCCGAAACTCGCCGCCGGCATCCTTTAAGCGATGACACGCTGACTCTGTCCGAGTGCGTCGAAAAGGAAAGAGACTTGCTCGATGTGATCGCGCCGCTCGCGCACCACGTTGACACATCTGATTTGAATCCGAACGCTCTTCGCGCCTGGATCAAGAATTTCGTTTCGATCGATCGTTCCCGCATTACGCTTCTCTTCGAGTCCTTCGGCTTCAAGCACGGGCTTCCGCTCGACGCCGATCTCGTTTTCGATGTGCGCTGCCTGCCTAATCCGCACTACGATCCGAAGCTTCGCCCATTCACCGGCAAAGACGAGGCAGTGATCAAGTTCATCGAAGACGATGAGGATTCGATGAAAATGTACGAAGACATAAAGAACTTTATCGCCGACTGGCTGCCTTGCTATATCCGCGACAACCGCAGCTACCTCACGGTCGCGCTCGGCTGTACGGGAGGCCGCCATCGATCGGTCTACTTCGCCGAAGCGCTCGCGCGCCATTTTCGCCGGGAGTTTCAGGTACTCATACGGCACCGGGGGTGCGACTGAAAGAGCAGGATTGAGGATTCAGGCTGAGGACTGAGGGAAATCAAAAAGCAGTCGAGCAAACTATTTCAGGGTTGACCTTAACTCACCACGCATAATTCGATCCTCAATCCTCGATCCTCAATCCTGAATTGGATACTCTCGAAATCCCAATTTTTCCTTTGAACACCGTCCTGTTTCCCGGCGGTCTTCTTCAGCTCAAGATTTTCGAGCAGCGCTACCTCGACATGACTCGCGACTGTCTGCGCGACAATCGTCCTTTCGGTGTCTTCCTGATTCGCGAAGGCGATGACGTCGGCGCTCCCGCTGCGTGCGAGGCAGTAGGCTGCCTTGCTTCGATCGTGGAGTGGGATATGCCGCAGCTCGGCATTTTTCATCTTCTGACCGAAGGGCAGACGAAAACGCGCATCACCGAACAGCGAGTGGAGAGCAGCGGCTTGCACCGCGGACAGGTCGAGCTGATCGATGCAGAGAAAACTGTTCCGATTTCACCGCGTTTCGAAAGCTGCGCCGAAATTCTGCGGACGATCGTCAGCAAGACGGGCGAGCAGCATTTTCCGCGGCCCTTCCGTTATGACGACGGTCTCTGGGTGGGCTATCGTCTCGCTGAAATCCTGCCCATGGCGCTTGCCGCGCGTCAGAAACTGCTTGAGTTGTCAGATGCCGAAAAGCGCCTCGAGGTTTTATCGAGCTTGCTCAAGCAGAATGGGTTCCCAAATTAGGCCTCGGGCTCGCTGCCGAAATAGTCGGGGGCAATCTCGCTGGCCAAGCACGCTGGCGAACTATAGCTTTTTCGGAGATGCGCGAGATTTTGCGTTCGTGGAAGCCGGCGCTCGCAAGCGAGGCGCGTCGCTTCTTCCGCACACTGCTCCGCCTCGAAAAGAGCTAGCTTGCCCTCGCGCCGAACATGGATTCCGTTTTCGGTTACGACAAAATCCATGGCAATGTCGTGCGGCTGCGGGTCGAGGCTGCCGAACCTGAAAAGCTCGTAACATACTCCGATCGCAAGCGGTTTCGGCGCGATCGCGCCCAGGGTGATGTCGAAATAGCCGCCGCCGTAGCCAAGGCGATAAGCCTGTTCGTCGAAAGCGATCATCGGCACGATGAGCGCATCGGGTGTGACGACATCGCTTCCTTCCGGCACGGGTATGTCGTACACCCCTTTCGACATCCTAACGCCGGGTCGCCAGCCGCGAAATTCCAAAGCTGTTTTTTTGCCGACTACCGCTGGAAGAGCGGTCAGCGCTCCGCGATCGCGAAAATGCTTTGCCACAAAGCGCGCATCGTATTCCGCCCGATGCGGCCAGCAGAAGCCGACGACCATGTTGGCGAGCAGCGGGAATCCGCGCTCGATAAATCCATCGATCCGGGCGTTCCAATCGCGACGGACCTGAGCGTCCAGATCAACTCTGCGCGCGATCAGCTCGATCCGCTTTCCCCGTCTCCAAACCTTGATGTCATCCATTTACGTTTCCGCGCCTCGTTAATGATTCCGCCATGCCCGTTTGTGCTCAAGCATTTTTTACACGTGGCCAGTATTTTTTACAGCCACCGGTTTGTCGGGGTTTTGGTAATGACCTTGTTTCTAATAAGAATGTTCGCAATCCGTGCCCCAAGGCACAGAATTCGCATTGGTTGACTGCAGGTCTTTTTATGAAGGAGGCATGATGGCAATGATGTTAAAACAATGGCGTTGGTTTGTGCCAATCGTTCTCGCCGCTTTTTTGATTGGTTGTGCTGGCAGCGAAAGCAAGCGCGCGACGGGCGAATACATTGACGATAAGGTGATCAGCACCAAGGTCAAGTCGAGTCTCGCATCGGAATTGGGCGCCGGTAGCGCGCTCGATATTTCGGTGGAATCGTACCAGGGCACGGTGCAGTTAAGTGGCTTCGTTCAGACAGCGGACGAGAAACAGCGCGCCGCGGAAATCACGAAATCGGTGAACGGCGTCAAGAAAGTGCTCAACAACATTGCGCTGAGACCAGCGCAATCGAAATAGAAGGAGCCAGACATGTTTACTTGGGCGATCTTGTTTCTCATCGTAGCGATCGTCGCAGGCGTCCTCGGTTTCGGAGGTATTGCGGGAACCGCGGCGGGAATCGCTAAAATTCTTTTCGTCATCGGTTTGATTCTGTTTGTGGTGTTTTTGCTCATGGGCCGACGGCCGCCAACGACGTAAAAAGAAGCGGCAACAGCCACGGCGCCGAAAGGCGCCGTTTTTTTGGCTGCCGCTGGGCTAAAATTTGAATGACCATTCCTGGAGATCCACATGCGCTATTTTTTTGCCCTGCTCTTTGTCTTGTCTCTTTCCGTCAACGCCGCTGATGGCCTCGTCGCCGTCAAGAGTCCGCACAGCGTGAAAGATACGGCGGACCGGCTCGAATCCGCCCTGAAGGAAAAAGGCGTTACTGTTATCGCCAGGGTCAATCACTCCCAGGCGGCGAAGAAGGCCGGGATGGATCTACGTCCCACCGAAGTCGTAATCTTCGGCAATCCCAAAGCCGGCACGCCGCTCATGCAGTGCGCGCAGACCATCGGAATCGATTTGCCACAAAAAGCTCTCATTTGGCAAGACGAGAAAAGCGGCGTTTGGCTGGCATACAACGATCAGCGGTACCTCGCCAAGCGGCACGGCATCACGGAATGCGGAGAGGCACTAAGCAAGATGAGCGACGCTCTGGCGAATTTTGCCAAAGCAGCGACAAAATAAAAGGACTGAGGACTGAAGGACTGAGGACTGAGTCGCTTGGCTTATTGCTTACCGATCCCGTATTGCGCCAGAAACTTCCGGTCGATGTGGTCTTTCCACACAAAACTTGACCGGCCGAGCCAATGAAAAGGACCCCAGAGCGCAAGGGCCTCTCGACATCCCAAATTCAAGATGCTTAAGTACCAGGGTCGTGGGCGATAGCGTTTGAGGCCGCCGCCGCAAAGCCGCGCGAGCAGATTGTGCATGAGGATCGGAGCTTGGCGCACACCATGGACCCCCAGCATCGGAAGTTTACGGTTGTCGAAGACGATGCAATCGCCGGCGCCGAAAACGTTATCGGCGGAGAGCGAACGCAGCGATGCATCCACGCACAATCCTTTTTCTTCGTCCGCGGAAAGACCGAGACGCCCCATCAACGGATTGGCGACGAGGCCGGTCGCGAGCACGAGCACGTCGAACTCGTAACGCTCGCCTTCTCGTGTATAAGCCGCGTCCTCGCGAATGCGCTCTATATGACGCTCCAGCGTGAGAACAATTCCACGGCTGCGCAGATGGCGCTCGGCCAGTTTCGCCGCGCGCCTGGAAGCATGAGTCAGCACGCGCGGCGCCGAAGAAACGAGGGTAATGTCGAGTCTCCCCCCACAGCGTTGAGCCAGCGCATCCATGTTGGCCGCGACCTCGACTCCAGTCGCGCCGCCGCCGATGACGACGGCCCTGAGCGCTGACCTCTCACTCAGGCTTTTCTCCAGATGCGCGCGCAATCGCCAAAGATTGGCGATGGGTTTCACCATCCAAGCGCACTCCGCCCCGGGTATCAAAGTTTCATTGATCTTGCTTCCGGTATTGAATGAAATCGCGTCGTACTCGAGCGTGTGTCCCGATTCGAGCCGCGCCTGGCGCGCCGTTGGCTCAAGCGCCGCGACGCAATCGCGCACGAAGCGTCCGCCGTTGCTTTCGATCAGCCTTCCAGCGTCGATTCGATCGAGTGTCCAGTCATAGTCTCCGCCCAGAACTCCAGTCGCGAGTCCCGAGTATTCAAAATCGCCGGGATCGACGAGAATAAGTTCCACCCCTCTCTCTCGAAAAAGCCGCGCCCGTTTGGCGAGATAAAGGTGAGCATGGCCAGCGCCCACGAGAACGATCCGCTTTATCATAGAACCTAGGTCAATGACATGAAGCAATGAGCAAAGCTGTGGACGAATCCCCTTCTTCATCGCCGCCCGAGCAGGACGAAGCGCCGAAACAAGTCGACATCGTCGGCGCAACCGACTTTCTGCTGACCGCGCTTTTCATTCTGGCGCTCTTCTACACCCTCTATTTAGCCTCCCGCCTGCTGCTTCCCATCGTCATGTCGCTCCTTGGCGCCATTGTATTCGCGCCTCTGGTACGCACGCTCGCGAGATGGCGGATTCCAGCGCCGCTTGGAGCTCTCGCGGTCGTCCTAGGCTTGTTGGCGACACTGGGCGCCGCGGTCTACTTCCTTTCCACTCCGGCAATGGAATGGCTCGATAACGCGCCACAGCGCATGCGTGAGATCGAGGACAAGCTGCGTGAGATCAAGAAGCCGGTCGAGAAGATTCAGAAGGCGACGGAACAGGTCGAGGAACTTGGACGAGACAAAACCAAGCTTCCGCCCGTAGAAGTCAAACCCCCCCCTCTCTCAAGCCAGCTTCTGACCGGCGCGCAAAATTTTCTCATCGCCGCGGTTTCAGCGATCGTGCTCTTGTATTTTTTACTCGCCTCGGAAGACATTTTTTTACGGAAGACGATCCATGTTCTGACGCGGTTGCGCGACAAGATCAAAGCCGTGGAGCTCGTCCGCGACATCGAGAACCAAGTCTCGCGATATCTCGCGACGATCACGGCGATCAATATCGGCCTTGGCATCGTCACCGCGATCCTGATGTATTTCCTGGATATGCCCAATCCGGTCTTGTGGGGTGTAGTCGCCGCGGTTTTGAACTATATTCCGTACCTCGGACCTCTCGTCGCGCTGACGCTGTTTACGTTCGTCGCGATGGTCACGTTCGATGACATAGCGCGGATCGCCGTGGTGCCCGCCGCCTTTTTGGCTCTGACGACGTTAGAGGGACAGCTTTTGAATCCGATGATCGTCGGCCATCGCCTCACGCTCAATCCGGTCATCGTCTTCTTGTCGCTGCTTTTGTGGGGATGGCTCTGGGGCGCCCTCGGCGTCTTGCTCGCCGTGCCGATCCTGGTCACGCTCAAAGTCGTATGCGACCACATCGAGGGTTTTGGAAACCTTGGAGAGTTCCTCGGTGAAAAGCGTCCGAGTTAGGCAAGCGCAATTTTGGTTCGCGGCCTTAGCGCTGAATCTTGGTATTGCCCTCGCCTTCACGCCGAACACCTACGAGCTGCCGGCATGGTTCAAACAATCTTTCCTGCTCGTCGCCGAAGACGTGGAAGAGGCGACGGCGAACGACAAACAACTCGTCCTGTTCTTTGGCCAGGACGGCTGCCCCTAT
Organism: Burkholderiales bacterium; assembly: GCA_050741875.1. GTDB lineage: Bacteria > Pseudomonadota > Gammaproteobacteria > Burkholderiales > JBOIGA01 > JBOIGA01. The sequence goes on from JBOIGA010000047.1 coordinate 14,382, forward strand.
TGCAAGAAGTTGATCGAAGTCAATCTCAAGGATGAGAAGATCGGCAACTTCGCGCGCGAGAATTTCGACGTTATCGCACTCAACATTTTTGGCGCGCGCGAAGTGGTCTGGACCGACGGCAAACCGCGGCGCGAGAACGAACTCGCCGCGTACTTGAACGTCCGCGCGACACCGACTCTGATCTTCCTCGATGAAACGGGAAGTATCGTCGAGCGCTCGACCGGCTATGATCCGCCGGAAGAATTTTTGCGGCTGCTGAAAAGCGTGAGTTGTAAGGAGTGCGAACCCGAAACTTCGCTTTTTCCCCTCACTCCTCACGCCTCACTTCACTTTCAACGCTCCCGCTTCGATAAAAATCCGGCTGATATTCGGATGCCTTTCGCGGATCTTCGCCTCGATGCGGTCTATCGCCTGCGGCAAATCCGCCAAACCTTGCCTGAAACTGAGGCTCAGGTTGAGCAAAATGTCATTCGCCCCGAGATGCATCGTGAGCGGCGGCTCGACGCTCTCGACGTCCGGGTCCTCACGCACTAGCGCGGCCAAACTCGCGACGATTTCGGGGTCGGCCGCTTCGCCGACAATCAATCCTTTGCATTCGTACACGAGAAACAACGCCACGGCCGCGAGAATGCTACCGATGACGATTGAAGCAACCCCGTCAATCATCGGGTCGTTGAATGCGTGCGCCAGATAAATTCCGACGAACGCCACAACGACTCCGAGCAGAGCGGCGAAATCTTCTCCGAGCACGGCGAACACAGCCGGGTCCTTGCTCGTCCTCACCGCCTGCCATACGTTTTTTTCTCCAGCCGCCGCAAGCAGCTGCTTGAGCGCGATCCCGCCCGCGATACCTTCGACGACAAACGCGAACCCCAGGACGACGTAGTTCCAGGTCGGATCCGAAAGCTCGCCGGGATGCTGAACGTGCGAGATTCCTTCGTAGATGGAGATTCCTCCGCCGATGCCGAACAGGACCACGGCGACGATGACCGCCCAGAAGTAAAGCTCTTTTCCATATCCGAAAGGATGGTGCGAGTCGGCGGGCCGTCCGCTGCGCTTAAGGCCGAAGAGCAGCAGCACCTGATTTCCCGTGTCCACCATAGAGTGGACGCCCTCTGAAACCCTCGCCGAGCTGCCGGATAAATAACCGGCGACGAACTTGGCG
>JBOIGA010000048.1:0-15534 GCA_050741875.1 Burkholderiales bacterium
GGGTTTACCGAGGGCAGCGCGGCATAACAACCGGTCCAGCGGACGGGCCACTGCGCAGCCCGCGCTGAACCGGGACGTTATGCCCCCAATAAAAAAAGGCGCCAGGCAAACTGCCATGGCGCCCTAGGGGGACTCGGTACTTAATTAGCTTTTCTTGTTCGCGGCCTTCGCGGCTTCGCACGCCTTGTCATCGGCTGCCATTACTTTGCCCGTGCCCTTGCACGCATTTTGGCCTTTGCATTCGCTCTTGGCGGTCTTGCACTCGCTCTTGCCTTTACATGCGTTGCCGCCTACGCACTCAACCTTGCCTTCGGCCGCAACCGCGCTGGTGACGCCCGCGCCAATGAACATGGTGGCGGCGGCTAAAGCAACGGCGGCTCCGGTAATCTTCTTGACGTTCATGAACAACCTCCTCGAGAAAGTTTAGGAAATGCCCGGTTTCTGGCTTGGTTTCCCTAACCGCGCGGACCGGTGCGCCGCTGGCAATCCTTACGGACCGAAGAGGCAAACAGATTCACCCCTTGGCCGAGCCCGGAGCGGATATCGCAATTGCTATGCCACCAGAAGATTTGACTTAGAATCAGTACGTTAAAGCTTTAGCATCGGAGAAACTAGGGAGCAACCTGTTGGGTTACAGCGACAAACGTTTGACACGGAAGCGTCATCTCATTGATTCAGCTAAATTCTACCTGTCTCTAGGGGGCGACAACTACCCGCGAAAGCAGACCTTCGGTGACCCATCCTTTTAATAGCCCGGCAGCGTGTAGCGCAACGCAGTCTTCATCGATCCATTCCACCAGTCCCGCGCAGATGTCCGCGAAGCTCGCACCAGAAGCGGCGCGTTCGAGGGCGAAACTTTCGTCGCCATTCAAAGATCGGAAATAGGTCTTGTAGTCCCGCCGCCAAAGAATCCAATCGGCCGTCTCGGCCTTCACGGGAGGCAAGTGTTCATTCTTGTCGGCGGCCTTCCAAATCTGCGGGACGTTGGTGTGCAGCGTTAGACGCTGCACCGAGGGATGCAAGGCGAATGTCATCTCGGGCCACGACTGCGGCGGGACCGAGGCCATTTCTTCCGTGCTGAGCGTAGCCGCATCGGGCGCATCGAAAGCGAGCGTCATCGCCCATTCGAATTCGGCCATTTCGCTCAATTCCGGACGATCGACCGCGGCTTTTCGCAGGAACGCAGCGAGCGGAGCGCCAAACCATCTGACGTTGAAGTAAGTCGAGGGGTGCGAGGCGATGAAGTCGCGCGCGAGGCGATCGAATTCTTCTTCCCCGGTCAGAGCCTTTAGCGCGACATAGTCGGTCGCTAGCGCTTCGATCAGACGCAGACGATAGGCGTCGGAATAGATTTCAAGACGCGTCGTCGCGTCAGCGTCAGGCGTGCCGATGATTTCGAGCTCCATCCCGGGTTGCGGAGAAAGAACGTAGTCCTGGAACTTCTTTTGCAGTTCGTAGAGAGTCGTCACGAGTCGTCACGCCGCCAATTCGGTCTGCACAGCGCTGGCGATGCTGCGCGCGCGATCCAGCTCCTGGAGCAATTCGGCCAGGGGAGGGATATGGTCGTCGCGCTCTATCATGGTCGAGACATCGCCGAATCGTCGCACGGCTTCGGCATATAGCTCCCAAACGGCATCGATCACGGCGTCGTCGTGGGTGTCCACGATGTAGTTACCGCAGTTGCGATGTCCGGCAAGATGGAACTGCTGCGCGCGTTCGACCGGAATCCCCCGCAGATAAGCCGCGGGATCGAAACCGTGGTTGAAGCTCGATACGTAGATATTGTTTACGTCGAGCAGGATGTAGCAGTCGGCGCGCTCCGCGATCGCCCGCAGAAAATCCCATTCGCTCATGCCCGACTGTTTATAAGTGACATAACTCGACACGTTCTCTAAGAGAATGCGCCGGCCTAGAAACTCTTGCACTTCGTTTACGTGTGAAACCACGTGCGCGACGGCCTCTTCGGTGTAAGGTAAAGGCATCAGGTCGTGCAGATTCTTCCCTTGGATCCCGGTCCAACAAAGGTGATCTGAAATCCACTTGGGCTGCACGCGATTCGCCAGCTCCCTCAATTTTTTTAGGTAATCGCGGTTGATCTCGTCACCGCCAATCGACAGCGACACCCCGTGCATCACCACTGGATACTCGGCGCGAATACGATCGAGGTAGTAAAGCGGTTTCCCTCCCGGCACAAGATAGTTTTCGGAAAGCACCTCGAACCAGTCGACCGGAGGAAGCGTTTCGAGAATGGAGTCGTAGTGCTCGGTGCGAAGCCCTAGGCCGAAGCCGAGAAAGGGAAGTGGTCTTGTCATTGGGAACGGTTGGAGCCAAGCTTGCAGCGGATAGTTCGGCTGACCTAATCTTTTTTCGCTCTGGCGCGAGCTTCTTCGCACTGCTTTGGAGTCAGCGCCAAAAAGCCTTTGCCTTTACACCCGTTCTGCCCTTTGCAGGCGTTTGCCGCTGTCTTGCAGTCGCCCCGGCCCTTGCAGGCGTTGACCCCGTCGCAAATGATTTTACCTTCGGCCGCGATCGTGCTTGAAATCGGTGCGAGTGCGAAGAGACTTGCGGCAGCGATGGCGATTCCAGTGAATCTGTTCATTACTCGATACTCCTGACGGCGAAATTCAGTTCAAGTTAGCATGGAACCCCTGCGCGAGTAAACGCGCAAGGACTTGATTTGCCACCTCAACGCCCCATGTAGAGAGACGTTTACGGTATACTCAATTCTTTTCAAAGGATTGCCATGCCCATCTACGAATACCGCTGTCAATCGTGCGGATTTCAGAAGGAATATTTGCAAAAAATCGGCGACGCGAGCATCGCATCATGTCCCGAATGCGGCAGCGCGAGCTTCAACAAAATGCTCTCCGCCGCGGGCTTTCAGTTGAAGGGAAGTGGCTGGTACGCAACCGATTTCAAAGGCAAGCCCAAAACCGACAAGAAAACTTCGGAAGAATCCAAAGAAGCCAAACCCGCGTCCGAAACCGAAAAGAAACCAGCGACCGAATGCGGCGCCGGCGCTTGTCCGGCTTGCGAATAAGCTGGTTCGATCACTCGCGAAACGCCGCCTTCAGCGGTCATGCAAATCAAACGTTATTTCATTACCGGTCTTTTGATCTGGATTCCGCTCGGAATCACGCTTTGGGTCCTCGGCGTGCTGATCGGAGTCATGGATCAGAGCTTGCTGCTGCTTCCCGATGCGTTACATCCGCGCTCGTGGATCGGGTTTCACATTCCAGGCTTAGGCGTCATTCTGACGCTGCTCGTCGTGTTCCTGACCGGCGTTTTTGCCGCCAATGTCCTCGGCCAGCAGATGCTCGTCTACTGGGAAGGCGTGCTTGCCCGCATCCCCATCGTCAAACACATTTACTATGGCGTTAAAAAAGTCAGCGACACGCTTTTCTCGAAAAGCGGGCAGGCGTTCCGTCAAGCGCTGCTCGTGCAATATCCGCGCGAGGGTGTGTGGACCATCGCCTTCCTCACGGGCAAGCCGGGCGGAGATATCATCAATCACTTGCCGGGCGATTATGTAAGCGTCTATGTGCCGACCACTCCGAATCCGACTTCCGGTTTCGTACTGATGCTGCCAAGGGCAGACGTGATCGAACTCGACATGAGCGTGGACGAAGCTATCCGCTATGTCATTTCAATGGGAGTGGTCACGCCTGAGCTTAGGGATCAGCAGCCAGGGAACAGGGATCAGGGGCGGGAGCGTCTGAAGTTGTTGAGCCAGGAGGCAAACATTCGTCACTCCGAGAGGTTGGTCGATCTTGAACCCTGACCCCTCCCCCCTGTCCTCTGATCCCTGCCTTTAGCGATGCGCACCGACTACTGTGGAAACATTACTCGCAAACATCTTGACCAAACCATCACGCTGAATGGTTGGGTCCACAGGCGGCGCGATCATGGCGGGGTGATTTTCATTGATTTACGCGATCGCGAAGGGCTCGTGCAAGTCGTGTGCAACCCAGATGAAAGCGAAATGTTTCGTACCGCCGAAAAAGTGCGGAGCGAATTCGTTCTGGGGGTAAAAGGCCGTGTGCGACTGCGGCCGGAAGGCGCGGCGAATCCCGATCTGAAAAGCGGTGATATCGAGGTGGTCGCAAGTGACATCAGGATACTCAACCCCGCGGTCCCGCCACCTTTTCAGCTGGACGAAGAGAATTTGTCCGAGAACGTACGGCTCAAGCACAGAGTCATCGACTTGCGCCGGCCGCCCATGCAGCAAAACCTCAAGCTGCGCCATCGCACGGCGATGGCGGTGCGCAAGTTCCTCGATGCGCACGGCTTCATTGATATCGAAACCCCGGTCCTGACTCGCTCAACGCCCGAAGGAGCGCGCGATTATCTCGTTCCATCGCGCGTGCAGCCGGGGCAGTTTTATGCGCTTCCGCAATCGCCGCAGTTGTTCAAACAACTCCTGATGGTCGCGGGTTTCGACCGCTACTACCAGATCGTCAAGTGTTTCCGCGACGAGGACTTTCGCGCCGATCGTCAGGGCGAATTCACCCAGATTGATGTCGAGACCTCGTTCCTTTCGCAAGAAGAAGTCATGCAGCTCATGGAAGAATTGGTCCGCACGGTTTTCAAGGAGGTCCTGAATATCGCCCTGCCGAATCCGTTTCCGCGCTTGAGTTACGCGGAAGCGATGAACAAGTACGGCTCTGACAAACCCGATCTGCGTGTGCCGCTCGCGCTGACCGAGCTAACCGACGTGATGCGCGAGGTGGAATTCAAGGTTTTTCGCGACGCGGCGAATTTGAAAGACGGAAGAGTCGCCGGGCTGCGCGTTCCGAAAGGCGGTGAGATTTCGCGCATGCAGGCCGATGAGTACGGAGAGTTCGTGAAGATCTATGGCGCGAAAGGGCTCGCTTACATCAAGGTGAACGAAACCGCGCGCGGGACGGAAGGTTTGCAGTCCCCGATTCTCAAGTTTCTCCCCGGGAATGTGGTCAAGAAAATCTTGCAGCGTACGGGCGCGCAAGATGGCGATCTGATTTTCTTCGGCGCTGATCGGGAGAAAGTGGTCAGTGAAGCGTTGGGCGCGCTGAGGACAAAAATCGGTCACGAGCGCGGACTCGCCGAATCGGGTTGGAAGCCGCTGTGGGTAGAAGATTTCCCGATGTTCGCGTGGAGCGAGGAGCACAGGCGCTGGCAGGCGATGCACCACCCGTTTACCGCGCCACAAGACGGCCACGAGGATCTTCTCGCATCGAAGCCCGAGTCGGCGCTCTCGAAAGCCTACGACATGGTTCTGAACGGCTGGGAAATCGGCGGCGGCTCGATCCGGATTCACCGCGCCGAAGTGCAGCAGAAGGTTTTTCGCGCGCTCCAGATTTCGGAAGAAGAAGCCCGGCACAAGTTCGGCTTTCTGCTCGACAATCTTCAATACGGCGCGCCGCCGCACGGCGGAATCGCTTTCGGCTTCGACCGCATCGTCGCGCTCATGGCTGGCGCTGACTCCATCCGCGATGTCATCGCTTTTCCCAAGACCCAGCGCGCTCAATGCCTGCTGACGGAGGCGCCAAACACTGTGGATGACGAGCAGCTGAGAGAGCTTCACATTCGTCTTCGCAATCCGGGAAACGCTTAGCTCTGGTGGGCAATGGCCCGCTCCAAGATTCCCGTGTCGGTGTTGGTCATTGTTTACACTCGCGATCGTCAAGTTCTTTTGCTCGAACGCGCCGACCATCCCGGATACTGGCAATCAGTGACCGGGAGTCAGGACGCCGGCGAAGATTTATTTGACACTGCCGTTCGCGAGGTCGCGGAAGAAACAGGCCTCGACGCGCACACGTACTCGCTGACTGATTGGAGGGTGGAGTACCGCTTCGAGATTTTCGCCGAATGGCGGCATCGCTACGCGCCGGGAGTCACGCATAACGATGAGCATGTATTCGGGTTGCTCCTGCCGGAACCGCTTCCGATCAAGCTCAATTCTCGCGAGCATATTGGCTTTATCTGGCTGCCTTGCAAGGAAGCAGCGAAGAAGGTTTTTTCATGGAGCAACGCTGCGGCGATCCGTCGGCTTCCGGAGTTTGCACCTAAGGCTTGAAAAGCGGTCTAATTGACCATACGTCGAATTCAAGCGGACGCAAAAGCGCCGCTTAATTCGACTGATTCCAAGACGAGGTATCGGCATGCAAGTCAACGCAATTGCTTTCGACCGTTTCGATGAGATGGAGGAGCAAGCCTGCGAGGAGCGGATTCGCGCCGCGAAGGCCGCGCTGGGCAAACGGATGGTGCTGCTCGCCCACCACTACCAGCGCGCCGACGTCTATAAGCATGCTGATTTGACCGGCGATTCACTCAAGCTCTCGAAGCTCGCCGCGCAAACGGATGCGGAATACATCGTCTTTTGCGGAGTGCATTTCATGGCCGAAGTCGCGGACATCGTGACCAACGGCAAGCGCACGGTCATCCTTCCCGACTTGAATGCGGGTTGCTCGATGGCCGACATGGCGAATCTGGCCAAAGTCGAGCGCGCGTGGCGCGAGCTGTCCGAGGTGTTGAATCCCGATGAGACCGTTACTCCGGTCACCTACATCAACTCCGCCGCTGATCTAAAGGCTTTCTGTGGAGAGCACGGCGGAATCGTCTGCACTTCCAGCAACGCGGGCGCGATTCTCGAATGGTCGTTTAAGCGGCGCGAAAAAGTGCTGTTCTTCCCCGATCAGCATCTCGGGCGCTGGAGCGGTTACAAGATGGATATCCCGCTCGAAAAAATGCGGGTATGGGACCCCGACCAGCCGTTGGGTGGGCTCAGTCAAGAAGAAATCAAAGACTCGAAAATACTTCTGTGGAAGGGCCATTGCTCGGTGCATCAGATGTTCCAGCCTCAGCACGTCATCCGTTTTCGTAATCAGTACGCGGACGGAATCGTCATTTCGCATCCGGAATGTGGGTTCGAAGTGTGCCGCGCTTCCGATTACGTCGGCTCCACCGAGTACATCATCAACACGATCCGCGAAGCGCCGCCGAACACGCGCTGGCTGGTCGGCACCGAGTTGAATCTGGTGAATCGAATCGCTGAAGAATTCAAGCCGCAGGGGAAAATCGTCCAGTTCATGGCGCCGACGGTGTGCATGTGCTCGACCATGGCGCGAATTGACCCACCGCATCTCGCTTGGGCGCTCGAGAATCTGGCGGAGGGGAAGGTCGTCAATCGGATCAGCGTGCCTGAACAAGAAGCGAACCTCGCCCGCCTGGCGCTGCAAAGGATGCTCGAAGTTTCGTAAGTCTTCGCACGGCGATGAGCAAGCTGCTCTTCGCGTTGAGTTTCATTACCGTCGCCGCGCTGTTATCCGAGTGGACGCCGTGATTTCGGTGGCGGTCGAACCCGATCTCGCATGGGCGGTGCTGACCGACTACAATCATCCTGCCGATTTTGTTCCAGATTTGCTTTTGAGCCGGGTCATCGGCCACGAGCCTTTGCATGTCGAGCAAAAAGGCGAAACAGGCTTTCTTATCTGGCGTTTTCCTATTGAGGTCGTATTCGAAATCGAGGAACGGCCGCCGCGGGCCATTGGGTTCAAATCAGTATCTGGCAATTTGAAAACATGCGTGGCGAGTGGCGCATTACCGAAACCGAGAGCGAAGTAGAACTCGGCTACTCTGCGATGATGGAAACCGATTTCTGGATCCCGCCGATCATCGGCGCGGCGATCATTCGTCGCGACGTTCAACGTCAAATTGAGGGAGTTGCGAAGGAAATGCTCGACCGTAAAAGCCGGGAGCGTTGATGCGCACGCTTCGCGTTGTCACTTATAACATCCGCAAGGGTTTTTCGCGTCTAAACGGCGGGCGGGTGGTTGTGCACGAGGTGCGCGACGGGCTGCGGGCGTTGCGGCCCGACATCGTTTTTTTGCAAGAGGTGCAGGGCACGCACGAGCGGCGTGCGGCGCTTTTCGCTAACTGGCCGGCGCAGCCGCAATACGAATTTCTCGCCGATGCCGTGTGGCCGCAGTATGCTTACGGCAAGAACGCGGCCTACGACAAGGGCCACCATGGCAACGCGATTCTGAGCCGCTTTCCGATTATTTCATGGGACAACCAGGATGTTTCCGCGCACGCCTTCGAATCGCGCGGCCTTTTGCATTGCGAGATCGAAATCCCAGGATGGAACGAGACCTTGCATTGCGTCAACGTTCATCTGGGATTGTTTTCCCGCGGCCGTGAGTGGCAATTGTTGGCGCTGCGCGATCGGATAGAAAGCCTCGTTCCGCAAAACGCGCCGCTCATCATCGCCGGCGACTTCAACGATTGGCGCAGACGCGGTCATTTGACGCTTTCCGGGCGCCTCAATCTCTATGAAGCGTTCGAAGCGACCGGCGGCAGGTTAGCGCGCAGTTTTCCTTCGGCGTTTCCGCTGTTGCGGCTTGACCGCATCTACGTCCGCGGTTTCGCGGTGCAACACACGCATGTCTACCGCGGCCGGCACTGGAGAAGAATGTCCGACCACGCCGCGCTTTCGGCGACCCTGACCAAGGCATGAGCGGCTTGGTGCCGGGAAACGATGTCCGGCTGCTGCGCAACGGAACCGAGTATTTTCCGGCGCTCGAAAAGGCGATAGACGATGCGCGCGAAGAGGTCTATCTCGAAAGCTATATTTTCGAGGCCGACGAAGCCGGCGAGCAGGTCGGCGGCGCATTGCAACGCGCCGCCATTCGGGGCGTTTCAACACATCTGTTGATCGATGGTTTCGGCTCGCGCAACTTTCCCAAAGCGTGTATCGCGGCAATGGAGCGCGCTGGAGTCGAAGTGCTCTTGTATCGTCCCGAGACTGTGCATCCCTGGCTCATGCGGCATCGCTTGCGGCGTTTGCACCGGAAGCTTTGCGTCGTCGACGCCAAAGTTGGGTTCATCGGGGGAATCAACATCATCCATGACCTGCACACGCCCGGACACAAGCCCCCACGCTACGATTACGCGGTACGAATCGAAGGTCCCGTCGTCGCTGAAATCCAGCGCGTGGTGCGGCGGCTTTGGGCGGTGGTGACGTGGTCGCAGCTCAAGGAAAGGCGGCGGCCGAAAAACTGGGGCAAGCTGGACGCAGCCCTCCACGGCGGGCAAACTGCGCAACTGATCGTTCGCGACAATCTGCGGCATCGCCGGGACATCGAGCAGGCCTACCTCGGCGCGATCGACAACGCCAAAAACGAAATCCTTATCGCCAGCCCCTATTTCCTTCCGGGGCTGAATTTTCGGCGCTCGCTGGTGAACGCGGCGGCGCGCGGCGTGCGCGTTATTTTGCTGTTGCAAGCCCGGGTCGAATATGTGCTGATGCATTTTGCGTCGCGTGCGCTCTACGGCGCCTTTCTCGATGCGGGCGTCGAGATATGGCATTACCACAAAAGCTTCATGCACGCCAAAGTCGCGGTCATCGATCGAGCTTGGGCGACCGTGGGCTCATCGAACATCGATCCTTTCAGCCTGTTGCTTGCGAGAGAGGCCAATCTCGTCATAGAAGATGAGCGCTTCGCGCGCGAGCTTCGCGCGGATCTGGAGCGGGCGGTGGCCGAAGGCGCAACGAGAGTCTTTCGCGAAGGCTGGCGAAAACAACCTCTACACACCCGCATCATCACCTGGCTGAGCTATGGCTTGAGCCGACTGATGACCGGGATCGGTTATGGATGGGGGAGGGAGTAGAAAAAGGATGAAGGGATGAGGGATGAAGGGAGTCCGGATCAAAATTCACACTCAAGTTCATCCCGCCTACCGGTCTCCTTGACGTTTTTCGTCAACTCCGCGCATATCGCGGCGGCCATTTTTCGCGGCGATTTTTATAACTCGTTGATTTGGGCGAGGTCGAAAAACAGGCATCGAACTTGCTCTTAAGGAATCGGAAGCGAAGAGTGAGCTTCTCGAAGCCTGCTCCTTGTTTTCCTCCTCCTTTGGTGTTTTGGGGCGCCTTATAAAGCGCCCCTTTTTTTCGACCGTTCCCGTCCTTGTCAAGGAGGCGCTAAGCGCTGGGGTGGTAACTCGCGGCGCGTTATAGACGGTCGTCTTCCCACGATTATATCGAGCTCGATCTGGTCATTCTTCCGCAGCAGGGCGAACTTCTTCGACGTGCCGGGTTTGAGCGGGGCGATGAGGTTGAGCATGGAGGCGGCATCGGTGACCCGCGAACCTTCCACGCCGACCAGAATATCGCCGCGTTGGATACCCGCTACATCGGCAGGTCCCCGCGGCAAAACCCCCGAGATCAGCGCGCCTTTGGTCGCGGCGAGGTTGAACGCTTCCGCAAGGTCAGGCGAGACGTCCTGCGCCTCGACGCCGATCCACCCGCGGGTCACCGAGCCGGTCGTGATGATCTCTTCCATCACGTGCTTGGCGATGCTGGTCGGGATGGCGAAACCGATTCCGAGCGATCCTCCGGTTCGCGAATAGATCGCGGTATTGATTCCGATCAAATTCCCTTGAATGTCCACGAGCGCTCCGCCCGAGTTGCCGGGGTTGATCGCCGCGTCGGTCTGCACGAAGTTTTCGAAGGTGTTGATGCCGAGCTGGCTGCGCTGCAAGGCGCTGATGATTCCCATCGTCACGGTCTGGCCGACGCCGAAGGGATTGCCGATGGCGAGCACGACATCGCCTATTTTTGCCGTATCCGAGGAACCAAGGGTGATCGCCGGAAGGTCGTCGAGCTCGGCCTTCAGCACCGCGAGATCTGACTCGGGATCGGCACCAATCCGACGCGCGGCCGCTGTTCTGCCGTCAGCGAGCACTAACTCGATTTCGCCAGCGGCTTCGACTACGTGGTTGTTGGTGAGAACGTAGCCTTCAGAACTCACAATCACTCCCGAGCCCAAGCTGATCGCTCGTTCGTCCGGAGCCCTGAAAAATCGGCGAAACAAGGGATCATCGGTGAAAGGCGCGTCTTTGACGGTCTTGCTGGTAAAAATATTGACCACCGCCGGCATCGCCCGCTTGGCGGCTTCACTGTAAGACACGACCTTCGCGGCGTCCGAGGGCGCCGCCGCTTCTTTGACCACGACGAACTCCTCGCGCGGGAGAAGCTCCGGTTTCAGCGTGGAAATTACAAACAAGATCGCCAGACTGATCGTCGCGGCCTGCGCGAAGATGAGCCAGAATTTCCGCATATTCTTTTTAGAGGTGGTTGGAGACGAAACTGATTATTCCCCAACCTGCCAGGATACGAAAGAAATTTTGCGCCGGACGCTAGATCCGCCGCACGCTAGATCGTGAGGCAAGCCGTTGATCTTGCGAACGAAAAGGATGAAACCCTTTAAGTTGGCAGAACAATTTGGGTAAAATATACGCTTTTATTCGGAGACAGGGCTTGGACGAACAACCTGCCGATGGGAAAAGACGGGCGCTACTGATCGCGAGCGGAGTGGCCGGAGGGATCGCGACGGTTGCGGCGGCAGCCCCTTTTGTGGCCAGCATGATGCCCAGCGCTCGGGCGCGGGCGGCGGGAGCGCCGATCGAAGTTGAGGTAGGCGGAATAGAGCCCGGCAAGCTGCAAACCGCGGAGTGGCGCGGCAAACCCATCTGGATTCTTCGCCGCACCGAGGAGATGGTGGCGAATTTGCCGAAAGTCGAGGACCGTCTCGCCGATCCCGATTCGAGCGAATCTGAGCAACCCGAATACTGCAAGAATCCGACGCGCTCGATCAAACCCGAGATTTTTGTCGTCGTCGGAATCTGCACGCATCTGGGTTGCAGTCCGACGAAGAAGCTTTACGGCGGCGAGCAAAGCGGTCTGGGAACGGACTGGCCCGGAGGCTTCTTTTGCCCATGCCACGGATCCAAATTCGATCTCGCGGGGCGCGTTTTCGAAAACGTCCCCGCGCCGACCAACCTCGTCGTTCCGCCCTACAAGTACCTGAGCGATTCGCGCATCCTCGTCGGCGAAGATAAAAAAACTTGAGGCCGCGGTGAGAGCTCTGATGAAGTGGATCGGCGAGCGTTATCCGCTCGACGAAACCTGGAAAGCGCACGTTTCCGAATATTTCGCGCCGAAGAACCTCAACTTCTGGTACTTCTTCGGATCGCTCGCGATGCTCGTTCTGGTGATTCAGCTCGTTACCGGAATCTTCCTCACGATGTACTACAAACCCGACGCCAATCTCGCTTTCGGGTCCGTCGAGTACATCATGCGCGACGTCAATTGGGGCTGGCTCATCCGCTACATGCACTCGACCGGCGCCTCGCTGTTTTTCGTCGTTGTGTATCTCCATATGTTTCGCGGGCTGCTCTACGGCTCGCACCGTAAACCGCGCGAGCTCGTCTGGCTGATCGGAATGTTCATCTATCTCTCGCTCATGGCCGAGGCCTTCTTCGGCTATCTCCTGCCTTGGGGGCAGATGTCGTTCTGGGGCGCGCAAGTCATCATTTCGTTGTTTGACGCGATTCCGCTCATCGGGCCCGAGCTCGCGCTTTGGATCCGCGGCGATTACGTCGTCTCCGATGTCACGCTCAATCGTTTTTTCGCCTTTCACGTGATCTTGTTTCCGCTGATTCTGCTCGGTCTAGTCTTCGCCCACATTGTCGCGTTGCACAAAGTGGGTTCCAACAATCCGGACGGAATCGAAATCAAGAACAACAAAGACGAGAGAGGCATTCCGGTGGACGGCATTCCTTTCCACCCGTATTACACAATCAAGGACAGCGTTGGCGCGATCGTCTTTCTCATCATTTTCTCGATCATCGTTTTTTTCACGCCGGAAATGGGCGGCTGGTTCCTCGAACCCGACAATTTCATTCCCGCCGATCCGCTGAAGACCCCTGAGCACATCGTTCCGCTTTGGTATTTCACCCCGTATTACGCGATTCTGCGTGCGACGACTGATGAGCTGAAATGGGTGATAGGAATCGGAGTCGTGCTTTACATGGTGTGGGCTCTCTTGAAAGGCGGGGATATCTTTAAACGAGGTGTGCTGCTCGCGATCGGAGTCGTTCTCCTGATCGGCCTCTACGCCCTGACGGCCAAAGTGTGGGGCGTGCTTCTGATGGGAGCGGCGGTTTTGATCCTGTGCTTCCTGCCGTGGCTCGACAAGTCCCCGGTCAAGTCCATTCGCTACCGCGGCCGGATGTTCAAGACCGCGCTCGCACTTTTTGCCGCGAGTTTTATCGGCCTCGGCTATCTGGGTACGTTGCAGCCAACGACCTTGAGCACGCACATTGCACAGGCGCTGGCGGTGATCTACTTCGGCTTCTTTCTGCTGATGCCTTGGTATTCGCGGCGCGACGAAACGAGACCCGTGCCCGAGCGGGTGACAACGTGAGGATCGTTGTTGCCCTGGCGCTTTGTCTTCCGCTTTGGATTTTCGCGGCGGAGGAGGCCGAGCTCAATCCCGCGCCGCTCAATCTGCAGGACGCGGTCACGCTACAGCGCGGGGCGAAATACTTCGTCAACTACTGCCTGAGCTGTCATTCCGCGGCGCAGATGTCATATAACCGGCTCAAGGATCTCGGACTTTCCGAAGAGCAGATCAGCGACTACCTCATTTTCACCGGTGACAAAGTGAGTTCGGCGATGAAGGTCGCCATGGCGGGTAAGGACGCGCGCGAGTGGTTCGGCGTGCCGCCGCCGGATTTGTCGGTGATCGCACGCTCGCGCAGCCCAGACTGGCTTTACACCTATCTGCGGGGCTTCTATCGCGACGAGAATTCGCCTTCCGGCTGGAACAACGTCGTCTTCCAGAACGTCGCCATGCCGCACGTATTGTGGGAGCTGCAAGGCGTACAGCGCCTCAAGAAGGACGACCGCGGCCATACGAAGCTCGTGCTCGAGACAAAAGGCGAGCTCACTCCCGTTCAGTACGATCAGATGGTTTCCGACCTCGTCAGCTACCTGGTGTGGATGGCGGAGCCGATCAAAGGCGTGCGCATCCAGATCGGCATCATCGTCGTGTTTTTTCTCATCGCGTTGGCGGTCCTGGTTTATTTCCTCAAGCGGGAATATTGGAAGGATATTCACTGATGATGACTTTGTACTCCGGCACCACGTGTCCCTTCAGTCAGCGCTGCCGCATCGTCCTGTACGAAAAGGGAATGGACTTCCAGATCATGGACGTGGACCTTTTCAACAAGCCCGAAGACCTCGCGGTCATGAACCCGTACAATCGAGTGCCAGTTCTGGTCGAGCGCGATCTGATTCTGTACGAATCAAATATCATCAACGAATATATCGACGAACGTTTTCCGCATCCACAGTTGATGCCCGCCGATCCCGTGATGCGCGCGCGGGCCAGGCTGTTTTTGTTTCGCTTCGAGAATGAGATGTTCTGCCACATAGATGCGCTGGAGAAAGGCAACCAAAGGACTGCCGATGCCGCGCGCAACATCATTCGCGACAGCCTGACGACGATCTCTCCCGTTTTTCAGCGGCAGAAATACATGCTGGGTGAGGAATTCTCGATGCTTGACGTCGCCATTGCGCCGCTTTTGTGGCGGCTCAACCACTATGCGATCGAGCTGCCGAAGCAGGCGGCGCCGCTGATGAAGTATTCCGAGCGGCTTTTCAGCCGCCCGGCGTTCATAGACGGTTTGACGCCTTCCGAGAAAGTCATGCGAAAATGAAAGAGATCGCCGCCAAGCCCTATCTCCTGCGCGCGATTTACGAATGGTGCGGCGACAGCGGACTCACGCCGTATCTGTCGGTCAAAGTGGACCCGAGCACGCGCGTGCCGAAAGAGTACGTCAAAGACGGCGAAATCGTTCTAAACATCAGCCAGACCGCGAGCCGCAATCTGAAGCTCGGCAACGATGTCATTCAATTCACTGCGCGCTTCAATGGCATCTCGACCGAAATTTCGATCCCGATCGACTCGGTGCTAGCGATTTTCTCGAAGGAAACGGGGCGCGGACTGTTTTTCCACGCTAAGGACAGTGAGCCCAAAAAAACCGACAGCGGTCCGCCCGTCGCGCCTCCACCGAAGGGAAAGCGGCGGCTCAAAGTCGTAAAATAAGGACGGAGGCTCAGGGCTTAGGTGTTTTTGGCTTGTACTCAGTCCTCAGTCCCTCTGCCTCAGTCCTGCTTTTGTGCCGGCATAGCTCAGTGGTAGAGCAACCGCCTTGTAAGCGGTAGGTCGTCTGTTCGAGTCAGACTGTCGGCATCAACGGCTCCTGACCGCCATACGACGGACGCCTTCTTGGTTCGCCGCCTTCAACGACGCGAAGCGGCCGCGCTCGTTTGACCCGTCATCTCCTCCACCGGCGCGCCTCCCTCGGCTTGCAGGGCGACGATGATCTGCCTCGCTTCGTCCCGCAACGCGGGAAGCCTTCTCGCGAAATGCAGCGCCGCGGCGATGCAAACACCTCCTCCGAGGGCGACTGTCATCGGCGCGCCGAGCGTATTCGCGAGCGCGCCGGCCAGGAGCGCGCCAACGGGCGCCATTCCCATGAACATCATCGAATAGACCGCCATGACCCTTCCGCGCAAATGGTCCGGCGTCATGGATTGAATGAGGGTATTGGACGACGCCATTTGAATCATCACGAACAGCCCGATGGGAACGAGTAGTGCCGCAGACAGCCAGAGCGTGCGCGAGAACGCGAAGAAGATCAAAC
>JBOIGA010000049.1:0-3066 GCA_050741875.1 Burkholderiales bacterium
ATGCTGAACGCCGCTCACCAGTATCAGAAGGTGACGGATTGGCATGAGCGATTGCCGGAGGCGTTCGCTGTGAGGAGTGAGGAGTGAGGAGTGAGGAGTGGGAAATCGTCATCGGGCTCGAAGTCCACGCCCAGCTCAAAACGAAGTCGAAAATATTTTCGGGAGCCGCCACGGATTTTGGCGCGGCGCCGAACGTCAATGCGAGCGCAGTGGACATCGCGCTCCCAGGTGTGTTGCCGGTTGCAAACCGCGCGGCGGTCGAAGCAGCGATTAAATTTGGTCTCGCGGTCAACGGAGAAATCAGTCCGGTCTCGATTTTCGCCCGCAAGAATTATTTTTATCCCGACCTTCCCAAAGGCTATCAGATCAGCCAGTACGAGCAGCCGGTCGTCGTGGGGGGCGCCATCGATATCGAAAGCAAATCGGTGCGTTTAACTCGCGCGCACCTCGAAGAGGACGCGGGAAAGTCGGTGCACGCCGCTAACGCGAGCGGCATAGATTTGAACCGGGCGGGGACGCCGCTTCTGGAAATCGTTTCCGAGCCTGACATTCGAAGCGCCGATGAAGCGGTCGAGTACGCCCGCGCCTTGCATGCGCTTGTGCGATGGATTGACGTTTGCGACGGCAATCTGCAGGAAGGATCGTTTCGCGTGGACGCCAACGTGTCGGTGCGAAAAGCCGGCGACGCTCGACTCGGCACGCGCTGCGAGATAAAGAATCTCAACTCGTTTCGCTTTTTGAAGCAGGCGATCGAGTTCGAAGCCGCGCGGCAGATTGACGTGCTCGAGTCAGGTGGCCGAGTCATCCTGGAAACTCGGCTCTACGACCCGGAAAAAAACGAGACGCGCGCGATGCGAACCAAAGAAGAAGCGCACGACTACCGCTACTTTCCCGATCCCGATCTTTTGCCGCTCGCGATTTCAGCGGAATGGATTGAAGCCGTGCGCGAGAAGCTGCCTGAATTACCGAAGGCCAAACGGGCGCGCTATGTTGCCGAACTTAAGCTATCGGACTACGACGCGCAGGTACTGACTTCCAGCCGCGAGTCGGCGGCGTATTACGAGGCCGTATTGCAATCGTTCTCCGCGGATCCGAAGCTCGCGGCGAACTGGGTCACGGGAGAGCTCGCAGCGCTGCTCAACCGGAGCGAGCTCGGCTTCGATCGGAGCCCGATCGCGTCAGCGCATCTTGCGGGCGTGCTTGCACGGATCGCGGACGGAACTTTGTCGTCGAAAACCGCGAAACAAGTGTTTGACTCGCTGGCGGAGGGGAAAGTTGACGTTGACGCCATTATTGCCGAACGCGGGCTTAAACAACTCTCGGATACAAGCGAGCTCGAAATGCTCGTCATCGAAGTCATCGCCAATAGTCCAAAACAGGTTGCGGATTACCGAGCCGGAAAAGAAAAACTGCTCACGTTTTTTGTCGGCCAAGTGATGAAAAAAACTGCGGGACGCGCCAATCCAGCGCAACTCAACGAGATCGTCAGGCGGAAACTAGAAGAATCTAAGATTTAACGAACGCTGAAAAGACTGTCGTAAGCCGCCGGCGAAAACCCGTTCACGCGCCGGCCTTTCCAAAGGAGGACCGGAATTCCGCCGCCGCCAAACTGCGCGAACGCGTTCTTGCCCGCGGGCGTTTCCACGTCGTATTCGCGATACACGATTTTTTTCGCGTTGAGATATGCCTTGGCCTGTCGGCAATACCCGCACCATTGAGCCATGAAGAACTGGGCTTCGCCGTTTGAAGTCGCCGATAGTCGCGCGTCCACACCTTTTTGCAGATCGCGCTGGTAGTGAACGAGAGATTCGGGCAAGGCAGAAGGAGGAAGATTCGAAAAGTTCAAAGCCTTTGCGCTCGAATCATCGGTCGGGCGATCGCTGTAAGTGACTTTGCCATCGGCGCCGACCGATTTATACAGAGTCTCCGCGCCCGCCGCACCAGCCATCAAAGCCAGAATGAAAAGGGCGAATCTCATCGAGACGCCGCCTCGGGCGGAGTCTCTCCCTTCAACTCGGCGAAGCGTTTCTTGTACGCCTCATACTTCGCACCGATCTCGGCGGACTCTTCCACTTTTCGCGCAATGCGGCTGTTGAGGCGCGCGACCTGTTCGCGGGTCTCGGCGATGTCGGACGCGAGTTCCTCCGGCGCCGGCTTGCCCGTTCTGGTAAACGGCTCGACGCGTTTCTGCTGTTCGTTCAGCCGTTCCTGCGCGCTTTGGACCTGCCCTTGCAAGTTAGCGATCGCTTGCTCAATTTGCTGCAAGTCGCGCTCTTTCTTCAGTTCAATTTCGCCAACGCTGGTGTAAGTCATGAGCAACGCGTCGTCCTGCCGCCTTTGTTCAGCCGCTATTTTTTCTTCGAATTTGCGTGCTTCGCGCTCGTCGGCGATGGCTTTGCGTTGCCCCGGAGTCATCGCGGGTTCCGTTTTCCGGATGACGACGCCACGCCTGTTCAACTCCTGATTGCCGCGATTTGTGTATTCAGGAGGAACGCGGTCGCCGTAATGCGTCACTCCGTTTTCGTCCACCCATTTGTACGTGCCGGCATACACGGGCGCCGCCAGCAACAATGCCAGGACAAGACTAAAGCGCATTTGGGAGAGCTCCGTATTGTTCGCGGTAACGGCGGATCGCTTCGAGATGCGAGTTGTATTCGGATCCGGCTTCGAGAAACGCAATCAAGTCGCGCAGGGTCAGGATGCTGATGACGGAAATGCCGAATTCGGCTTTGACCTGCTCCACCGCCGAAAGCTGACCGACGCCTCTTTCCATTCGATCGAGCGAAACCGCGAGTGCGCAAGGTGTGGCGCCAGCGGAGCGAATCATTCGCACCGAGTGGCGGACCGAAGTTCCCGCGGAGATGACGTCGTCAACGATCAGCACGCGTCCCGCCGGAGCGGCGCCGATGATCTCGCCGCCTTCGCCGTGGTCTTTGGCTTCTTTGCGGTTAAAGCAGAAACGCACCGTGCGGCCGCTTTCGCCGAAACTCATCGCCAGCGCGGCCACGAGGGGAATTCCCTTGTACGCCGAACCAAACAGCATGTCGAACTCGACTCCCGATGTAT